>DEFH01000062.1 GCA_002350705.1 Ruminococcaceae bacterium UBA2857
CTCTGAAACTTGGAAACTGGTGTCATGTGTTATAATATTGTCAAATATTTTTTAGGAGGCAAACAACCAATGAAATCTTCCAGAATTCTGAGAAAAATCATTGCCGGCTCTATGGCAATCGCTATGGTGGCAGGCACAGGCGTGAGTGTTTCCACAGGCAATCTGCTCGGTACTAACGTTGCCGTCAGTGCGGCTGAAACTCTTACGGAGGGCGATTTTGAATATCAAATCAACGATGCCGGTACGGTGACTACCGTAAAATATAACGGCTCCGCTGCCAATGTCACGGTTCCGTCCAAAATCAACGGTGTTGCCGTTGAAGTCATCGGTGCCGGTACTTTCAGAGGTTCCTCTGTGGTACAGAAAGTCACTCTCCCAAGCACCATCAAGAAGATCGATGCCAATTCTTTCAGGGATTCCACCGTTACATCCGTGAATTTCCCTGCCGGTCTGACAGAAATCGGTGATGCCGCTTTCTACAGATGCTATTATCTGAAAAATGTCACATTCCCCGCAGGTCTTCAAAGAATCGGTCAGTCTGCCTTTGAAGAGTGCAAACTCTTTACCAAAGTAACACTCCCCGCAAATCTGCCTGAAATGGGCGGCTATGCGTTCAAAAACTGTAGTTCGGTTACTTCCGTTACCCTTTCACAGACCATGACAACTGTGCCGAGCGGTACATTCCAGGGAACCTATATCTCCGAAGTTACCATTCCTGCTGCCGTTGAAAGAATCGACAGCTATGCTTTCTATGCCTGCCGCAATCTGAAAAAGGTGACTTTTGCAGAAGGATCCGCTCTCCAGACAGTAGGCTATGAGGCCTTCCGTGAGGATACGGCTCTTCAGAGTATCGCTTTTCCGGATACGTTCCAGAAAATAGACGGCTATGCTTTCTATAACTGCCGTTCCCTGCAAAGTATCACTTTCGGTGCAGGCTTTAAAGGAGTCGAGTACAATGCTTTTCAGAACTGCACGAACCTTACGAATCTTACTTTGCCTGATAATATCGAATATGTCGCTTCCAACAGCTTCAACGGCTGTGTAAGTCTGCAATGGGTAAAACTGGGCGGTCTGAAAAGAATCTACAGCAGTGCTTTTGAAAACTGTGTATCACTGACAAAGGTATATTTCGGTGAAGGCTTTGAGAGAATGGACAACTCCGCTTTCTATAATACCCCGAAACTCACGACTTTTTATAACATTCCCAACAAGTACATTTATCTGGAAGACCATTGTCTGGACGGCAGCGGCTGGATGTCCAAGCAGCCTGACGGCATTGTCTACTTCGGCAATGTTACCATTACCGTCAAGGGCGGTGTAACAGATGTTACCCTCAAAGACGGCACACAATGGATCAATGATACTACTTTCAAGAATTCGAGCGGTCTGAAAAGTATTACCATTCCTTCCAGCATTGTCAGTGACAAAGAACCCAACTTCTTCAATATATTCGACAAGTGCGGAAATACCCTTGAAGCTATCAATATCGACGAAAACGATACAAGATACAAATCCGTTGACGGTATCGTGTACAGTAAAGACGGCAAAAAAATGATCTACTGTCCGAAAGCAAAATCGGGTACAGTTACCCTTTCCGATACGGTAGAAACGATCGGCAATAGTGCACTGCGTGACTGTGACAAAATTACTGCTCTCAAATTCGGCTTGAATACACGCTATATCGACACGTATGATATTTGCACCATGAATGCACTGAAATCCGTTACCGTTCCCACAGACAATATCTATTTCTCCGATGACAGCGGTGTTCTCTACAACAAGGGCAAAACAAATCTCTATGTTTACCCGGCTCAGAAAACAGGTGCTTACACCATGCCGGATACGGTAAGCGATATCTATTATTATGCATTCTCTACGGCAGAGAAACTGACAGAACTGAATGTTCCTGCCGCAACACGCAATCTGTATCTGAGCTATTTCAGCAAGACATCTGCCCTCAAAGCCATCAATGTCAATGAAAATAACCAGTGGCACAGCTCCGTCAACGGTGTTGTTTATAACAAGGACAAAACAACCCTCTGGTATGTGCCTGAAAAATATGAAGGTGAACTCTCTATCCCCGATACCGTTACCAGAATTGACGGTGAATATACTTTCAGAAATTGTACGGGGATCACCAAGCTGACCATTCCGGCATCTGTGACGAATGCAGGAGATAACTGTTTTGATAACTGTTTCAGTATTACCGAATTTGCGGTAGATCCCGAAAGTACACGCTTTGCCTCTGAAAACGGCTGTCTTATGAATACGGCAAAGGATTATATCTATGCATTCCCGAAGGGTGCTGCAACCGTCACGATCCCCGAAAGCATTGTTTCTTACGGCCGAATCCGTGACGCTGCTACCAACAACTGTCCGAACCTTGTTACTCTTAATCTGTCCACGAATTTCAATGACTTCAATGCTTACTACAAGTTTGAGAACTGTCCGAAATTTACGACTATCACTGTCAGTGCCAACAACCCCACTTATACAGCGGTTGACGGTGTCCTTTACAACAAGGCAAAGACACAGATCGTATTTGTACCGGGCGGCAAAACAGGTGCCTATACCGCTCCCATAACCGTAACTTCCATCTATGACCGTGCTTTCAAGGATGCCAGAAAGCTCACCTCCATTACTTTCCAGAAAAACTTCACAAGCACTTTTGATATGGGTTATGTCATGGAAAACTGCGAAAGCCTGACAGCACTGAATTTTGCTTCCACCAACACCGATTATGCAACCGTAGACGGTGTTGTTTACAGAAAGGATATGACAGAGCTTTACTATGTTCCGAACGGCAAAAAAGGTGCCTATACCGTACCTGACACCGTGACCAATATCCAGAACAGCAGAGCTTTCAAAAACTGCTCCAATCTGACAAGCATTGTTTTCCCGGCAAGCGTCAGAAAACTGAACTTTGAAACAACCGGTATGACCTCTCTGACAAGCGTTACCATTCCTGCCACCGTTACGGAAATCTCCGCACGTTTCTATGATTTGCCGAATGTAACGATTTCGGGCTATGAGGGCAGCTATGCCGAAATGTATTCCAACTACAATGACGTGAAGTTCAAGAAACTTGCCAACAGTATTTCACTGAATAAAACCTCTGTCGAAACAGCCGAAGGCAGAACTGTCAAACTGACAGCTTCTATCGACACCGCCAGAACCACGGACAAGACCGTTACATGGAAAAGTGAAAATACCAAGGTTGCCACCGTTGCCAAAGACGGCACGATTACAGCCGTTGCCGCAGGTGTGACAAGAGTTTCCGCCGCTACTTCCGACGGAAAGGTTGTCTTCTGTAATGTACTTGTCAATGCTCCTCTGACCAATACTTCCGCTGTATCGGCTGACAGTATTCTGACAGGCAAGTCTGTTACACTGGACGGCTCTGCATTCGGCGGTGTCAAGGACTATCAGTACAATATGCTCTATAAGCTGTCCTCTGCTTCGAGCTGGACAACTCTCTCTTCCTACAGCACCACCGCCTCCAAGGAATTTACTCCCGCAAGTGCAGGCACTTATGATATCTGCATTAAAGTTAAGGATAAGGACAGCATTGAAACCAAAAAATTCTTTACCTTACAGGTAAACGATGCTTTGAAGAATACCTCTTCCGTATCTGCCAATACGCTGACTATCGGTGAAATGCTGGCGGTTGTCGGTGACTCCGCAGGCGGTACAGGCAATACCACTTACAAGTATGAACAGAAACTCTCTACAGCTTCCGCATGGACAACCATTGCAGACTACTCCGCAAAGACGGCTGTGCTCTTCAAGCCTGCGAAAACAGGTGCTTACAGTGTGCGTGTCACAGCAAAGGACAGCAGCGGCAATACTGCTGTGCAGACATTGACTGTCAATGTAGCCGATGTACTCGCCAACACTTCAAAAATCAGTGCAGATACCATCAATCTCGGGGAAAGCGTATCTGTGACCGCTTCCGCAACAGGAGGCAAGGGCAGCTATACCTATGCTTACTTCTGCAAAGAATTCACGGCAAAGAGCTGGACAAAAGTTGCTGATTTCAGCACGAATGCAGCCGCTTCCGTGACTCCGAAAACAGCCGGTTACTATCAGATCTGTGTCAAGGTCAAGGACGCTGACGGCACGATTGCAAAAGAATATTATAATGTCGTTGTCAAGGAAAAACAAAATGCACTGACCAATACTTCCACAGTTTCCGCAGCACAAATCAAACTCGGTGAAAGAGTCGGTGTATCTGCTTCCGCAACAGGCGGTACCGCTCCGTATACCTACGCTGTACTCTACAAGAAAACAACCGACACCAAGTGGACAACCAAACAGGATTTCGGCACCGCTTCCGAAATCTCTGTGCTTCCTTCCAAGAATGCCGATTATATCATATGTGTAAAGGTCAAGGATGCAAACGGTACGGTTGTCGAAAAGACTTTCAATGTAAAAGTGGAGGCGTCTCAGGAGGCTTTGCAGAACGATTCAACCATCGTTTCCGACGAGGTGATACTCGGTAGTTCCCTTACTGTCAATGCAGCGGCAAAGGGCGGTACGGGCAACTATACCTATGCGGTCCTTTACAAGAAAAAAACAGATACGACTTGGGTAACAAAGCAGAACTTCACTTCCAATGCGACCGTTACCGTGAAACCGTCAAATGCCACAGAATATGATCTCTGCGTCAAGGTAAAGGACGACAGCGGTACGATCGTTAAAAAGTACTTCACTTTCCATGTCATTGACAGTATCAAGAATACTTCTACCGTCAATGTCGATTCAATCAGTCTTGGCGGAACTGTCACCATGAAAGGTTCCGCAACAGGCGGTACAGCTCCTTACACCTACGCCTTCTACTACAAGAAGTCAAGTGCCAGCAGCTGGGTAGAAAAACAGAAATACAGTACCAACAATACGGTATCTATCAAACCGACTCAGGCGGTTGATTATGACATCTGCATCAAAGCAATGGATGCCGATGGTGTTGTTGACAAAAAATACTTCAAAGTGACCGTTAAATAAAACGGATGTTTTGTGTAAAAAATGACAGCCTCTTGCAAGAGCAGTTTCTTGCAGGAGGCTGTTTCTATAGATATGAGTGCAGGGATTTTCATCCCTGCCGAGGTCAAGGGCGGGCAGCCCTTGCAGGGGGTTGGGGAAAAGCCCCGATCATTCTGTCCGCAGAGCAGTCACGGGATCTTTTTTGGCAGCCTTTCCGGCAGGAATCAAGCCGCCTGTCAGTGTCAGAAGAACACTCAGCACGACCAGAATCACCGCCCCGTTGACGGGCAGAACCGCGTTGACTGCCATATCTGAGGTGATGACATGAATAATCGCATTGATGGGTATCAGCAGCAATAAAGAAATACCGATTCCCATCAGTCCCGAAAACAGTCCGATAATAAACGTCTCGGCATTGAATACCTGAGAAATGTTTTTCTTGGAAGCTCCGATGGCTCGCAGAATACCGATTTCCTTTGTGCGTTCGAGTACCGAAATATAGGTGATAATGCCTATCATAATCGACGATACCACCAAGGACACCGCTACAAAGGCAATCAGTACATAGGAAATCACATTGATAATCGTTGTAACCGAGGACATCAGCAAACCGACAAAATCTGTATAGGTGATTTTGTTTTCTTCCTCAACGGATTGATTGTAGTTTTCAATGCACTCGGAAATTTTGTCCTTGTCTTCAAAGCTGTCCGCATAAATATTGATGGCAGACGGTGCCTCGGGACTTACGACACCCATCAATGAAAGATTGTCCTGATAAGTACCTGTGGAAACATAACGGTCATAAATGGTAATTAAAACATCATTATCAGGGTTTTTCATATACTCGTCAAACAGTTTTGCCATACCCTCTTCCGTTGCGGGAGAAGGTGCGGAAGCCTGTGCAGGCTGTGACTGCTGCAACTGTGCGAGCATTTCTGGTGTCAGAGAGGACATATCGGGCATGGTTGTCTGTTCAGGCACAGCAGCCTGTGAGCTTTCTCCCGACATGGCAAGGGATGCTAATACACTCATATACATACTTGCTTTTTCTGTAACACCAAGATTACGGATATATTTTTGAGCATCTTTGATTTTTTCATCATCGTTTTTTGGCTCAAATGTCATACCGTTGAGGACATTCTCCGTCGGATATTTTTTCTGTTCCTTAACAACACCGCTTTCATTGGTATAATCCATGAGATAGTCTGTCAAAAGACGGGTGTAGCCCAGAGGACTTTGAATCAGGATATTGTCAGAGTCAGCCTTTGGTTTGAGAATGGCAGTAATTTTCAGTACGGTTTCCTGCTGAAGCTTTTTTTCAAGCCGTTCATTGTCGGAAGAAATATTGTCATATGTACCAAAACGGTTTTTGGTGTAGTAGTCGCATATGGGCATTAAATAATATTCCTTGCTGCAAATGTCACTGTAAGAAATCTGATGTTCTTCCAGTTTGATTTCCTCGCCTTTTTCGATTTTGCGGGCAATCTGTTTGTACTCGTCTGTGGGGAGCAGTCCCAACTGATAGAGTGCCGTGATAGAAATTTCATTGTTTTCGTCAAGGATCATGGCGAGTTCATTGTATTCTTTCGGCATGGTGCCGTAAATGACATCATAATTATCTGTAATCACTTTGCTGGCAGTTTTGGTTTGGGGATCGGGGAGAAGTTCCTCAAAAAGCTTGCTTCCGCCGCCCATCATGGACATGGCACGGTCTGTCATGCCGAACTGCATACCGCCAAAGGAAAGGGACTGCTGTTTCTGCTCCTGGAGTGTACTGCCGTCTGCATTGACAAGCGTATCATTTTCATCATAGGAATAGACATCAAACTTGGTATTGTAGGAGTAAATAATACCATTGTCACCGATATATTGATGAATTTCGCTGTTTTCGTCATCAAGATATTTTTTGAAGTCTGTGAGATTGTTTTTGGTAAAACTCGTGGAGATTTTGGAAACCGCTTCCATTTGGGAGTTGTCGGAATAAACAGAGTTCATATCATGGTCGGCTTTGTGGGAAAGGGAATTGCGTCTGGCCTCCATGATGCCGGACAAATCAATCGTCTGTGCTTCAATAGTGATGGGATAGGCGGTCATGGTACTTCGCTGAATACTGTCAATATAAAGATTCACACCGTTGGAAAGCGACAGTATCAGGGCAATTCCGATAATGCCGATAGAGCCTGCAAAGGATGTTAAAAGAGTTCTGCCCTTTTTGGTGCGGAGATTGTTGAAACTTAAAGCCAACGCTGTGAGAAATGACATGGAAGATTTGCCCATGTTTTTATGTTCGGGTTCTTTTTCGTCTTTTTCGGGTTCAAAGGGGTTCGAGTCATCCGTGATTTTTCCGTCGGAAAGCCTGACAATACGGTTGGCATATTGGTCGGCAAGTTCCGGGTTATGTGTTACCATAATGACAAGCCTGTCTTTTGCAACTTCATTGAGCAAGTCCATGACCTGCACACTGGTAGCAGAATCCAATGCACCTGTCGGCTCGTCTGCAAGAAGAATATCCGGATCATTCACTAAGGCACGGGCAATGGCAACTCTCTGCATCTGACCGCCCGACATTTGGTTGGGACGTTTGTGGAGCTGGTCGCCCAAACCGACTTTTTCAAGAGCGTCTTTGGCACGTTTTCTTCTTTCGGACTTGGAAATGCCCGAAATGGTCAGAGCCAGCTCAACATTGGCGAGGATATTCTGATGAGGGATCAGATTGTAACTCTGGAACACGAAACCAATGGTATGATTACGATAAGAGTCCCAGTCACGGTCTTTGTATTTCTTGGTAGAAATGCCGTTGATAATCAAATCACCGCTGTCGTATCTGTCCAGACCGCCTATAATATTGAGCAGTGTGGTTTTGCCCGAGCCGGAGGGACCGAGTATCGCAACAAATTCATTGTCACGGAAATTCAGGCTGACATCATCCAGAGCGGTTTGTATGAGGTCACCTGTTCTGTACTGTTTTGTAATGTTCCTGATTTTGAGCAAGGCATATCATCTCCTTTGTGTGATTGTTTTTTCATGATAGCACACGGAAAAATGCTTGTCAAGAAAAAACATCCATCGAAAATTCCTTTATATTGGGAGCATAAAAAAGTAACGGACGAAAATCAAATCCGTCCGTTACTAAAAAAATAAAAAAGAAAGGAGTGGAGACTGCTGGACTCGAACCAGTGACCTCCTGCGTGTGAAGCAGGCGCTCTAACCAGCTGAGCTAAGCCTCCGTCAATTTGTCATTCCCCGAGAAATGAGAACAGACTGATTATAACATAAACTTTTGCAAAAATCAATACTTAATTTTCCAAAGAATGACATTTGTTTTCATCTCATATACTGGAGAGAGAACAATCAACGGAGGGTATCTATGAAATCATTGGGGAAAAATACGCTTTGCGGCATGGCAATCGGTGCCGCTATGCTGATTCCGGGAGTCAGCGGAGGAACAACGGCGATTATTCTGGGAATCTATGACAGGCTTATTCGGGCAGTCAGCGACCTGACAAAACATTTTAAAAGCAATTTCTTTTTTTTGATGCAGACAGCAGTGGCAGGGCTCATCGGAGTACTGGTGTTTTCAAAGGCGGTACTCTGGCTGACGGACAGATTTTATTTTCCGATGCGGTATTTTTTTATCGGGGCGATACTGGGAAGTGTTCCGTTAATGCTGAAAAAAGCGGATATCAAAGGCTCGAATCTTTGGCAGACGGTATTTATATTGCCGGGGGTTCTGATGGCAGTGGGATTGAATTTTCTTCCGAGGTCGGAGCTGACGTCGGGAAATATATGGCTGCTGCCTGTATGCGGACTGGTGATTGCAGCGGCACTGGTGCTGCCGGGAATCAGTACATCACATATTTTGCTTGTTCTGGGAATGTATGAAACCGTATTACAGGCAATCGTTGCTGTGAATTGGCTGTATATCGGCATACTGGGAATCAGTGTGACAGCAGGAATACTTTTATGTACAAAATTTCTCGAAAAGGCAATGAACCATTTTCCTGTCCAGACCTTTTTAATGATTACAGGCTTTGTAATGGCATCTGTTTATGATATTTTTCCGGGAGTGCCTGCTTCATGGGAAATCCTGCCAAGCTGTGTGATGCTTGCGGGAGCGTTTGTACTGGTGTGGATTCTTTCATGCGGGGAACACGCTGCGGCTTGTGCCGGCTGAAAAACAGACTTTTGTCGGAATTTGTCAATTCGGACAGTTTTTTGCAAAAACGGTAAAAATTGTGAACAATATGCGTATAGACAAAACTCTTTGAATCTGTTATTATAATAAATTGAATAATAACAAGAAAAGGGGATATCGGAGTTGAAATTTACTGTAAAAGAAGTTTTGCAGTTTGTCACGGAAAACGATGTCAAGTTTGTCAGACTGGTCTTTTTCGATATTTTCGGAGTCAAGAAGAATATCTCTGTGATGGCTCAGGAGCTGGAAAGAGTATTTGAATTCGGTGTGCATATCACGGCTTCGGATATTGACGGCTTTGGCGGAGCCGAAAATACAGATCTGTTACTGTTTCCCGATCCGTCCACGCTGAAGGTGCTGCCGTGGAGACCGCAGCAGGGAAGAGTGGTGCGGTTGCTGTGTGATGTCAGGATGCCTGACGGAACACCCTTTGCGTGTGATGTCAGGAACATTCTGAAAAATGCTGTTGAAAAAAGTGAACAAATGGGCTTTCACAGTCGTGCAGGGTTTGCCTGTGAGTTTTATCTTTTCAGAGCGGATGACAACGGCAATCCTACCCGTATTCCGCAGGACCGTGCAGGCTATCTTGATGTGGCACCGCTTGACAGAGGGGAAAACGTCCGCCGACAAATCTGTCTGACGCTGGAGGAAATGGAAATTGAACCGCTTTCCTCTCACCATGAGAACGGTCCCGGACAAAATGAAATTGATTTTAAACCGTCCGATCTGCTTTCCGCAGCAGATGACTTTATGACTTTCAAAACTGTCGTGAAAACTGCCGCAGCATCCAATGGTCTGTTTGCATCGTTCATGCCCAAGCCCTTGCCCGACAAGAGCGGCAACGGTATGCACATCCATCTCATGCTGAAAAAATACGGCTTTAACATCTTTAAAGACAGAGGCGACGGTATTTCTGACAATGCACGGCATTTTATGGCAGGAATCCTCAAACACGCAGCCGAAATGACAGTGTTTTTCAATCCGCTTGCGAATTCCTATGAGCGTTTCGGTGCTTACAAGGCTCCCGAAACGGTGGACTGGTCGTATCAGAACCTCAATACACTGATTCGCCTGCCCGAAGTGAAAACGGAGGATGCAAGACTGGATTTCCGTTCACCCGATCCGTCCTGCAATCCGTATCTGGCATTTGCCCTGCTGTTGTATGCCGGTCTGGAGGGCATTGAACAGGAGCTTCCCCTGTGCGAACCGTCGGAAATCGGTACACAGTCCAAAAAACTGCCTCATTCTCTGGCACAGGCAGTTGAGCTTGCCAAACACAGCGATTTTGTGCAGAGCTGTCTCCCGCAAGCGGTGTATGACAACTACATCCGCATGACAGAAGAAATTGTCAGTCGTTCCCTGCAAAGTGCCGAACAAAAATCTCTGCTGGAAAACAGATATTTTGAAATAATTTAAAATATGTCTTGAATGAAGAACAAAAATTTTGTAAAATAGAAAGAAAGGTGTCTTGGCGTTTGGACAGAGTACTGATCATATCGGCTCAGGAACAGGCAACAGCTTCCTTTTTGCAGCTGCTCAAGCCTGAAAGGTGCAGTGTCATCGACAGCGGAAAAAGCGGTGCGGACGGACGCAGACATATTTCTGAGCATGAGTATGACCTGGTGATTATTCATACACCGCTCCCCGATGAATTCGGCGACGGTCTGGCTCTGGATGTGTGCAATGCAACGGATGCCGGTGTGATACTGGTGGTCAGAAGTGACCATGAGGCTGAAATAGAAAGCCGTGTGGCACCTTACGGTGTGTTTGTCCTGGGCAATCCGCTCAGCCGTCAGATGTTTGCGAAAGCTGTCCATCTGACAGAGGCAATGCGGAATCGTCTGGGAGGCGTGAAAAAGGAAAATGTGAAACTGCGGAAAAAAATTGATGATATCCGTGTCATCAACCGTGCAAAATGTATTCTTATGGAATACCTGTCAATGACAGAACCTCAGGCTCACAAGTATCTCGAAAGACAGGCAATGGATCTGCGTATTACCAAAATAGAAGTTGCCAAGCGTCTTTTGAGTACCTATGAGAACTGAGTGATGATTATAAGAAAGGATTGGTCAAAATATGGAGAAAAAAGCCTATCTGATGTTGGAAAACGGGGATATTTATGAAGGCTTTGCATTTGGTGCAGAAAAGGAAATTGTCGGAGAGCTTGTCTTTACAACAGCAATGACAGGCTATCTGGAAACACTGACCGACCCGAGCTATTTCGGACAAATTGTCTGCCAGACATTTCCCCTGATCGGCAACTACGGCATGATTCCGTCTGACTTTGAAAGCAAAAAGCCTTATCTGAAGGCTTATATCGTAAGAGAGTGGTGTCAGCAGCCGTCCAACTTCCGTTGCGAGGGTGTGATTGACACCTTTTTAAAGGAGAAAGACATTCCGGGCATTTACGGAATTGATACACGCTGTTTGACGAAAACCGTCAGAGAGTACGGTGTCATGAATGCGAAACTCATGTATACAAAACCTGACCTGTCCGATGCAGAAGGTCTGAAAGACTTTAAAGTAGTTGATGCTGTCAAATCTGTCATGACGGACAAAACGGAAGTCTTTGAGCCTGAAAACCCAAAATATCATGTTGTCATGATGGACTTCGGTGCCAAATATAACATCCGCAGAGAACTGGTGAAACGTGGCTGTAAAGTCACCATTGTACCGGGCAGCACCTCTGCCGAGGAAATCAAAGCCATGAATCCTGACGGTCTGATGCTTTCCAACGGTCCGGGCGATCCCCAGGACAATCAGGAAATCATTGCACAGCTCAGAATTCTCAGCGAGGAAAAAATACCGACTTTTGGTATTTGTCTCGGACACCAGCTGTTTGCCGCTTCACAGGGAGCAAAGACCAAAAAACTCAAATACGGCCACAGAGGCGAAAATCAGCCTGCTGTTGATGTCAAGACAGGCAGAGTTTATATCACAAGCCAGAATCACGGCTATGCGGTGATTTCCGAATCCCTGCCGGAGACAGCCTATGCCAGCTTTATCAATGCGAATGACGGTACCTGTGAGGGTGTAGCCTATACCAATATGCCTGCCTTTACGGTGCAGTTCCATCCCGAAGCCTGCGGCGGTCCGCTGGACACGTCTTTCCTGTTTGACAAATTTATCAAGATGATGGAGGATAACAAAAATGCCTAAGGATAAAAGTATCAAAAGAGTTCTTGTAATCGGTTCCGGTCCTATCGTAATCGGACAGGCTGCCGAATTTGACTATGCAGGCACACAGGCCTGCCGTGCTTTGAAAGAGGAAGGTCTTGAAGTTATTCTCGTCAACTCCAACCCTGCTACCATCATGACAGACAAAGCGATGGCGGATGAAGTATATATCGAGCCGCTGACACTCCAAACTGTCAAGAGAATCATTGTCAAAGAAAAACCCGATGCGATTCTTTCGACACTGGGCGGTCAGACAGGTCTGACACTTTCCATGCAGCTCGCCAAAGAGGGATTCCTTAAAAAGCACAATGTCAAGCTCCTCGGTGCAAAGCCTGAAACAATTGACAAAGCCGAAGACAGACAGATGTTCAAAGACACCATGGAATCTATCGGCCAGCCTGTGATTCCCTCAACCGTTGTCAATGATGTACAGTCTGCGGTGGAATTTGCCAATGAAATCGGCTATCCTGTCATTATCCGTCCTGCGTTCACACTGGGCGGCACAGGCGGCGGCATTGTCAACAATGAAGTGGAACTGCGTGAAATCACTTCCAATGGACTGGCACTTTCCCCGATTACACAGGTACTCGTTGAAAAGTGTATTTCCGGCTGGAAAGAAATTGAATTTGAAGTTGTCCGTGACAAGCTGGGCAATGCCATTACGGTATGTTCTATGGAAAATGTGGATCCTGTCGGTGTACATACCGGTGACAGTATCGTTGTTGCTCCTGCGGTCACGCTTGCCGATAAAGAATATCAGATGCTGCGTTCCGCTGCACTGGACATTGTACAGGCTCTCGGTGTAGAGGGCGGCTGTAACTGTCAGTTTGCACTCGAACCCGAAAGCTTTCAATATGCCGTTATCGAAGTAAATCCCCGTGTATCCCGTTCCTCCGCCCTCGCCTCCAAAGCAACCGGTTATCCGATTGCAAAGGTTGCCGCTAAACTGGCGATCGGCTACACACTCAATGAAATTAAAAATGCCGTCACAGGCACGACTTATGCCTGCTTTGAACCGGCAGTGGATTATATTGTTGTCAAGTTCCCGAAATGGCCTTTTGATAAATTTGTCTATGCCAAGAGAACACTCGGCACTCAGATGAAAGCAACAGGCGAAGTCATGTCCATTGCTCCGACCTTTGAGCAGGCAATGATGAAAGCTGTCAGAGGTGCGGAAATCAGTCATGATACCCTGTCTTCCGCCAAGTTTGAAGCAATGAGCGAAAATGAAATTCATGACAGACTTTCTGTTTGTGATGATGAAAGAATCTTCTGTGTCTATGAGGCTCTCAAAAGAGGTATCTCCGTTGACGAAATTCACCGCATTACCATGATAGACGAGTGGTTCTTGTATAAATTCCTGAATCTTGTAAACTGTGAAAAAGAGCTTTCCTGCTCACAGCTGACAGAAGAGCTTTACCGCAAGTCAAAGCTGTACGGTTTCCTTGACAGAACCATTGAAAAGCTGACAGGCTGCAAAGTACAGAATCCGATGGTGCCTGTGTATAAAATGGTGGATACCTGTGCGGCAGAGTTCAAGGCTGAAACACCCTATTTCTACTCCACCTATGACAAGGACAATGAAGCAGAAGCCTTCATTAAAGAACAAAATTCTCCCCGTCAGACAATTATCGTATTCGGTTCGGGACCTATCAGAATCGGTCAGGGTATCGAATTCGACTATGCGTCGGTACATTGTGTATGGGCACTCAAAAAAGCAGGCTATGATGTTGTTATCGTCAACAACAACCCCGAAACCGTTTCCACCGACTTTGACACAGCCGACAGACTGTATTTTGAGCCGCTGACCAATGAAGATGTCATGGGCATTATCGCAACAGAAAAACCGTATGGTGTTGTTGTCGCATTTGGCGGTCAGACTGCCATCAAGCTGACAAAGTTCCTCAATGCACAGGGTGTCAATATTCTGGGAACCTCTGCCGACAGCATTGATATGGCGGAGGACAGAGAGCGTTTTGACGAACTTCTCGAACTCCATCATGTAAAGCGTCCCGAAGGCTTCACCGTTATGACAACTCCCGAAGCTCTGGAAGTTGCCGAAAAAATCGGTTATCCCGTATTGCTGCGTCCGTCTTATGTGCTGGGCGGTCAGAATATGATTATTGCCTTTAATGAGGCGGATGTCAAAGAATATATGGCAATCATTCTCGCACAGAATATCGAAAACCCGATTCTGATCGACAAGTATCTCTCCGGTACGGAACTGGAAGTAGATGCCATTTGTGACGGTGAAGATATTCTCATTCCGGGTATCATGCAGCACGTGGAGAGAGCCGGTATCCATTCAGGCGACTCTATCGCCGTATATCCTGCATGGAATATCAGCGACGAGATGACACAGAATATCATCACCACTTCCAAAAACCTTGCCGTTTCTCTCAAAACACAGGGACTTGTCAATATCCAGTACCTGATTTATGAGGGCAAGCTGTATGTAATCGAAGTCAATCCCCGTTCTTCCAGAACGATTCCTTATATCAGCAAAGTGACAGGCGTACCAATGGTTGACCTTGCCACAAGAGCCATGCTTGGCGAAAAACTCAAAGACATGGGGTATGGTACGGGCTTGTATAAGCGTTCTCCGTATGTTGCGGTCAAAGTGCCGGTATTCTCCTTTGAAAAGCTCATCAATGTTGACAACCAGCTCGGTCCGGAAATGAAGTCCACAGGTGAGGTTCTCGGCATTGCGAATACTCTCGAAGAGGCACTTTACAAAGGATTGATTGCGGCAGGCTACAAGATGACAAAACAGGGCGGTGTGTTTATCACTGTCAGAAATCCCGATAAGGGCGAAATTGGTGACGTTGCCAAAAAGTATGATGAACTCGGTTTTACCCTCTATGCCACAAAGGGCACTGCCCAGACACTCAGAAATTACGGTCTTGATGTTATCGAAGTGGACAAAATCCATGAGAACAGCAAGGAAAATACGCTGACGCTCATTGAAAGCGGCAAAATCAACTATGTTATTTCCACGTCATCAAAGGGCAGAATTCCGACTCGTGACAGCGTGAAGATCAGACGTAAGACTGTTGAAAGAAATATCCCCTGTCTGACCTCTATCGACACAGCTAACGCTTTGGCAGATTCCCTCAAGAGTAAATACTCCGAATACAGCACGGAGCTTGTCAACATCAATGACATGAGAACCGAAAAAATGAAACTCAAGTTTACAAAAATGCAGGGCTGCGGCAATGACTATATCTATTTCAACTGTTTCGACCAGAAGATCAATAATCCGGAGGGATTGAGTGTCAGATTTGCCGACAGAAGATATGGTATCGGCGGTGACGGAGTGATCCTGATTTGTCCGTCGGACGTGGCAGACGCTAAAATGAAAATGTACAACCTTGACGGCAGTGAAGGTAAAATGTGCGGCAACGGTATCCGCTGCGTTGGCAAGTATCTCTTTGACCACAATATGGTACAGGGCGATACCATTACAGTTGAAACTCTCAGCGGCATTAAAACACTCAAAGCATACAGACATGACGGTGTTGTGGATGTACTGCGTGTGGATATGGGAAAAGCGGTTCTGGCAGCATCGGAAATTCCTGTTGCCATCAATAAACCGAAAGTCATCAATGAACCTGTCACTATCGGCGGTGTGGAATATAATATCACCTGCGTATCCATGGGCAATCCGCACAGTGTTGTGTTCTGCAACAACGTACAGAAGATTGATCTGGAAAAAATAGGACCTCTCTTTGAAAACAGCGAGCTGTTCCCCGAAAGAGTCAATGCAGAGTTTGTCAAAGTCATTGATGATCATACCATTGAAATGCGTGTATGGGAGCGTGGCAGCGGTGAAACATGGGCTTGCGGTACAGGTGCGTGTGCCGTTGCGGTGGCAGCCGTTGAAAACGGTCTTTGCAAGAAGAATGAACCTATCACCGTCAAGCTCAAGGGCGGCAATCTGATTATCGAATATACAGATGATACAGTGTATCTGACAGGCTATGCGGAAACAGTATTTGAAGGAGAAATCGAGTTATGACAAGAAAGTATATTTTCGTGACAGGCGGTGTTGTATCGGGACTCGGCAAGGGTAT
>DEFH01000048.1:0-40981 GCA_002350705.1 Ruminococcaceae bacterium UBA2857
TATTCCGGTTTAGGCTCTGTTGTCAGAATTTCTGCGGCAACACTTTCTTTATCACGGCTTGCAAGCAACCTCTGATAATACATCGTATGTATCTGTCTTTCAAGCTGCCGGACGCTCCACGCTGATTTTGCACATTCTTCGGTATAAAAATCACGGGCGGTCTTATCTGAGATCCTCATCAGCACACGGTAATGCGACCAACTCAATTCGGTACACAGTGTGTGCCGAATTGGGAACATAAGATAGAATTGCCTCATATTACGGAGATTTCTTACCGTATAGCCTTTTCCGAATTCAACAGTAAGCCTATCTGATATGTATTGCAATAGATTTTTGCCATACTCGGCTCTGTCATTCTCACCGCAAGCCTTATAGATTTGTTCTCCGATCTCCCAATAGGCATTTACCATAGCTGAGTTTACAGCGGCATAGACCTTGCCCTGAGCTGCGATAACACTGTTTCTGATCGAACGGTATGTTTCCTGACCGTTATTATCAAATATTTCTATTTCATCCATTTTGCTTCACCTGTAATCACATATTATTATAATCAATTATAACACAGCAAAGCCTGAAAAACCATATCTTTTCAAAAAAGCAGCGGCTGTCCTCAATGGATAGCTGCTTTTTCATATGTTTGTTATCATATTAGAAACTGTCTGGTGTCAAGCAATTTTTTGCTCCAATTCATGATGGTCTTTCAGTTCCATAATAATCACTCATATAATTAAATGACCCGACGTGGTACGCATCGTTGAGAGGCGTGTCGGGTTCTGTCAATTATATTATATGCTTTTTTTTACATAAATACAATAAGCAAAATATTCAAATAAAATTTTTACAAGGATAGCTGCTTCAATCGTCTGTACTTTTCAGATGTCTGTACTTCTGTCTGTACTTTTTGAAGCGACAAAAAATATATGCGGCTCTCAAGATCTGAAAGCCGCATAAACACTATGTTTTTGTGGAGCTGATAACCAGATTCGAACTGGTGACCTCATCCTTACCAAGGATGCGCTCTGCCGACTGAGCTATACCAGCATACATAAATTGAACTCTCCCTGTCTGAGAGAGAGTTCAATCCGCTCATGGCGATCCGGAACGGGATCGAACCGTCGACCTCTAGCGTGACAGGCTAGCGTTCTAACCAGCTGAACTACCGGACCACTTGCATGAACAATCATATCATAATTTCTGTATTTTGTCAATGGTTTTTTAGATATTTTTTGAAAATATTTTTTCTCCGTTGAGTGTCACAATATCTTTATTTAAAAGACGGAATTTGTCAGAGACAACAACATCCATATGATAGTGTCCAAAAAACCATTTCCGAAATTTACACTTGTCTGCAACCTTTTGATGAAATTCATTCAGTTCGTTGCAAGAATATTCATCTTTTTTATCTTTGTCGAGATAATGTTCTTTCAGTATCTGCTGAATTTGTGACGGACAGTCGTGCGTGATAATATAGTCACACTTGTAATCATATCGGAATAGTGTCTCTTCCGCATGGGAATATTCTTCCTGATCGGGCATTTCCTCCGCCCACCATGAAATACCTTTGACACGATACCTTTTTTTGCCGCGTCTGTGCAAAGCCTTTTCCCGTATACTGAAATTCTTGTCCGATGGATCTAAAATGCCATCCTGAGTATCGTGAGACATTGCTCCGCCCATGACAAAAAATTTTTTTCCCTCGATCTCATACATTTCGCCACGCATCAGATGATAGATATTTTCCGCTATTTTCTGCACTTTTCCTTTGAAAAGTTCCCCTATGGGATAATCTTTCAGCATATCATAATTATCATGGTTGCCGTCACAGAATAATATTTTGTACGGTTTTTGACAAAGCCATTTCTGCCAATATTTTTCTTCCCTGCTGTTATCCCACAGGAAACCGAAATCTCCGCATACAATGACAATATCTTCTGCACCGGCATGAAAATTCTTACTGCTGAAACGGTTAAATTCCCCATGCGTATCTCCTGTGACATAAATCATTCGTTTTTTCTCCTTTCAGAAAATATCCTGCCGACAATATGCCGACAGGATCATTTTAGGTTTATTCGCTCTTTACAGGCAGTACCTCATCCGAGAACAGCAGATACAGTTCGGGAGGGCTTAATGCTCCGTCAGGTGCAATACGGTTGGTTTCCTCATAGTCTGAAACAGCTCCGACTGTTTCTTCGTCATAAACTCCTGTCGGTTCTCCCTTGAAGTAGCCCAGATTTTTCAAACGTCTCTGAATGATCTTGATATTGTCGTTTTCATCACCAAAGCTGTATCTCATACGGGAATTGATGTCCAGTGAATCATCCGCTTTCACTACAATTTCAGAGGATTCCTCGGAAGATTCCTCTACGCTTTCCTCAGAAGATTCTTCCGGGAATTCCTCCATACTTTCCTCAGAGGATTCCTCTTCTGAAGATTCTTCAACGCTTTCTTCGGAAGATTCTTCTTCCATTGATTCTTCTTCAGAGCTTTGCTGTTCGGAAGATTCCTCTTCTTTGGAAGCCTCCGTCAGTTCGGGATACATAGTTTCTATCATAAAGGACAACACCTGTGTAATACTGTTGCCCTGACGTTCAAAGAGAGCAGCATCAATTTCATATACCCTGTCATTTTTGACAGCACTCAAATTTTTCAGTTTGTCATCGCTTTTGAGTTTTTCCTTGACACCTTCCGCACAGAAAATATACAGCGGATTGGAAAGTGTCAGTTTTTTAAGACTCTCCCCGTCATCACTGCCGCATACATTCACGGCATTGGCATACGTAAACAGATTGCCTGCAAAAGTATTGTCATAAGCTGCATTGCCTTTCGTATCATACAGATAGCAGGATGTCATCAAAATATCTTTTTCCGGAATAATCCTCTGCAAATCTGCCATTGTCATAATCACAGACTCCGCTTTTTTGACACCGTTGTTTCTGCCGGACTTTTCTCCTCCTGCCACCGCACAGATACTTTCATATAAAACAGACAGGTCTTTGTTGTTTTTGGCTTCTACCATAGTCAGCACTTTGATATCCTTGTCTTTGAGCTTTTTGCGTACAGACTGCGACAATGTTTTCTCGGCAAATACCACATCAGGTTCAACCGCCAGAATTTGATTGGTATCAGGTTCTTTTTCGGAGCCGACTGTCGCAATATCTTCCAGTTCCTCCTGTGTACACTGTTCGGAACGTGCTTTGATGAGGTCGGCATAGCCGCACGCTATCAGAATATCCGCCACCGAATCATCAAGGCACACAATGGATTTCGGCTGACGGTCAAAAGTATAGCCTGCAATACTGACAGGATATTCTCCGTCGGGTACATGATAGGAACATCCCGCACAACCCAGTGCCAATACTGCACTGACCAGAATTGCTGTTAATTTTTTCATTTTCATTCCCTTTCCTTAAAAAACACAACTTATTTTTTCGCCTGCATGAAAGCAATAAACTGTCTGGCTGCTCTCGGAGAGCGTCCGCCTCTCTGAATTGCCCACGTTTCGGCTTTGGTACAAAGCTCTTCCATACTCATGTCAAGATGATACTCTTTCGCAAGGTTTTTCACGATAACCAGATATTGTTCCTTGTCGGGCTTGGAGAAGTTCACAGACATTCCAAATCTGTCCGACAAAGACAGACTTTCCTGTATGGTGTCATTTCTATGCATATCATCACCGTCACGGTCGGAAAAATTCTCTTTGATGATATGCCGCCTGTTGGAAGTCGCATAAATCAGTGTATTATCAGGTCTTGCCGCCAGACCGCCTTCCAGAACCGCTTTGAGCTGTGCATAGCTCTTGTCCTCTTCCGAGAAAGACAGGTCATCAATAAAGATAATAAACTTCAACGGCAGAGGGGCAATTTTATCGACCAGCAAAGGAAATTCCGAAAGCCTGTCTTTCGGCACTTCCACCATGCGAAGTCCGTCTTTGTAATACTCGTTGAGTATAGCTTTGACCGTAGAGGATTTGCCTGTTCCTCTGTCACCGTACAGCAGACAGTTGTTTCCCTGTATGCCCTTGATGAAAGCCAGCGTATTGTCAATGACAGTGGAACGCTGTATTTCATAGCCCTTGAGGGATGACAGACGAATGGTATCGGGATGTTCGACAGGCTGTACATTTCCGTCACGCCAGATAAATGCCCGGTATCTTGCAAAGATCCCGCAGCCGTTCTTTCTGTAAAATTCCGCCAGACAATCTATGGTGTCCTCTTCATCGGCAAATTCCCTGACAGGAGCCCCTGTTTTCCAGCGTGGAAGATTTTCCGCTACCGCTCCCAACTCGTCTCTGTGAGGATACTCATTCAGTATCGTTTCAGGCGAAAGGCTGTATAATTTTCTGATAGCATAAATATCTCTTCTGACAGCGTTCAGCACAGAGGACGGCAATTCCTTTTCGACACCTGCCGCAGAAGCTCTCGAAAAAGCATTTTCATCAAAAAGAGCAGTTTCCGTCAGACACTTTGCCAGGCTTTCGGAACCGTGTTTGTCACACAGCACCGCAAAAAATTCTCCCCATGCACGGCAAAATTCCGTTATATCCTTGTCCATTGCCGCCAGCAGACGATAATAGGCTTTGGGCACCGTTCTGTTGAAGATTCCCTGATAAATGGACAGCGAAGACATCAATAAAACAGCTTCTTTTGTGAGATTCATAAAAAATTCACTTCCTGATTTATATACTTTTACCCGACTATATTGTACACTGAAATTCATGTTCCGTCAATTCATTTTCCCATTTTAAAATTAACAAAATTACATAGAATTTGCATTTTTTTTATGCTAAAATGAATACCAAAGTCACACCATACGAAGGGAGAAAAGCCCTATGAAACAATCTCAACATCTGAAATCCATTCTCAGACGTGCGGAACCTCCCGATACGTTCAAAAACAATCTCCTTTCGGAAAAATGCATTATGCTCTGGAGAATCCGTGCCACTGCCATGCTGATACTATACGCTTTTCTGGACGGAGGAATGTTTGTATTTTTTCCCGATTTTGCGATACTGTTCGGTATTCTGGGAATCGGTGCCTATCTGTCAATGATACTGCTGTATTTTCCCATGCTTTACAAGCACTGCGGCTATCTCTTTGAGAACAGCATTATTTCCATCAACAGCGGTGTGTTTATTTACCACCGCACCAAAATTCCCGTCTCCAAAATACAGTATTGTGTCATCTCTCAGGGACCTTTGCAGAGAATTTTCGGACTGTGTTCCGTGCGGCTTCTCATGGCAGGTTCTTTTGAAAGCGTCAGCCAGATTACCCTCATCAACGCCTACCGTCTCAAAAATTATATCGAAAACACGGGTGAATACAATGGACAAAAGAAAATTTAAAAAAACACATCCCTTTTCTATGATTCCCAAATTAAAAGTTTCCGTTGTACTTGTACCGCTGTCCATCATCCAGCAATTTCTGTACAGACCAAGGGATATTATGGAATATATCGGAACACTGGGTTTCAGTGCCGTATATGCGATTGCTGTCATCTCCTATGCCGTCTACTCTTACAGCCGCTACCGCTACAGAATCGTAGAAAACGGAATCCAGATCAAAGACGGCCTGTTGATGAAAAGACGGTTCACTGTCCCCTACTCCAAAATTCAGACCATTGTATTTGATATGGATGCTTTTGCCGCCCTGTTCGGAGCGGTCAAAGTCTCGTTTGACACTCCTGCCGGACTGAGCAAAAGCTATGATATTTCTGCTTACTTCTCCCGTAAACACACTAAAATGATTCTTCTCAAAATCCACAACATGAATCCCGAAACCTCCTGTGTCAAGGCAAATTTTGTCAATACCCTGCTGATGTGTGCATTCTGGTCAAATCCCGCAACAGGTTTGCTGTTTGCTTCTCCTGTGATTTCAAGGCTCGGTGATATTGCCGGCTCGGAACTGACGGATTACCTGCGGCTTACACAGTCCGACGTGCGGCTACGGCTGATTGCCCTGAACATTCCTCCCGCCACGGCAGGTGTTGCCAGTATTCTGCTGATTGGCTGGGCACTTTCGATGTTTTCATGCTTTATGCAGTACGCCCGTTTCAAAACCTACAATCAGGGAGAATATATTGCTGTTTCAAGAGGATTTGTCAATCAAAAACTTTTCTTTACCAAAAGGAACTGCCTTTCCGCTGTTACCGTAGAGCAAAGTCTGCTCATGCACCTGATGGGATTGTATACCTCCGGCATTTTCACGGTAGGTTCCGGAAAACTCAAGGGTGATAAAAGCATTATCATTCCGCCCGAACATAAAAAAACTTTCTTTGTCTCCCTGCAAAAACTCCTGAAAATCTCTGCCAAGGAAAAACAGTCTGTTTTCACTGCCAAAAATACTTTGCCGTCTTATTTGTATTTTCCGTTTTTTGTTACGGCTGTTACGGTGCTTGCCATCATGTTTGCCGACAAGTACAGTATTATCAACGATGTATTCAAAGCACTCCTGCTGTTTTTGCTTGTTCCTCTGTTCTGGTGGATGATGTTCCGCATTTTCGCTCATGCCTATGCCCATCTGGGAATCCACTCCAAATATCTGGTCGTATGCGGTTTTCAGAAATTCACGCTCAAAACTTATTACATTCCCCTCGACAAAGTACAGTGTATCGAAATGACGCAGAGTATTCCCCAGCGGCTTACGGATACCTGCAATGTCAGGGTATACGTCTACTTTGAAAAAAGAGCTTTCCATGTTGTCAAACAACTGCCCCGACATCAGACAGAAGAACTGCTACGCCTTGTCCATATCAAAATCAAATAATTTGTTTCACGTGAAACAGACCGTTTCTCCCCCAAAACGACACAAATCTCCCCCACCGACTGACAAATCTTTCACACTCTCTGTGGTATCATGAAAATGCAGAAAGGAGCTGCGGTATATGCTGTTGAATCATTCTTTGAACAGACGTATTTTTGACATTCCCCTTATTCAGATCAAGCCACGCAAAAATCCTGTCCGACGAAGCTACAGCCGTGACAAGCTGCTGGAGCTTGCCAAAAGTATCGAAATAAACGGTATTCTACAGCCTCTGACTGTCCGGAAAATCAGTAACTATGAATATGAACTGATTGCAGGTGAAAGACGTTTCAGAGCAGCAGCCATCTGCGGCTGTTCGACAGTGCCTTGTATGATTGTTTCCTGTACGGACACGGAGGCAACTGTATTTTCACTGACCGAAAATACGCAAAGAACCGAACTCAATTTCTTGGAAGAAGCGGAAAGCATGAACAACATCATTTCACGCTGTCACATCACCCGTCAGGAGCTTGCCGGACAAATCGGGCAGAAACCTTCTGCGATTGCCGGAAAACTCCGTTATCTTGACCTGGGATATGACGAAAGAAATATTATCATCAAAGCACGTCTTACGGAACGCCATGCCAGAGCCATCCTGAAAATCTCCGATAAAACCGAAAGGCGTATTGTGTTAAGTGAAATTGTGGAAAACAACATGAATGTTTCACAGTCCGAAGAATATATTGACGGTGTTCTCCGTGACGCTAAACAGCACAAGCACCACACACAAGTCAAAAAAGCTATTATCAAAGATCTCCGTATTTTTGAAAATACCATCAATCATGCTGTTGATACCATGCGTGAGTCAGGTATTCCCGTGCTGAAAGCACAAACAGAAACGGAAGATTTTATCGAATACGTTGTCCGAATCCCCAAAACTGCCACAGGACATGACGGCGGTCTGACCGCCTGACATTTTACATTGCTTACAAGGTTAATCCCCATTTCCCCTGACATCACAAAAAGCCGACAGAACAAATATGTCTGTCGGCTTTTTGTGTGTTTGCGAATGTTTCACGTGAAACATTTTTTAAAGCGGATTTTTAGAAATCTTGGTGCCACGACGGGGATATTTGGCAGGAGTAAGGGAAATTTTGGAAACAGTAATAATGGTGCGTGTGCTGTGGTCGGGAAGAGTGAACGTATGAACATTATCAGCCTTGCCGCCTAAGACAGCTATCGCATTTTGTGCAAGTGAAAGCTCCTTTTCACCGTCAGAGCCTTTCATGGAAATGAAACTGCCGCCTTTTTTGACATACGGTATACAGTATTCGCACAAGGACGGCAAATTTGCCACAGCCCTTGAAACAGCAACATCAAATTTTTCTCTGTATGCAGGCTTTTGACTGAATTCTTCGGCACGAGCATGAACAATATCTGCCTGAGCCCGAATCACTTTGCAGACTTCTTCAAGAAAAATCAGTCTTTTATTCAGGCTGTCCAAAAGAGTCAGGTCAATATCAGGCCGCATGATTTTCAAAGGGATTCCCGGAAAACCTGCCCCTGTGCCAATATCAATGATTTTGGCATTTTGTTTGATATCAATATATTTCAGGACGGAAATACTGTCAATAAAATGCTTGACGGCAATTTCCTCTTCGGCAGTGATTGCTGTGAGGTTCATTTTTTCATTCCACTCGACAAGCATTTTGGCATATGTCTCAAAATCAGATTTTTGCTTGTCGTTTAAGGGAATATGATTTTCCCTGCACCAGTTCTCAAGAATTTGTATCAGCATTTTCATTCTCCTTGTTTCTGAGAGAGGCCAGATAGATCACCAGCACCGATATATCCGCAGGGCTTACACCTGAAATACGGCTTGCCTGACCGATATTTTCGGGACGGACTTTGTTCAGTTTTTCCCTTGCCTCCAGACGCAGACCGTCTATTTTTGCATAGTCAATATCGCTTGGCAGCAATTTTTTCTCCAGCTTTCTGACCTGTTCAATAATGACCAGCTGTCTTTTGATATAGCCTTCGTATTTGATCTCAATTTCAATCTGCTCAAAAATATTCGCACTTAATTTTGGACGGGCAGTGTCAACTTCTTTCAAAGCGTCATAGGAAAGTTCGGGACGTTTCAGCAAGTCAACCAGACGAATTCCTGTTGTCACTTCGGAAGTGCTATGCTCACGCAGGATTTCATTCAGCTTTTCCGACGGAGAAATCACGGTTTTACGGACTCTTTCAAGCTCTTGTCTGATAAGCTCCTGTTTGGCGGTAAATTTTTCCCAGCGTTCATCCGTGACAAGTCCCACTTCACGCCCGATCGCTGTCAGACGTGTGTCTGCATTGTCCTGACGGAGAATCAATCTGTATTCACTTCTTGAAGTCATCATTCTGTAAGGATCATTACAGCCCTTTGTCACAAGGTCATCAATCAGCGTGCCGATATAAGAGCCTGCCCTGTCGAGAATCATAGGCGGTTTCCGCTGAATTTTAAGAGCGGCATTAATGCCTGCCACCAAACCTTGTGCGGCGGCTTCTTCATAGCCGGAACTGCCGTTGAACTGTCCCGCACCGTACAATCCCGCAAAATCTCTGAATTCAAGCGTCTGATTCATCTGAATCGGATCGGCACAGTAATATTCTATCGCATAGGCAGGACGCATAACGACACAATGCTCCAAGCCTTTGATGGAGTGATAGAAATCAATCTGCACATCTTCGGGAAGAGATGATGACATTCCCTGCAAATACATTTCCTCTGTGTCCATGCCGCAAGGCTCGATAAATAACTGATGTCTCTGCTTGTCGGCAAAACGGACGATTTTATCTTCAATGCTCGGACAGTATCTCGGCCCGACACCCTCAATTTTACCGCTGTACATCGGGGAACGATGGATATTATCCAGAATAATCTGCTTTGTTTTGTCATTGGTCCAGCTTACATAGCATTTCACTTTGTTTTCTTTGGGATTTTCCGTATCATAGGAGAACGGCACAACAGGTTCATCCCCCGCCTGTTCTTCCAGTTCTGTAAAATCTATGCTTGATTTCAGCACACGGGCAGGCGTACCTGTTTTGAAACGTCTGACAGACATTCCCAGCTTTTCCAACGCATCAGGCAAAAACTTTGACGGAAACATTCCGTCAGGACCGCTTTCATAGGAAACATCACCTACATAAATTTTTCCGCCCAGATAAGTTCCTGTTGCCAGTATCACTGCTTTGGCAATATACTGTGCTTCAAGACGTGTAGTTAAAATCCATCTGCCGTCATCTCTTCTTGCAAGGTCTGTAATTTCAGCCTGACGAAGTTCCAGATTTTCCTGTAATTCAAGCGTATGTTTCATACGAGTGCTGTAAGCACGTCTGTCAATCTGTGCCCTCAGCGAGTGTACAGCAGGCCCTTTTCCCCTGTTGAGCATACGGATCTGTAAAAAACACTCATCCGCCGCTTTGCCCATTTCACCGCCCAATGCGTCGATCTCTCTGACAAGATGTCCCTTTGCTGTACCGCCAATCGAGGGATTACAGGGACAGTTTCCCACAGCGTCCATATTTATCGTAAAAACAGCGGTCTGACAGCCGAGCCTTGCCGAAGCCAGTCCCGCTTCAATGCCCGCATGACCTGCACCAATGACCGCAACATCAAATTCACCTGCAATAAACTTCATTTGACATCAATCCTCATTCCAAATAATTTCATTTCCTATTATAATACAAAGATTTTCATTTGTACAGTCATAAAATGTTTCACGTGAAACATCAAAATGCACAACTGTCATTTTGTCAACGACAGTTGTGCATGATTGAGATTATTTCTGATAGAATGTTGTTCCGTCGCAGGTGATGGAAAGAATTTTGTCAGGATTGATATACGCTATTTTTTCTCTTGCGGTGTCGGTAAACTGATAGATGAGTGTTTCATACCCGCCTGAAAATGTACCGCTTAATCTGACGGCATCATATACATTGCCGTCAGTGGTGGTAATGGTCAGTCTGTTAAATTTATCAGCATAGGTACTTAATATTTTCTGAGTGGCACTGACATCATCAGATACCGTGAAATTGCCTTCCTCATACAGCTCGATCTGCATGGTATAGGGCTGTACGGCAACTTTGCGGATCATCTTTGGAACGTCGTTGAAAAGAATGATTTTATCGGCAAGTTCATCCAGCACTTTTTCCTGCTTTCTGTAATTAAGCTGAACGGACAAATCATACTGCAAGTCGATTTCTTCATAAGTTGCCAGAACCTGTTTATCTTTGTAACAAGTAATTGTTTCGTTGTCTTTGAGCGTAAGAGTAACCATTTTACCGTCACAAATGGTTCTTATCTGATTTTCTTTGAGTTCCTCATGATTGTCATCCTCCATGCCAAGACTGTTTATGAATTCATCCCATGTACTCAATTCTTTTTCCAAATGGTAGAGATATATTTTGGTATTGGCAACGGAAAGCGTTTCACCGATCAGACTGCATACATCATCTTTATACCAGATATAAGCATCAATCGTCTTAGCATCCGCCAAATCATACAAAACATCTCCATGACCGGAATCGTGTTCGTCCGTTCCGTGAAGAATTCTCTGCCAGAAAGGCTTTGTGCAGGATATTTTGGCATCATCATAGGCATATCGACCGATAAAAGCATTTTCCGTATCGTTGGTAAAAGCAGTGCCGTCTTTTTTGGTAATGGTCATCATGGCACAAGCCTGTCTGTCGTCACCTGTCACACCTTTGAAATTGATGTTCAAAGTATCGCTTTCGGTTTTCACATTGCCGCCTGCAAAAATGCCGTCCACTGCCTCACCTGCAATCATCTGTCCGAATACGGAATGAAAGCTGCCGCCTGCTGCTGCGGTAGTTCCCACTGCTGCCGCCATCAATGCTGCGGCTACAAGGAAGATTGTCAGTTTTCTGCCTGTTTTTTTCTTTGAATTTTTAATGCCTGCCATTTCAAATGCACCTCTTTTAATTTTTTCAATATCAATGTCCACATCAGCGTAAACGGAGCTTTCATCAATCTTTTCAACGGATTCCGAAAGCTGTTCGATTTCGTCAAAAGCACGATAAATATTCTTTTTCATAATGTATACCCTCTCTCCGTAAGTAACTGCCTGAGCTTGTTTCTTGTCCTGTAAAGTTTGACCTTGACGGTATCAAGTTTGATATTCATTTTCTCGGCAATCTCTGCGACCTTCTGATAGTAGAAGTAATGACGAATCAAAATTTCCCTGTCAGGCTCCCGGATTTCATCTATGACATTCAGAAGTTCCGCACTGATTTCTTTTTTTTCCGTTTCATAGGAAATGTTGAAACTGTCTTCGGGGTCAATATCGTCAATACTGAGCACATCCCCATGTTTATGAGACTGCACTCTGTTGATAGCCCGTGTCTTGGCAATACAGCAGAGATAACCTTTCAGACTGTCAGGCTGTACCTTTTCGGCATTCTGCCACAGTGTCACAAAGACATCCGTCACGGTTTCTTCGACATCCTGTTTGGTAAGGGTTCCTCTTGCGACATTGTAAATAATTGCCGCCACCAGACGGGCATATTTATCCATGATTTGCTCAAAGGCTTTTTCATCATGTTTTTTCAGGCGGCTGACAAGTTTTTGATTTTCATCCGACATTTTGACTAACACCTCATTTTTCAAACAACTGTACAACTGTTTTTCATTATATAATAACAGTGATTCCGGAAAAAGGTTTCAAAAAAAAATAAAAAATTTTTCCATAAAAAAATCGGGAAACAAAATGTTTCACGTGAAACAATTTTGTTTCCCGAAGGCAAACGCTTTAACGGAATATAACTCCATTGAATGTAACGGATTTCATATCCTGAGCAGGAATCAATGTGACATGATGATTGTCTGTATCTATGAATTCATAGTATATCTCCATAAAACCTTCCTGCACTTCGGCAGATTCGTCACTGTCAAAACTAAGGCTTGTATAATATGGCTTTACAATCGTTCCGTCATTTAATTCTACCGTCAATTTTTGTTTGCTCATGAGAGAGTTGATTTTAACGGCACTTTTTTCGGCAGTTTGATAATCGCCTCGAATCGTGATACCTGTTGCTTCCGCATGAACGCTTTTGACGATCAATTTCAATCCGCCAATATCCGGAATATTCTGCTCTGCATGAAACTCTTTGAAAGCAGACTCATAATTCAGTTCAAACGAAATGCGGTAGTCAAAATCACTTTTGGTTTTTGTAACGATACAATAAATATTTTTATCAAGGTCATATCGAATGAATTGATTTTCTTTCAGTGTGGGAGAATACCGCTGTTCTATCTTTTGTTGGATCTGTGCGGATTCTTCGGCACTTTCCTTTCCTGTCAGGCGGTAAACAATTTCATCCACATGGTAAAAATACAGACCATGATTCTGAATAGTCAGATAACTTCCGTTCCGGTTGCCGTCTATATCAATCTGAGCCTTTATGGTTTTGGCATCCTGAAATTGATATTGAGATGTCAGAATATGTCTGTCCTGCTCTCCTGCAATTTGCATTTCATCCATGTTCGGCATACTGTCCTTGAATTCTTCATCATAGGTTTGAATATAAGTGTTTGCGTAATCGTCAACAAAATCAGAGCCGTCTTTTGCGGTTATTTCCAGAACGGAATACAATTTGGTATTGTCTCCCGTTACACCAAGCAATTTTACATTTACTTTGTCACTCGAAATATTCTGATTTTCTCCGACATAAACAGGCGTACTGTCATCACCGTTTACATAGTCATGGAACAGGAATTGAAATTGTCCCTGTGCAAAAACCGTTGTACCGACCACCAAAACAGCCGTCAGAGCGGCGGCAATCACTGTCAGTTTAAAAGCCTTGCCGAAAGACTTTTTCTTTTTTGTCAAGCCTGACTGTGAAAAAGCATTTTTTACAATCCTATCGGATGAAATCTCCGTATTCTCGCAAACGGTGCTTTCATCGATTCCTATCAGGTCATCTTCCCATTCATTGAAAAGATTTTTCAGAGTCGTTTTCATCACACATATCCCCTTTCCAGTAATTTGGATTTGATTTTGCTGCGTGTCCGCTGCAGTTTGGATTTGACGGTATGCAGATTCAGCCCCATGACTTCGGAAATTTTTGTGGTATTCTGTGCGTAATAATAGTAACGGATAATAATTTCCCTGTCGGGCATTTCTATTTCGGAGATGATTTCCCGCAACTGAGCAGCCGCCGCATTTTTTTCAACCTCCGCAGAAAGCGAAAAATCATCTTCCAAGTCATAGTCGTCAATGTTGAGAACTTCATGATTTCTGACAGCGGACAGGCGGTTCAGGGTTCTTGTTCTGGCGATACGGCAAAGATACCCTTTCAGTTTGTCCTCGATAATGCTGTCGGTATTTTTCCAGAGCGTCACAAACACATCTGTTACAGTTTCCTCGATGTCCTCTTTGGAAAGCAGTCCTTTTGACACATTACGGACAATCGTTGCCACTAAAGGCGTATATTGCCGAATCACGGTTTCAAAGGCTTTTTCCTCTTTTTTTTTCAGTTTTCTTGCAAGCTCACTGTCATTCACGCTTTCACCTTCTCTGTACTGTATTTGATGTACATCTATTTATCATAACAGTTTCTTTTGGGTTTTGGATGCATCATCTGAAAAAAATTGTTTCATGTGAAACATTCATAAACACGAAAACACAATGTACGATGAATTTTTCGGGAAAAAGGGAGATCATCGTGCATTGTGTTTTTGATTGTACCAAGGACAAACTGTTTCACGTGAAACATCGCAAAATCATTTGCGATAAACAGTCATTCCATTAATGATAATTTCAGCTACTTTGTTGTAATCAATCATTTGATCATTCACATAGTTGTTGTTGTAGTTGAGAACATTTCCTTGTGCGTCGCTGCCTTCACTCGGAAAAAGAGTATATCTCAGACGCATAGTCGTTATTCCGCTGCTGTCATAAATGTTCCGGGCTGAAAGATAATACTTGCTTCCATCATCCATAATAACCATTGTTTTTTCACGGTCAAATCGGACAGCTTCTCCCTGATGGCTGCGGTCGTTCTTGGCATATACAGAAAGGCGTGTTGCAGACATCCATAATTGACAGTCTGTTTGCGGAATGCCGAAAACAGCAGAAGCGGTTTTGTCATCTATGCTGATTTTTTTGGAATCAACCTGATAATTGAGCTTTAACGAAATATCGAAAGGAATATTGACCGCTTTAAAAGTGCCCTGATAAACATCAAACGTTTTGCCGTTGTAGAAGACATCTGTATTGGTAAACGTGTTATTCAAAAGATGATAGGAAAGCAAAGAACTGTCCTGCCGAACAAGCTGTGATTGTCGGATAACGGCATCTTTGTCCATATTGTCAAAAGATGCGAGTACTTTGTCAGCTTTTCCCGCCAAAAAACGGGTGCTTTGTATTTGGAGTGTTCTGTTGTTCCATGTGGATTTTTCCAAAGAATTGCCCTTGGGATACTCGCTGACATCTTCCAGCAGCACACACATTTTTACGGTCTTGTTGTCGTTTTCGAGAGAATACCAGACATCATATCCTATTCCGCTAAACGAATCCGGTTCATCATCCTGATTCAGAACGATTTTGACATCACCGTTTACAGCAGGCGTATTTTTACTGTTGAGCCGTTCATATCCGAGAGTTCCTCTTTTGGCAATATGATACTGACTGTCAACAAACGGACTGCCATCCTTTTTGGTAATGTTCAGCTCAATGAATACAGAGCGTTCATCACCTGTAAGACCTGCCACTTTTACATTGAGATTACTGTCCTTTACATGAACCTGCACATCCTCTGCATTGGAAATCGTTGCCGCATAAGAATATCCTCCAAAGAAATTGCCGAATACCAAAGAATAATTTTCGGCTATAGCAGTGGAGCTGACAGCAGACCCCGTAAGTGCTGCAGCGACAAGAGCAATGATCAGCTTTTTACGGAAAGTTTTTTTCGACTTTCGGAAACCGAGTTTGGTTCTGACAGCCTTTTCGATATGGTCATAACAAATGCCTGTCTGGGTATATACGGTGGACTCGTCTATGTTTTCAAGGCTTTCGGGTATGGTGTCCATATTGTCAAACAAGTACTGCATGGTATTTCTTTTCATTTGGCATAGCCCCTTTCAATAAGCTGTGTTTTGATTTTCTTTCGGGTGCGGAACAGCTTTCCTTTGACAGTTTCGGGATTGATGTTCAGTTGTTTTGCAATATCGGAAATTCTCTGATAGTAGAAATAATGTCTCAGCAGAATTTCCCTGTCAGGTTCGGGAATCGTATCAATGATTTCCAAAAGACACTGATTGATGTCATTTTGTTCGACAGCTCCGGAAAGGGAAAAATCATCTTCCGGTTCTGCTTCATCAATATCCATCATAACGACGCTTTTGACAGTATCAAGTTTGTTGTAAGCTCTTGTTTTGGCGATACAGCACAGATAAGCCTTGAGCTTGTTCTCCTGCACCTTTTCGGCATTCTGCCAAAGCGTGACAAAAACATCTGTCACCGCCTCCTCCATATCCTCCGGGGACAAACTTCCCTTGGCGATATTGTAGATAATGGCTGCCACTAAAGGAGTGAAACGTTTCATAATCTGTTCCAAAGCCTGTTCATCCTTTTTCTTCAAACGTCTGACAAGCTTTTTGTTGTCATCCTGCATGGTGAAACTCCTTTCATGATTCTGAACTTAAGTCCTTTCATATATAATAACAGTCAATGTGATAAAATGGTTTGATAAAAAATAAAATTTTCTGTTTCACATCAAAAAACACAATGTACGAGGGAATGATCGTACATTGTGTTTTGATTGTATGGGAAACAATTTGTTTCACGTGAAACAAATCATTGCCTGTAATATTATGAGTTCACGTTGATAACACTGTCATTGATTTGCAGCGTGTCGATGCTGTCAATGTCAAGAATATCCATATCGGCATTGATAAACTGCCAGTTGGTATCGCTGTAGAGGATATGGTCCATATTGTCAAAATCAACAGTGCCGTCATCTTTTCTGTACTCCATGACGATAATATCATTGTCGTTGACATGAGACTGAACGGTTTTGAGAACTCTGTAAACGGTGCCGTCTTTCATGGCAATTTTGATACTCTTGCTGTCAAAGAGTGGGTAATCCTCATTTTGTACCTGCATGGAACGGATATTCATGCCAAAGGAAGACAATGTAACGATTGCATTATCATTGTTGTGAGTGATGGCAAGGGATTTTCCCGTTTGTTCATCAAGCTCTACGGTTTTGATATCGGACTTGTAATTCATTTTAAAGGAGATGTCAAACGGCAGTGAAATTTTGTTGTTGGCAATTTCCCAGTAGTCATATTTGGTATCGTCACCGTCATAGACAAACATACCGTCAATTTTATTTTTGCCGTAATGGAGCTGAATATACCGGTCGGATTCATCATCAATCTTGTCAAAGGTTTTGAGAAGCTTCACGGGAACATACTCAGAGATTTCCTTGCAGGACACAGTGACATTTCTTCCTTTTGGACTGGTAGTATCGTTGATGATTTTAACATATATTTTAAGGGTTTTACCTTCATCAGCTGTCATAATTTTGACAGCCTTGTCCTCGCCATAGGAAGCATCCTCATCGGTTAAAAATTTCCAACCGTTGACAGAAACGGATACTTTCCCATATGTACGCGGTTTGTTAAAGGTCTGCCAGAGACTTTTTTCAGTAGTGACTGTGAGTTTGTCTTTCTCGAAATTATGGTAATTATGATAATCTACATAGGGATATTCTCCTTCCGTTTCTCCGAAGCGGGTAACGCAAGGAACGGAGAGAATACTCTTGTCACTCTGTAAAAAGGAAGTGCCGTCTTTTTTGGTAAGCTGTATTGAAGCATAAGCAGTGGTATCATCTCCGGAAACGCCCAGCAGTTCCACACTGAGATTATCATCATAGGAATGGATGCTGACATTGCCGCCGCTGTACAAATGGCTTGCATTCAGATCGCCGCTGAAAATTTCCCCGAAAGCAGGCTTCAAAGTTCCGACTGCTGCAATCACGGATGTACTGATGATACCGATAGCCAATGTTGCGGCAATCAATGTAAAAGCCAGTTTTTTACCGAAACGCTTTTTGGTGTTCTTCATGCCAAGCCGTGAGAAAATCCCCTCTTTGACACGCTGTTTGTCCACTTCAACATTCTCCTCTACTGTAATTTCATCAAAATTTTCTGTCATATTGTCAAATACCTGATAAATATCTTTTTTCATATGATATAACCCCTTTCAACGAGTGCCTGTTTGAGTTTGTTTCTGGTACGAAAAAGCCGTACTTTTACATTTTCCTGCGTCATGGAAAGATTGTCTGCAATATCCGCTAATTTCTGATAGTAGAAGTAATGCCGGATAAAAATTTCTTTGTCCTGTTTCTTAAAGCCGTCCAAAATATGAAGAATATCTTTTTCAAGGTCTTTGGATTCGGTTTCATCTGTAATCGTGAAACTGTCCTGCACATCAATTTCCTGAATGTCTATGACTTCGATAAGCTTTAAGGCGGCAAGTTTATTTTTGGCTTTGGACTTGGCAATGCAGGCGATATAACCTTTGAGCTTGTCCTTCTGAACTTTATCGGCATTCCGCCATAGTGTGACGAAAGTATCCATGACTGCCTCTTCTATATCCTCTTTGGAAAGACTGCCTTTTGCAGTATTGTTAATAACTGCCGCCGCATATCCGGTAAACTTGTCCACAATCTGTTCAAAGGCTCTTTCATCCTGTTTTTTTAGTTTTTCCGCAAGGTTTTCAACACTATTCAATCTGACACTTCCATTCTTTGGGATGTTTCACGTGAAACATCCGTTTCTGAAGTACTTCTATTCATACTAACAAATGGAAATACACGAAAGTTACACTTTGCAGAAAAAATTTAAAAATTTTTTTAATCCTCCCCTCTCCACTGCTTTTTATGGACAATTTAGATATTGCCATCAGTCAAAGTTCGTGATATAATGAATGACGTAATGAAATAAAGTGATGTTTTTGTCCGAGAGGAGAAACAAAAATGGGAAAAACGATTGCAGTAACCAACCAGAAAGGCGGTGTCGGCAAAACAACGACAGCCGTCAATACAGCGGCAGGCATTGCCATGCTGGGATATAAGGTGCTTTTGGTGGATACCGATCCTCAGGGAAATGCAACAAGCGGTGTGGGCGTTGATAAACGCTCCGTGAAATCCTCTGCCTACAGTATCATGATTGATGATGTAAAAGCCGAAGAAACGATTTTACATACCAATTTTGCCAATCTTGACATCATTCCGTCAAGCATGGACTTAGCTGCCGCAGAAATCGAACTCGTGGAAATCGAACACCGTGAGGCCAAACTCAAAAATGCCCTTGCTCCCGTCAAGGCAAATTATGATTATATTTTCATTGACTGTCCCCCGTCACTGGGACTGATCACGACCAATGCATTCTGTGCGGCAGATACGGTCTTAGTGCCGATTCAGCCCGAATATTATGCACTGGAGGGCTTGTCTCAGCTGATGAGCACTGTCCGCAAAATCAAAAGAAGATATAATCAATATCTTGACATTGAGGGCGTACTGCTGACCATGTATGACGGCAGACTCAATCTGACACAGCAGGTAGTACAGGAAGTGAAAAAATTCTTTCCGAGAAAGGTCTTTTCTGCTGTGATTCCGAGAGGCGTCAGACTGTCGGAAGCCCCCAGCTACGGTATGCCGATCATGTATTTTGACAAATCCTGCAAAGGCTCTGTTTCCTATATGGAACTTGCCAAGGAGATCATAGAAAATAATCAGTAAACAGGAGGGAGAGAAATTTCATGCCACCAAAAAAAGGCGGTCTGGGAAAAGGTCTTGATGCGATTTTTCTGGAAAACGATTCCGATAGTACCGGCAGTCCCGTGACACTCAAAATCGCCGAAATAGAACCGAACCGTTCCCAGCCACGACATGAATTCAACGAGGAAAGCCTTAGAGAACTGGCTGATTCCATTTCCACACATGGCATTTTGCAGCCGCTTTTGGTGCGTCCCATGCCTGACGGAAGCTATCAGTTGGTCGCAGGGGAAAGACGCTGGAGAGCTGCACGTATGGCAGGCTTGTTTGAAGTACCCGTGATTATCCGCGAAATGTCCGATTCCGAAACGATGCAGCTTGCCATGATCGAGAACTTGCAGCGTGAAAATCTGAATCCTATCGAAGAAGCCCTCGGCTACAAAGTTCTTCTGGAAGAATATCAGCTTACACAGGAGGAAATTTCCCGTTCTGTCGGAAAAAGCCGTCCGGTTGTTGCCAATGCCCTGCGTATTTTGAGTCTGCCCCAGGAAATCATTGATATGGTCAGCAGCGGAGAAATTTCGGCAGGCCATGCAAGAGCTTTGCTGGGCTTTAACGACGCAGAGGAACAGATGCGTGTTGCCAAAGCCATTCCGACAAGTGACTTAACGGTGCGTGACGTGGAACGGCTTGCAAAGAGTTCCAATGATAAAAAAAATCAGAAGGACAAACCATCTGTCAGTCACCGCAGTGCATTTTTTGACGAGGTGGAGCTGGCACTCAACGAACATCTCAGCCGAAAGGTGAAAGTCATTGCCGGCAAGGATAACAAAGGTGTCCTTGAAATTGAATTCTACAGTGAAGAAGATCTCGGAGAGCTTGCAAAGCTCTTTGACAAAAATTAATTTCGCTATTCTTATAAAAAGGAGATATAAAACATGATAGACATTAAATATCTGAGAGAAAAGCCCGAAGAAGTCAAGGCACGTATTCAAAAGCGTGAAATGAATCTTGACAGCGTGGTAGACGAGATTCTTACAGTTGATGCTCAGAAACGTGAACAGATGGGTAAAATCGAGGCGATGAAAGCCGAGAAAAATGCCGCAAGCAAACAGATTCCTCAAATCAAAAAGGCCGGCGGTGATGTATCTGAAATCATGGCTAAAATGAAAGAAATCGGCACACTCATTGACAATGGTGAAACTGTCATCAAAGAACTTGACGAAAAGCAGACCGATCTGCTTTTGTCCCTGCCGAATCTTCCTGATGAAGATGTTGTTGCAGGCGGCAAGGAACAGAATGAGCCTGTAAGATATTTCGGTGAAAAACCGCAATTTTCTTTCCCGATGAAAAACCATGTGGAACTCTGTGAAAGTCTGGGACTGATCGACTATCAGAGAGGTGCAAAAATCGCCGGTGCCGGAAGCTGGCTTTACAGAGGCTGGGGTGCCAGACTCGAATGGGCATTGCTGAACTTCTTCATCAACGAGCATATCAGTGACGGCTTTGAGTTTATTCTGCCGCCGCATATGCTGGGCTATCAGTGCGGCTATGTGGCAGGTCAGTTCCCGAAGTTCCGAGATGAAGTCTACTGGATTCAGAACCCCACCAGCAATGATGAAAAATTCATGCTTCCGACTGCCGAAACCGCCCTTGTCAATATTCACAGAGATGAAATCATTCCCACAGAAGAACTTCCCAAAAAATATATTGCGTATACTCCCTGTTACCGTCGTGAAGCAGGCAGCTACCGCAGTGAAGAAAGAGGCATGATCCGAGGTCATCAGTTCAACAAAGTTGAAATGGTACAGTACACCGAAGATGATAAATCCGATATTGCTTTCAAAGAGCTTGTTGAAAAAGCGGAAAGACTTGTGCAGGAGCTTGGACTGCATTACCGTCTGAGCAAGCTTGCCGCAGGTGACTGCTCTTTCTCTATGGCAAGAACCTATGATATTGAAGTATGGATTCCCAGTATGGAAATCTACAAAGAAGTCAGCTCTGCATCGAACGCCCGTGACTATCAGGCCCGAAGAGGAAATGTCCGTTACAGAGGCGAGGACAAGAAACTGCATTTTGCTCATACACTCAACGCATCGGGACTGGCAACAAGCCGTGTCATTCCTGCCATTGTAGAACAGTACCAGAATGAAGACGGTTCCGTTACCGTTCCTGAGGTACTCCGTCCTTATATGGGCATCGATATCATCAAAAAACCATAAGTGATTTTCCACTTTTTCTTCCGCAGAGGTTGAAACCTGAAACGGTATTGTCCGTTCCGTTTTCAACTTCTGCGGATTTTTTGTGCCGTTTTTTTTCGGGGAGACGGCAGTTTTCCACCATCAGCAGAGTCGGATTCCCTTTCCGGAAAAACCTGAATTCACTTATCAACATTTTTTCATCAACAAAAAAAGCCTCTCCCAAAAGGAGAAGCTGTCAAAATAGTTGAATTCTTGTCCGATAAGTATCAAATGATACGCAAAGAAAAGGTTTTCATTCGTTTTCCATAAAAAAACGGTTGAAAACCTTTTGTAAAGAAAAAGTTTTCAACCGTTGAAAAGCATTTCATTATTCGGAACAAATGTTCGCTTTTCGTTTCAGGAACAGCATTTTCAGCTTATCCCACAGCAGACACAGTCCCAGGCATCCGAAAAGTGCAAATAATACATAAATAAAACGAATTCCCTCAAAAGCATCATATTTATACCAGCCCGCATTGGTATAGAACTGCTGATAATCAAATTCCCTTGCAAACGGTATTTTGGAAAGTATATACACTAATACGGTAAAAAAGCCTATATGATGGAACATGATGGCAAAAGTATGATTGGATATGTAGTTGATTACCCTGCTTTCTCCCAGAGACGGTGCAAGCCACTCTGTTATACACAGCCAGAAGCATATACCCGTAACCGCAGTAAGCAGCGGCATCATATAAATATCCGTCATAAAGCCTGTCATTTTGTAAAGATAGTGACAGGCAATCTTATTATCCGTTATAGCTATCATTATCATATTGGCGACAATGCAGCATACAATCAATGATAATTTTGATGCTTTTTTAAAATATTTTTCCAACTTTGCTCTGTATAATCCTCCCAGTTCATAAAACTGGATGAAAAAGGCAATCTTGAGTGCAAGAACGGTATACTGATTATTATAATCGCTGAGTGAAAAATATACCGATACCATTCCGATCACAGCCATTACCGAAAAAGCAATCACATGATTCCATTTTCTGAAAAGGAGCCTTAAAAAAATATATGTCATTGTCACAAAATAAAGCATTGGCACAAACCATGCCGGAAGTGTGAATACCGTATCCCTGCCCTCATTCAGTACCGAAAACCGATAATCCCATACAATCTGCGGATTATAAAGCTTTGACAGCATGATCAGGCCAATATAAACCAAGTTGATAAGAAAAAATGGTATCATTAATTTGACGGTATTTTTCCATATATATTTTAACGGAGTCTTCAGATGTTTTTCATTGAAAAAATAGCCGGAAATAAAAACGAACATTTGCATAAAAAAAGATTCATAATGAAAAATACTGTTAAATATTCCGAAAGGTGAGCCTGCATGCATATCGACCACGAAAAAAATCCCGAATGCCGACAGCAGCATAAATTGTTTGTTTGATTTTGTTTTCATGTCATTTTCCCACACAGAACTGTGCAAACACTTGATCTGTCACAGCTTCCGTTACCCTTTCGCCTGTCAATTCCAAAAGACTGTTGATGGCTTCCTCAATAATCACCGTCACAGCGTCAAGCGTCACACCGAATTTCACAGCGTTAACGGCTTCCCTAATAAAATTCCATGCATTTTCGGCAGAACTCCTCTGACGTTCATTGGCAAGGATTCCCTGTGAAGAATCCAGTTGAGAAGTTCCGATAATTTCAGCGACTTTTTCTTCCAGCTGTTTGGCACCGTCGCCCATCAAAGCCGAAATAAAGACCGTATGTTTGATTTTGCTCCGAATATAGTCGGTATCAAGTTTCTGCTCCAAGTCAGTCTTGTTGATGACAGCCAAAGCAGGTGCATCCGTCAAAAGCTCTGTCAGCTCCCTGTCCTCGTCTGAAAGGGGCCGGGAAGAGTCAAAGACAGCCAACACAAGCCCTGCCTTTTGAATCCTGTCCCTTGCCCGCTCCACACCGATTTTCTCCACCGGATCATCGGTCATGCGGATTCCTGCCGTATCGGAAAGATTCAGAGGGATTTCTCCGAGCATCACGGTTTCCTCGATAATATCTCTTGTCGTACCGGGTACGTTGGTGACAATCGACCTCTCACAGCCCGAAAGCAGATTCATCAGGGTTGATTTGCCCACATTTGGTCTGCCTGCAATAACGGTTTCCACACCCTCACGCATCATTTTACCTGTATCATAACTTTTCAGAAGGTCTGAAAGTTCTTTTCCGCAGCTTTCCAGTGTATCCGTCAAATGCTCACTGTCTACCTGCGGAATATCTTCTTCGGGATAGTCTGCCCATGCCGACAAATGAGCCGCCGTATTGACCAGAGTGTCACGCACACGGTCGATTCTCTGACGAAGCTTTCCTTCCATGCAGGACAATGCCGCCTTTGCAGATTGTTTTCCTCTTGCGGAAATAATATCCATCACAGCCTCTGCCTCAGTCAGACCCATTTTGCCGTTGAGAAAAGCTCTTTTCGTAAATTCCCCTGCTTCGGCAGAAACGGCACCGTTTTTGAGAACCGCTCTCAGAACCCTCTTGGTGACATACAAGCCGCCATGACAGGAAATTTCCACGACATCCTCACCTGTATAGCTGTGAGGGGCTTTAAAGACCAATACAACCGCTTCATCAATTTTCTCGTCGCCGTCGTAAACCATGCCATAGGCAGCCGTGTAGCCTTTCATCTGCGTGATATTTTTGCCTGCAACAGAGTGAAACACGCTCTGAGCGACCTCACAGGCATTGTCACCGGAGATTCTGATAACCCCCATCCCTCCCACACCGTTGGCAGTGGAGATGGCAGCAATCGTTTTTTCCATCAAAATTCCTCCTATCAAAAACAGATACATTATCCTTTGCCGAACAATGTATCTGTTGTTATCAATTATTCTGCCGAATCAGGCTTTTTCACTTCGATTTTGCCGTAAAGAGAGGTATCGGGACGTTCATTGATGCTTTCCCTTACCTTAGCAGAAGCGGTATCGTCTTCAAAGGTACTGAACATACTGTCCTGCGGATGATTTTCATTTTCGGAATACTGTCTTCTCTGATAGCCGCCGGAACGTGGGCGGCGGTTGTAGGAACCGTCTTTGTTGAAATTGGAAGAGCGATTCTTTTTGTAACCCTTATTATAGGGTTTAAAATCGGGATCGGGACCGATCACCACATGACGCTGCATATTTTCGCCCTCACTCCAGGAAGAAGCACCTTTGACTTTCTGAACAGCGGTATGTATAATTCTTCTCTCATAGGGATTCATCGGCTCCAGAGAGGTTTTGACACCTGTCTTGACTGCTTTGAAAGCCAATTTTCTTCCGAGAATCTCCAGTGTTTTTTCTCTTTTTTCACGGTAGTTCCCGATATTGATGGAAATCCTGTAATAGTCCTCATCCACATGATTTGCCACCAGACCTGCCAGATACTGCAACGCATCCAGTGTTTCCCCTCTGTGACCAATCACAAAACCGACATTTTCACCGTCGATATTGATAACCGCACCGTTTTCATTTTCTTCGGCTGTCAGTTCCACATCCGGCAGTCCCATATTGGCAAGGATTTCGGCTAAATAATCTTTTGCACTCTCCAGAGGAGTGACCTCGATAAAAGCCCTGACTTTGGCAGGACTGCCTCCGAACAGACCTAAAATCTTTTTTTCAGGCTGCTGGAGTACCTCAAACTGAGTATTTTCAATAGCGGTGCCCAATTCCTGACACGCTTTTTGTTTTGCTTCATCTATGGTATCAGCGGTGACTGTTGTTTCACGCAGCATAATATTTTCCTCCTATTTTTTTCTTCCCTGATAGTCACTTTTTGAGCTTTTGCCGTTGGATTTTTTCTTTTGATTCTGTTTTTTGGAACGGCCTGCATTATTGTCATTAGCGGCCTGTGTTTCCTTGATTTTCTGAGAGGGAGGGATATAATCAGGTGCCTCCACAAATGCCACCTGAGCCTCCTGCTGCCTTCTGAGGACGATTCTGTGAGCCTCGGCACGTGCCTCAATGATGCTGGCACTGTAAAAGATATTCATGAGTAATGACTGGACAAAGCCGAGAACGGTAGATGCAATCCAGTAAAAGCCTACGGCACCGGGAACGGTGTAGGCGATCCATGCAGACATCAAGGGCATCATAAAAATCATGGCAACCATACAGCCCTGCATTTTTGTACCGTTTATCTTCTGCATGATAAACATACTGGCTACGGATGTAACAAAGCACAGTACAGGTATCAGCCACATCATAGAAGCAAAAGAACTGTTGCTGGGCGTTGCAAGAAGATCCCAGCCCAGGAAATTAAATCCGCTTCTGAATTCATTGATACTGTTGACATCCGACTGACTGAAAAGGGGATTGCCATTGGCATCTGTAAAATGATTCTGAAGCAAATCAAAATATTTGATAATGCTGATCTCACTGTATCTGCCATTAAAAGAAACACCCATTCCGGGAAGTGTTGACAGACTCTGCACAGCAGCCGTTACCTTGTCTCCTGCAATATGAAGTGTGTTGGACAAGGGACTGATAACGGAATAATAAATACCCAGCATAACGATCATCGGTGCAATCATGGTACTGCAGCCGGCAGTCGGACTGATATTTTCCTTCTGCATGAGCTTCTGTACTTCCTCCTGAGCCTTCATACGGTCATTCGGATATTTATCCATAATTTCACGCTGTTTTTTCTGAAAGCGGGCATTGGCTACCATTGACTTCTGTTGCTTGACGGAAAACGGCAGCAACAGCAATTTCACGATAATAGTAAAGATAATAATGGCAATGCCGAAGTTGTTGACCAACCAGAAGGCTGCCCAGAGTATATAGCCGAACAGGCTTCCGACCAAGTTAAAAATATCCATCTGACGAGTATCATTCCCTTCCCAAAAACGCAAAAACAGGATGTTTTATGAAAAACAATTTGTATTCCTCATTGATTTTTGTCTTGTTCACTTTTTTCTTTTCGATAGGCAATTTTTTTAAACGAGTCTTTTTTTTCCGGAACGGGATCATAGCCCCCTGCGGAAAACGGATTGCAGCGGAGAATTCTCCATACAGTCAAAGCCGTTCCCTTGACGGCTCCGAAACGGGAAATCGCCTGTATCCCGTAGTTTGAGCATACCGGATCATATTTGCAGCTCGGCGGTGTCAGCGGAGAGATATTCTTCTGATAAAACCGTATAAGCCAAATAAGCGGGCGTCTCATTTTAAAACACCCGCCTCTTTCAGCTCTTTTTTCATAGAACGCAGTATATCATAGCTTTTGACAAAAGGAGTTTTGCTTCTGGCAACGAAAACAAGGTCATAGCCCTGTTTCACATCCCCTGCCATTTCCCTGAAAGCCTCTCTGATAATTCTGCGTGACCGGTTACGCAGAACGGCCTTGCCGATTTTCTTGCCTGTTGTGATTCCTATCCTTACATTTTTCGAGCGGTTTTTCATGACATAAGTCACTAAAATCCCCGAAGCATAAGAGCTGCCACGTGCATAGATCCGGCGAAAATCCTTATTTTCCTTTAAAGTGACAAGCTCGTTCACAACCATCATCTTCCACACACAAATTTAAGACCGTTTGCTTTTGTCCCATCAGTAAGAAAGCTGCTTTCTGCCCTTGGCTCTTCTTCTTGCCAAAACCTTGCGGCCATTGGCAGTAGACATTCTTTTTCTGAAACCATGCTCCTTTTTTCTGTGGAGCTTCTTCGGCTGATATGTTCTCAGCATCGGAAATTCCTCCTTTCACGGGGTTCTGATCCCCTCTTTTAAAGTTTTCAAGATATAACCTTGCACCATAGAATTATAAACCAAAACATAGGGTTCTGTCAACTAAAAACTTTGTTTTTTTTAATTCCTCTGCAACTTTCATAAAATTTCAGAGAATTTCCCTGTGGTTTTTCAGCGTTGATTCCATGCGGAAACAAAATCAGGGTTCTGTACCGAGTTTTCAACACTTTTTTTCACATCGGACGGAAAAATGTTAAAAATGATTTGAAATTTACTTTGCTTTGTGGTATACTTGAATATGTATAGGTGTTTGTTGTGATTCTGTGGGGTTCCGGAATCGGCCAACAGCACATTTTTGACTACAATAATTTTTGAAACAGGGGAGAAATGCTATGGATTCTTTTAAAGAAGCGTGGGGCATTATCTGTGAATACTGTCGTCAGCATTTGACAGAGGTTGCCTATAAAACGTGGATCAGCAAAATTGAACCGATCAGACTGGACTTCAACGAGGGAAAGGCAATTCTAATGGTTCCTGCGGACTTTCATCGCCAGACACTCATCAGAGGTTATATGCAACTGCTCAATGATGCTTTTGCCAGCGTATTCGGTGAGGGAATACAAATCTGCTTTACCGTTCCGGATGAGGTCATCTCTCAGGAACAGGAACTCAACGAAACGATTATTGATGCCGATTATGAATTTACTTTCGATTCCTTTATTGTCGGCTCATCCAACAAGTTTGCACACGCTGCTTCACTGGCAGTCGCCACCAATCCCGGACATTCCTATAATCCTCTCTTTATCTGGGGAAACTCCGGTCTCGGCAAAACACACCTGCTCTATGCCATCCGCAACGAAGTACATAAAAACAGTCCCGAAAAGGTGATCGTATACGTCAAGGGTGATGATTTTACCAATGAGCTGATTGAAGCCATCCGCTTGAACACAACCAGCGAATTCCGTCAGAAATACAGAAACTCCGATGTTCTTCTGGTAGACGATATTCAGTTCATTGGCGGCAAGGAATCAACTCAGGAAGAGTTTTTCCACACTTTCAACACGCTCTATGAAGCCAAAAGTCAGATCGTTCTGACATCCGACCGCCCCCCCAAGGAGATCAAAACACTGGAAGACCGTTTGAGAAGCCGCTTTGAATCGGGACTCATCGCCGATATTCAGCCGCCTGACTTTGAAACCCGCATTGCCATCATCAAACGCAAGGCAGAACTGCTGGAAATGAATCTGCCCGATGATGTGGTGGAATATATTGCCACACGTCTCAAAACCAATATCCGTCAGTTAGAGGGCGTTGTCAAAAAACTCAAGGCCAAAAATCAGCTTTACGGAGAAAAAGTCACTATCAACGTGGCTCAGAAAACCATTTCCGATATTCTGAACAATGACCAGCCGCCTCCGCTGACAGTCGAAAAAATTATTGACGAGGTAGCCCGTACCTTTGGTGTCACAGGAGATGACATCCGTTCTTCCAAACGAAATTCCAACATCTCCAATGCCCGTCAGATTGCCATCTATGCTGTCAGGGAAATTACCGATCTTTCCATGAATCTCATCGGAGAGGAATTCGGGGGACGTGACCATTCCACTATCGTCTATGCCATCAAACAGATTGAAAAAAATATGGTCAAAGATCCCAAACTCAAATCCACGGTAGATGATATTATCAAAAACATTCGTGACAGATAATCTCTTCACAAGCTGTTGAAAAAGATTCAACTTTTCAACAAAAACGGTTGAAAACTATTTTTGGAACACATTTAACTTTCAACATTTTTCTCAACATTCCACCAACACAATTCAACCGCTTTGTTGACAACTTTGAAATCCTTAAAATCTTTCAACATTTTCAACATTTTTCTCCACAGGTTTTCCACAGCAGTAAAACAATCAAAACCTTGATAAATACAGGTCTTTTTGGGGTTTTCAACTTTTCAACCCCCCCTACTACTGCTGCTATAAATATATATATTATATACATTGCATTTCCGTATTTTGCAAGAAAAAGGACTGATTCCATGAAATTCATATGCAGCCGTCAAAAATTAAACGAGGCGGTTAATAATGTTCAAAGAGCTGTTTCCTCCAAGTCAACGATTCCGGCTCTTGAAGGAATTCTTTTAAAGGCCCATAACGGTCGTCTGACACTCTGCGGCTATGACCTCGAAATCGGTATCACTACCGATATGGATGCCGACATCTATACAGAGGGTGCCATTGTGGTAGCTGCCAAACTCTTTTCCGATATTATCAAAAAAATGCCCGAAGACAGAATTTCCATTGAAACAGATGAAAAATTTGTCATCTATATTACCAGCGGCAAAGTAGACTATAAAATTGTCGGAATGTCTGACAACGAATATCCGGAATTGCCGGCCGTTAATGCCGCTGAAACCATCGGCATTGACGGAACGACTCTTAAAAGCATGATCCGTCAGACCATGTATGCCGTATCTGACAAAGACGAGAATCCTACCCAAAAAGGTTCTCTGTTCGAGATGACAGATACTACTTTCAAAATTGTCTCCGTAGACGGATATCGTCTGGCAGTACGCACAGAGAAAATCCCCTATAACGGCGAAAAAAGCTTTATCGTACCGAAAAAATCCCTCCAGGAAATGATGAATTTGATTGCAGATGATACCAAGGCTGTCAGCATGAAAGCCGGCGGAAGACATCTTTTGCTGCGTATTGACAACTATACCTTGATTACCCGTATCATTGAAGGAGAATTCATGAACTATAAAGCAACCATTCCTTCTGCCTATGCTACCGAAGCCAAGGTCAACACCAGAAAATTTACCAATACCATCGAAAGAATGTCCCTGCTCCTGACGGAAAGAGTCAAAACACCCATCAAGTGCTGCTTTGAAAACGATTCTGTCAAAACATTCTGCAATACTTCCAGAGGAGAAGCCTATGATGAATTTGAAGCAGAGATTCAGGGAGAATATGTGGAAATCGGCTTTGACAACAAGTATATCCTGGATGCTTTGAAATTTGCCGAAACAGACGAAATACGCATCCGTATGAACGGTGCATTGAAACCCATCGTGATTCTGCCCAGCGAGGGAGAAGACTTTATTTTCCTCGTTATGCCCGTGAGGTTGAGAAATGGTTGATAACAAACTGAAATTACAGGACAGTGAGGAATTTATCCGTCTGGATGCCATGCTCAAAATGCTCGGAGTGTTTACCACAGGCGGTCAGGCGAAAATTGCTATCCAAAACGGGGAAGTCAAAGTCAACGGTGAAATCTGTACCATGCGCGGCAAGAAAATGCGGAAGGGTGACAATGCGGAATTTGAGGGAACGGTCTTTGAGGTGTGCTGAGTGTTCATTGAAAGTGTGAGCTTTGAAAATTACAGAAATCTGGTTAATGCCGATTTTTTTCCGTCAAAGGGAATAAACGTCCTCTACGGTGACAATGCTCAGGGTAAGACCAATCTCCTTGAGGGAATGTGGCTTCTTACAGGAGGACGTTCCTTCCGTGGAGCGAAAGACCGTGAACTGATACAGTTCGGTCAGTCCTATGCCAAAGTCAAAGCTTGCTTCCGCACAGCACAACGCAGGCATAAAATAGAAATCCTGATTCAAAACGGTAAAAGAAAAGCTTTTTTGAACGGGATTCCGAAAGACGGGCTTTCGCAGATTATCGGGATTTTCTGTGCGGTCATCTTTTCACCAAATCATTTAACATTGGTGAAAAACGGTCCGGAAGAAAGACGCAGTTTTATTGACGGAGCACTCTGTCAGATAAAACCGTCTTATGCGGTTCTGTTCGGCAGATACCGAAAAATCCTTAATCAACGTAATGCCCTGTTAAAAGCTATTTATCAGAATCCGTCTCTTGCCGACACATTGGACGTATGGAATGAAAGGTTATCCCATGAGGGAGCCCTTATTGCACAGCAAAGATATGCCTATCTTGACCGTCTGGCAGCATTGTCGGCACAGTTTTATGACGGTATTTCCGACAGCCGTGAAAAACTCGGCCTTGCCTATCAGACAGGTTATGGTGCAGAAACCGGCATGAGTCTTGAAGAAATTCAACATCTTCTGTTAAAAGTGTTGAAAACAAAACAGAATGAAGATATTGTTCTCGGTTATACTTCCAGAGGTATCCACCGGGATGATATGACGGTCAGAATCGACGGCAGGGAAGCCAGAAAATTCGGCTCTCAGGGACAGCAGCGTTCCGCTGTTCTCGCTATGAAGTTGGCGGAAGCCTCCCTGCTCGGTCAAGCAAAAGGCGAATCTCCCGTGATTTTTTTGGATGATGTGCTCAGTGAGCTGGACGCTGCCCGACAGGACTATCTGATTCACCGTCTTCATGACAGGCAGGTGTTTATTACCTGCTGCAGCTTTGACATGGAAGCCCGGAACAAAGTGCATATCCAAAACGGAAAAATGACGGAAACGGAGGAGGCTTAACGTGTACCTTCATCTGGGGAATGAAACCATTATACGCAAAGAGGATATTATCGGAATTTTTGATCTGGATAATTCCACCGTCTCTGTGAAAACAAGGGAATTTCTTTCCTGCGCCCAGAAAAACGGTCAGGTTATCAATGTGTCGGAAGAACTGCCGAAATCCTTTGTGCTGTGCCGTGAAAGAGACGGCATAAAAATCTATATCTGTCAGCTTGCCCCTGTCACGCTGATCAGACGTGCCTCCCAGCTCAGCGGAGCCTATGAATGACATATCGGGGAAAAATACCTGATATGCTGCAATTTTTTACGAGAAAAGGATGTTGCAAATGTCAAAACGATTATTGTCAAGCTGTCCGTACTGCGGTAAAAAGATGTCTTATATCGGTCTGATGCTTCTGAAAAGAAAGGGAGAGCATTACTGCTACAAATGCAAATGTACTTCCAATGTCGTTCTCAGCAGAGGTTTGTTTGCCCTGGCAAGTGCTGTATGTGTCATTGGCTTTCTGATTATGCTGCTATTCTCCATGTTCGGCAATCATGAAGATCTCAGGGGAATGTTGTGGGTGATCATACCGTTTGCGGTATTCTATGTTTCCATTCCGTTCTTTGTGAAGCTGGAACCGTTTAACGATAAAATCTATAAACAAAAACGGGTGCCGAGAACGGCTCGTATTATCAAAAAGCCTCAGCCTGCCGTATCGTCAGCAGCTCCTGTTCAGCTTGACGTGGAAGAGGACTTTTCCAAAAAATTCATGCAGGCAAAAAATAATGCTTCTCAAAAAATGGCTGAGACCATTCAAGAAGAAACAAACAAATCACAGTAAGGTGAGAATATTTTGAAATTTCCGATATGTCCGTACTGCCGTACCGCTTACAGTGTCAAAGCATTGGCATCCGTCAGAAAAACAGCCGTTTCATGCTGTTATTGCGGCAGTCGGCTGACAGTCAGCCGTTATCCCGCAAGATTGGCGGTGGTTGTATCATGTGCGGCACTGGTATTGTTCAATACGGTGGTACTGTTTAGCGGTGAAAGATACCGTTCTGACCTTGTGGTTCTGGTGATTGCCAATGCAGCGACAGTTTTTTCTTCACTGTTGATGGCTCCTCTGATGCTGCGGTTTCACCGTCGGCATCAACGAAATGCTTTTTCTGAAAGGGTGTAAATATTGGATAATATAAATGACGTTTCACAGACAACGCAAAATTACAGTGCAAATGAAATACAGGTTTTAGAGGGGCTGGAAGCAGTCAGAATGCGTCCGGGTATGTATATCGGCTCCACAGGTCCCAGAGGTCTCCACCATCTTGTATATGAAATTGTGGATAATTCCATTGACGAGGCACTGGCAGGCTACTGCACGAAAATTGAAGTCAATATTCTGCCGGGGAATATTATCCGTGTGCGTGACAACGGACGTGGTATTCCGGTAGGAATCCAGCCGACGATGGGCATCCCTGCTGTCACGGTAGTGTTCACGATTCTCCATGCCGGAGGAAAATTCGGCAACGGCGGGTATAAATTTTCAGGCGGTCTGCATGGTGTCGGTGCGTCCGTGGTCAATGCCCTTTCGGAATGGACAGAAGTAGAGGTGTGCGACGGTACGGACATCTACCGACAGCGTTTTGAACGCGGCAACACGGCAACGGAACTGGAAAAGGTGGGCAAGTCCTCCCAAACAGGTACAACCGTTACTTTCAAAGCCGATCCGCTCGTCTTTACGGAAACGGATGTTTACGATTATGAAACACTTTCGGTCAGACTGCGTGAACAGGCATTCCTCAATGCAGGTATCCATATTGAACTGACAGATGAGCGTGATCCCGAAAATATACAGAAAGACAGTTTCTGCTATGAGGGCGGTGTGTCGAGTTTTGTGGAGTATGTACATAAAAAGCGGGCTTTAGATGTGATTCACCCCGATATTATCTATTTCCAGACAAAAAATGAAGACGATACGGCTTCCGCAGAAATTGCCATGCAGTATAACGACAGCTATAATGAATTGATCCTATCCTTTGCCAATAATATTCATACCAATGACGGCGGTACACATGAAGAAGGCTTCAAGAGAGCCTTGACCAAAGTCATGAACGACTATGCAAGAAAATTCAATATTCTCAAAGAGAATGACAAGAATTTAAGTGGTGAGGATGTACGTGAAGGTCTGACAGTTGTCATCAGTGTCAAGCTCAAGGACGCACAGTTTGAAAGCCAGACAAAAGCCAAACTGGGCAACACAGCGATTCGTACCTTGGTGGATAAACTTGTCAGTGATAAGCTGGAACAGTATCTGGAGGAAAATCCGGCTACAGCCAAGGCAATTTTTGATAAGGCACTCATGGCAGCCCGTGCCAGAGATGCCGCCAGAAAAGCTCGCGATCTTGCCAGAAGAAAAACGGCAATGGAAGGAGCCGGACTTCCCGGCAAGCTTGCCGACTGTCAGTCAAGAAACGTGGAGGAAACGGAAATCTATATCGTTGAGGGAGACTCCGCCGGCGGTTCCGCCAAGGGTGGACGTGACAGACGTTTTCAGGCAATTCTTCCGCTGTGGGGCAAAATGCTCAACGTGGAAAAGGCAAGACTGGACCGTGTTTACGGCAATGACAAACTCATGCCTGTGATTACAGCACTGGGCTGCGGTATCGGTGACGAAATGGATTTGTCCAAGCTCCGCTACGGCAAAATCATTATCATGGCAGATGCCGATGTGGACGGTTCTCATATCAGAACACTCCTTCTGACATTTTTCTTCCGCTTCATGAGACCGTTGATTGAAGAAAAACACGTATACATTGCCCAACCGCCCCTGTACCGTATCACAAAGGGCAAAGAGCATTATTATGCTTATTCCGACAGTGAACGTGATAAAATTATGGCAGAACTGGGCAGCAAATATGAAATTCAGCGATATAAAGGTCTCGGTGAAATGGATTCCGACCAGCTTTGGGAAACCACTATGGATCCCGCTACACGTATTATGCTGCGTGTGGAAATGGAGGACGCTGCGGCAGCAGATGAAGTGTTTACCATACTGATGGGAGATAAAGTCGAACCCAGACGTGAATTTATCGAAAAAAATGCACAGTATGTACAAAATCTTGATGTATAAGGAGAAATCAGATGAAACAGGAAGAACCTGCGGGGAGTAAAACGCCGTCCGATGAATTGGAAGAACAGCGTGATGAACAACTCATGAATGATATTTCACAGGAGCTGGAACTTCTGGAAAACAGTCAGAAACCGGATGAAAATCCGGAATGGGACGGCTCGGAATCGGAATTGGTGGCAGATGATGATGCGGAAGAATATGAAATTCCCGAAACAGGTATTAAAATCTCGTATTCCCTGACAAGCAAGGAAATGTATCAATGTCTGTATCACAGCCGAATGTATAAGACAAAAGGATCCCGTGCCGTTTTTCAGAGCATCGTTTTCGGACTGGCAGCATTGGCATTTTTCCTTACATATTGGATGACGGATTCTCCGTATCATCCGCAGAATCTGTTTTTTGGAATACTGTGCCTTGTGATGATTGCGGTAATATGGCTGGTTCCCCGGCTTCACATGAAAAGCCTTGCCAGAATCATGGCAAACGGCAAAACCATCGAAGCAGAAATCTATCCCACGCATATCGACATCGGACGAGATGATGGTGCGTGGCGTATTGAACTGGACGGCAGTGCGGAAATTGCCGAATTTGACAGTATTATCATGATTTATACCGATAATGACCGGAGTTTTGCGATTCCCGAAAGAGTGATCGAGCCGGAAGTCTATAACGAAATCAAGGCGATTCTGCTGTCGGGAACCATGCCGGAAGAAGAGGAGTGATTATTTTGAAAAATCAGACACCGGTTACGGCACGTTATGCCGAGACCGATCAGATGGGGATTATCCATCATTCTGTTTATCCTGTGTGGTTTGAGATAGGCAGAACGAACTTTATCAAAATGCTGGGGATTACTTATACACAGCTGGAAAAGGATGGCGTCATGCTTCCTCTGTCCGGTCTGACGTGTCAGTATCTCAGACCGGTGCATTATGAAGATGAAGTTATCATAGAGACTATCGTACAGAAAGTAACGCCTGCCCGTATGGAATTTGCCTATCGTGTCCTGCTTGACGGAACAGTGATGGCAACAGGTACGACAACACATGGTTTTGTCAGTTCTTCCACGCTGCGTCCTCTCAGCATGAAAAAATGGAATCCGGCACTTTATCGGCAGTTTTCGGATGCTGTCGGTGATGATAATGGATAACACCCTGATTGCAGAATTTGACGGCAAACTGAAAATTCAGGAATATGCCTATGCCTATCAGCAATATGGGCTGCAATACGGTGCTTCGTCTCAGAGAGGTGTCAAAGCTGCGGCTTTTTCTGTTGCGGCGGCAATGGTGCTGTATGCGTTGTTCATGGAGCATTTTAATTTTGAAAGGCTGCCGGCAGCAGCGGTACTGTTGCTGATTTGTATGTACATGATTACTTACTATCTGTATCTCGTGCCGAAAAAAATCAGGCTTCACGGAGAACATATCTACAAAAGTTCACGCTTGCTTTCCAAGCCAAAGCATTTTCAAATTTACCGTGACTTTTTCGAGATGCACAGTGAGTATGAATCGCTCAAACGCTTCTATACGGATATTTCGGACTGTATCGAAACAGATGCCGACTATATCCTCATAGGCGGTACCGAACACAGAGTGACTGTTATCCCGAAAAAAACAATGTCCGAACAGCAGAAACAGGATGTTACCCGACATTTCCGTCAGGAAATGCCAAAGCAATATAAAAGGATGTGAAGCTGTTATGGACAGTACCGTCATACAGATAAGCTTTCTGATTACCAAAGAAGATTATCTTTCCATGGAGCTGGAAAAGCAACACTGGCTGACACCAAAGGAAAATAAAGTGATTCTTTGTATCATTGGTCTGACAGCACTGTGCTGCGGTACAGCAGCGTTTTTCGGAAGACCGGGCAGTCTTTATCATCAGTTCGGACTGCTGCTGCTGATATTGACAGGCTTTTATGCAATATCCTATTATGATTTGGTCAAGCCTTTTCTGATCAAAAAGCAGGCGGAGCGTTTCTATGAAAAAAATCATCGGAATATCGGCTCCCAAATCGTGCGTTTTTATGAGGACAGGTTTGAAATGACTGCCGAAAACAGAAGTCTGCATATCCCTTATCGGTATCTTTACAAAATCGTCGAGGGAAACAAAATTTTATTGCTTTTTACAGATAAAAATGAAAGTGTGTTTCTGCCGAAAAGGGTACTCAGCGAACAGCAGCTCTTCCGGATTCGCAGTATCTGTCATGAAAAATATGTGCATTTGTAATGCGTTTACATAGATATATCTATCGAAAGAGGTGTCAAATTTGGACATTCAGCCAAACAATCCGACTTCCAAAATTATTGATGTGGATATTGAAAGGGAAATGAAAAAGTCCTTTCTGGATTATTCCATGTCCGTTATTGTCTCACGTGCCCTGCCGGATGTGCGTGACGGTCTGAAGCCCGTACACAGAAGAATTCTCTATTCACAGTATGAAGATAACCTGACTCCCGACAAGCCTTATAAAAAATGTGCCACGACTGTCGGCAACGTGCTGGGACGCTATCATCCGCATGGTGACAGCTCCGTTTATGATGCACTGGTGCGTCTTGCACAGGATTTTTCCATGAGATATATTCTCGTTGACGGTCACGGCAACTTCGGCTCCGTAGACGGAGATCCGCCTGCCGCCTACCGTTACACAGAATCCCGTATGAGTAAAATCAGCGTGGAAATGCTGACGGACATTGACAAGGAAACCGTGGATTTTATCCCGAACTATGATGACAGCCGAAAAGAACCGTCTGTACTGCCGTCAAGATTCCCGAACCTGTTGGTCAACGGTTCGACAGGTATTGCCGTAGGCATGGCAACCAATATTCCCCCGCATAATCTGGGAGAAGTGGTGGATGCCGTGAATTTTCTGATTGATAATCCCGAAGCTACCCTTGATGAGCTAATGCAGTATATCCAAGGACCCGACTTTCCGACAGCGGGCATTATCATGGGAAAAAGCGGTATCAGAGCGGCTTACGGTACAGGCAGAGGCAAAATTACCGTCAGAGCCAAAACCGAAATTTCAGAGGATAAAAACGGCAGATATAAAATAGCCGTGACAGAGCTTCCCTATCAGGTCAACAAGGCGAGACTTGTGGAAAGTATTGCCGATATGGTCAAGGACAAGAAAATTGACGGTATTTCCAATATCGACGATCACTCCGACAGAAACGGTATGCATATTGAGATCTTCCTGAAAAAAGAGGCGTCTCCGAATATCGTTCTGAATAATCTTTTTAAAAATTCACAGCTCCAGATTACCTATGGTATTATCATGTTGGCAATCGTCAACGGTGTGCCAAAAATTCTCAACCTGAAAGACATTCTTCAGCATTATATTGATTTTCAGGTGGATGTTATTACCAGACGTACCATTTATGACCTGAAAAAAGCACAGGAAAGAGCACATATTCTGGAAGGTCTGCAAACTGCCATTGATTTTATTGATGAAGTCATTAAAATTATCCGTGCCTCGAAAGATACCGCCTCGGCAAAACAGAATCTTTGTGACCGCTTCGGACTGGATGACGTCCAGGCTCAGGCAATCGTGGATATGCGTCTGAGACAGCTTTCCGGCCTGGAAAGAGAGAAAATTGAAGAAGAACTTGCCGCCCTGCATCTGAAAATACAGGATTTTCAGGAAACCCTTTCCAATAGTGAAAAACTCTTTGGCATTATCAAAACAGAGCTGAATGCCATTAAGAATAAATTCGGTGACGAAAGACGTACACAAATTGAGTCAATCAGCGGTGAAGTGGATATAGAAGACCTGATTCCCCGTGAAGACTGCGTTGTCACGATGACAAACTTTGGCTATGTGAAGCGTCAGAAAGCAGATACCTACCGTACCCAGAAACGCGGCGGCAGAGGCATTTCCGGTATGCACAGACGGGAAGAAGACGTTGCAACGGATATGTTTGTCAGCGGTACCCATGACAATGTGCTGTTCTTTACGAATTTCGGCAAGGTCTACAAGCTGAAATGCTATCAGATTCCCGAAAGCTCCCGTACTGCCAAAGGCATGAATATCAATAATCTGCTGCAGCTTTTGCCGAATGAAAAAGTCACTTCCATGATAAAAATGCCCGAAACAGGTGATGAAGGTATGTATCTTGTCATGATCACGAAAAAGGGACTTATCAAGCGAATTGCTACCAGCAATTTCCATACGGCAAGGCAAAAACTCGGTATCAAGGCGATTGAACTGAATGAAGGCGATGAACTGGCATGGGTACGCCTGACGGACGGTCATTCCGAACTGCTGATTGCCACCAGAAACGGCAAAGCACTGCATATTGCAGAAGATACTGTCAGACCGCAGGGAAAAGCTTCCCATGGCGTGAAAGCAATCCGACTGTTAGAGGATGATATGGTCATCGGTATGTCCATTTTAAGAGAGGGTTCGATGGTGTTTACCGTGTCGGAATCAGGCTACGGCAGACTGACGGAACAATCAGAGTATCCGCTTCATTCCAGAGGCGGTCAGGGCGTATGGAACTATCCGTCTAAAAAATATGATAAGGTTGCTGCTATTAAAGCAGTGGATAGAAATGATGATATTATTCTCATTTCCGATAACGGTGTGATGATTCGTGTATTTGTTGACACCATATCGGTGAAGTCCAGAACGGCAAGAGGTGTGATTATCATGAAAACGGACGGCAGCAGCAAAGTGGTGACCGTCGCCCGTGCTCCGCATGAAGAAGAACCGGAAGAAAATACAGAAAAAAATGCTCCTGATAAGCCGACAGAATCCTGATATTTACGGGGACAGGTACGATATTTGAGTGCCTGTCCTTTTTTGTGTTATGAAAAATACTCAAAAATGTGTCCTGAAATTTGTACACTATTTTTATAAAAAGTGCAAAAAAATATTGATTTAAAAATCTTTATTTAGTATAATATTCATATACACTATTTTGGGGCGGTGTTGCCCTGAAAAAAACGACAAGGTGTTTTTTATAAAATACGCCAGTATTTTCTAAAGACATCTTCTTTTTAATGACGATTTGGGCAGAAAGGCTTTGTCGGAGCGGATTTGCCTGAAATTTTTTAGAGAGGAATTGTATCATGAATAGTGGAATTTCATTTCATGCTGTTATGAAACTCCTGAAAAAGGCGGTGATGTTGCATGCAGTGTAAAAAATGCGGAAGTGAATGGAAAACCAGTGCCAGAGCCAATTTGATTGTCAGATGCCCTTTCTGCGGAGCAGAACTCGGCAGTCAGGATGAAGATAAACTTACGTTTGACAATGCCAAGGAAGCACTGCGCTATATTATTAAAACTTTCGGTATCGAAATCATGATTGACGGATTACAGCTTCGTTCCATGCTGGATGAGTATATCCCCGATCTGAAACAGGAAAGAAAGGTATTTATGGATGCCTATGAACAGGGTGTGTGCAATGCCCTGTACCTTGCCCATGATGAACCTGAAATTGACAAATGTATTGCGATTCTGCAATCCATCAAAGTACTGACACAGGATGCCTGTATGGCAGAAAAATGGGCTTGCTATGTCGTGGAAACATTGGTCTATGCATTGAACTGGAATGTGCCGATGTTCGGTATCACACCAAATATCCATATGTATCAGATTCCCGAAAATATCCGTGAACACGGTGAAAAAAAGAATCCGATGCTGATCGACTCCGGTGAAGTCTGGGTGAATCAGAATGAATCCGATGGCGATATGTGGGATGACGGCGGCTCAAAGGATAATTTTGTGCTTCCGTCCAAAGAACAGTCACAGCTTCCTGAATCATCAGAGGGTAATGTGCGGAAACCGACAGTGTTTGACTTCTTCTCAGGCGGTGAGACACTTGCTCCGGAAGAACCAAAAATAGAATCTCCTGTTTTTGACTTCACAGAAGAACCGGAAAAAGAACCAGAAAAAGAACCAGAAAAAGAACCAAAGATAGAGTCCCCCGTTTTCGATTTTACGAACGAAGCGGAAGAAAAAGAAGAAGAACCAAA
>DEFH01000048.1:41069-59819 GCA_002350705.1 Ruminococcaceae bacterium UBA2857
GAAGAAGAACCAAAGATAGAATCTCCTGTTTTCGACTTCACCGACGAAGCGGAAGAAAAAGAGGAAGAACCCAAAATAGAATCTCCTGTCTTTGACTTTACGGGTGAAGAAGATACGCAACAGCCGGAACAGACTCCTGCCGAGCCTGCCAATACGGAAGAATCAAAGGAGACTACTCCTCCTGTACCCAACAGTCCATGGGGACAGCAAATGCCGGTGGGAGCCGATCCCACAAAACAGCCGCAGATGCCGTGGGGCTATAATCCGTGGATGCAGGTGCCTCCCGGAACCGATCCCAATCAACAGCCACAGGTACCATGGGGTTATAATCCGTGGATGCAGATGCCTCAGGGAACGGATTCGAGCCAGCAGCCGCAGATGCCGTGGGGCTATAATCCCTGGATGCAGATGCCTCAGCAGGGAACCGATCCGAATCAGCAGCCGCAGATGCCATGGGGCTATAATCCGTGGATGCAGCAGCAAATGCCGAATCAGCCTGTTCCCAACCAGCCGTCTGTACAACCGTCTCAGCCAACGCCTGCTCCGGAAACTCCTAAAACAGAGCCTTCTCCTGCCGTAACAACTCCGGAAACACCGGAGCCGGAAGCAAAACCGGTTGTTTCCGTCCCTGAAACACCTGTACAGGAAAAAACAGAGGAAGTAACAGCCGTTCCCTCCAATGAACCGCTTAAAAGTGAGCCTGCTGCTTCCGAACAGCCTCAACAGACAGAAACCGCTTCCCCTGCTCTTGAGAATTTAAAAGTATTCACCGTGAATGATATTGAAAATGCTAATTCCAGCCGTATTGCTGTGCCGGAAGGCTATCAGGCACTGGATGATGCGGTATTCTCGGGCAATGCCAATGTAGAAGCTATCAATCTGCCCTCTACTTTGAAGAAAATCGGTGACAGAGCATTTGAGAACTGTGCCAAACTGATGACCATCAATATTCCTGACAGTGTACAGGAAATCGGAAGAGGAGCTTTTGCGGGATGCAAGGCTCTGACAAAGGTAGAACTTCCCTCCACCATCAAGAGAATCAGACAGAGTACTTTCAGCAACTGTGAGAAATTAAAGGATTTTGTGATTCCGGACAGTGTACACGGACTGGGTAAACACGCTTTCCTGAACTGTGAGTCCCTGACAGAAATGAGGATTCCCGATGGGGTAGACGAACTTCCCGAAAATGTATTCAGCGGATGCCGTTCTCTTGTCAAGGTCAGCGTACCGGAAAGTGTTTCCAATATCAGAAAAAATGCGTTTAGCTGGTGTGAAGCTTTGACAACCGTGAATATTCCCGAAGCGGTGACTGACATCGGAGACGGTGCCTTTACAGGCTGTGCTTCTCTGAGAACCGTCAACATACCGCAGAATCTGAAAACGATTGGTTATGGTTCATTCAGCAAATGCGGTACCCTGCGTCTGCTGGTACTTCCCGACAGCATAGAGAGTATCGGTGAAAATGCCTTTAACGGTTCCAACCGTACACTGGTAGTAAAATGCTCTCATGACAATAAATTTATTAAGCACTACTGCCGGATGAATCGTGTCAAGTGCAAGGATATTGAAACAGAGGAATAAAATATCTTATGATATGATATTATCAAAAAGCGACAGGTTACCGCCTGTCGCTTTGGCAGTTGAGAGAGGAGGGAAAAATGTGAGATATTTCAGCGACCGGCAAATCAGTGAGATGAGAGACCGTGTATATCAGGAAATTGATCCGAAATCCAGAGCCGCTTATATGATGTATGTTGACAGAATCGACCAAGCCAATCAGCGTTACGATAACGGTACGGGAAGCCGTGAAGAGCTTTTGCAGGCAATGGCGGAACTGGAACGCTTTTCGGGACAGCGTGTGCCGCATGATAAAAAAATCCTGTAAAGGACAGAATCAAAAAGAATGAAAAAAGGATTTCTATGCACCGAAAGCATGGAAATCCTTTTTCTTTTAGTGAAACAGGGAAAGTTTTACGATGGTTTTCGAGGAAACCGCTCCCAGCTGACCATCATTTTCCGTGATGGCGAATGAAACCAGATTTTCGTGAGCGTCATAATTTTTCGAGAAACCGTCATCTTCATACATGATATATTCCATTTCTTTATCAGTAAAGGCGATAAGCTCAAATTTGGAGGTATCCAGAAGGTCGGTACACTCTACGGCACGGCAGAGCGGAAGCATTTTATTCTGACGGATAAATACAGGCACTTCTCCCACATCCACAGGAATATAATGAATCCCCTTGTGCATAACACAGCAGCTTCTTTTGGACGGAGATTGGAACCGTACAAACAGCATATCTTCCGGCAAATAGACATATCTGCCAATCGCATTCTGCTCATAGACAGGTGTTATCATGATACTTTCGCCCACTAAAAGCTGGTCTTCGATATGCCTTGACAAATCATCATCAGGATAGTCAAAGCTCAAAGGTTTTATCATCATGTCATCATGCAGACAGGCTTTCATGTATTCACTGTAAAGATACGGGATCAGACTGTACCGCAGGGAAAGAATGTTTTTAAACATTTCGGAATTGCCAAAACGGTAACATTCCTGATTTCTGGTACCCAAAGCCGTATGATTTCTCATTAAAGGCGTGAAAATACCGAATGCGAGCCATCTCAACAGCAGGTCTTCCGTACAGTTGGAGCCAAATCCGCCTAAATCCGCACCGCTGTATATAAATCCGCACATATTCAGGGACGGCATCATTTTGATATTCAGCAAAAGATGTGACCACCAGGACTGGTTGTCACCTGTCCAGATGCCACCGTAGCGGTGCATACCGATATAAGAAGAACGGGAAAACAAAAGAATTCGCTTGTCCGGCTGCAAATGCTCAAACGCTTCACCGGCAGCCCTCGTCATATTAAAGCCATAGAGATTATGTACTTTATCGTGACGAACAATCTGCCCGTCCATATTGTGATAGAAACTTTCATAATCTTTGCGTCTGTTGGCAAGCCCTTTGATCATGTCTGTCAGCTGAAAGAAATTTCCGGCATCTATATTGTCAAAGTCAAAGCCTTTCAAATATTCTTTCGCTTCCCGAACGCCCTCTTCCGTATAGAACATCGCAGGTTCATTCATATCATTCCAGAATCCTTCGATACCCTCCTGAAGCAGTTTTTGATACTTGCTGCCGAACCAATTTCGTGCATTGGTATTCATAAAGTCGGGGAAATGTGTTTTGCCCGGCCAGACACCTGCCACAAAATCACTTCCGTCGGGTCTTTTGCAGAAAAGCTGATAATATCTGCCTTCTTCGTAAATATCATAGCCTTCTTCTATTTTCACGCCTGCATCAATAATGGGTACCAGACGGATCCCCTGCTGTTTCATTTCACTGACAAACTCCCTGAAATGCGGAAAACGTTCTTCGCTGACAGTGAAATCCTTGTAGCCATCCATATAGTCAATATCCATATAGACGGCATCCAGCGGAATATGATTGTCCCTGTAGTTTTTGACAACCTCGCGAATTTCGTCTTCATTGCAGTAACTCCAGCGGCTCTGCTGAAAACCGAATGCCCACCGTGGAGCAATATAACTTCTGCCGATCAGTTTGCGGAATTGTCTGACAATGTCATAGGCACCGTTACCCTCTATGAGATAGAGTTTGAAATTTTCATCGGAAGGTGTAATTTTGAGTACATTTTTTGCCGTATAGCCAATATCGAACTGTACCTGTGAGGGGGTATCCACAAAAATTCCGATATTCACCATACCGCTGACAATCAGAAAATTATGAGCTCCGTATAAAGAACGCTTTTCTTCGGTGTGAAGAGGATCATCACTGCAAAAGCTCTCATAGATATAGCCTCTTTTATTGATCCCTCTGTTAGCCTCACCCAGTCCGTAGACAACATCATCCTCTTCCATAAAATATGTCAGAAAGAGATTTCCCTCATCGGAACGAATCAGATTCAAAGCCTGTATCTCATCCTGTTCTGCCGGAATGTCCGTCACAACAGCACTGGTTTCAATGGGCTGACCGTAGCTGTATTTTTTGATCAAGTCAAACACTTCCTTATCTCATTTACTATATTCAGCATTATATCACAAAATTATGCTTATTTCCACTATTTTTTATAAAAAATACCGCAGGAATATTTAAAATCAAACATAAAAAAATTTTATAAAATAGCCGGAAGAGGATTTTCTTTTTGATATTGACCGTTACTCCAAAAAGTGATAAGATAAAGATAAAATGGTTGTTATTTGGCAATCGCAGTGAAGATGCTCAGGAGAGGTGTTGAGATGGAACAGAATTCCCGTAAAAAATTCAGAATTTCATTCGGATTGATTTTTAATATCGTTATTTTTGCATTGACGGTATTTCTTGTCATATATTTTACATTTTCAAAGGACGGACTGCTTGATTTGATTAAAAGCGGACTGCCTATTCATTTTGGTTGGATATTGGCGGCAGTGATTATGCATCTGCTGAATATTGCGATTGATGCCACGATTATTTATCTGTTTGTGAAACAGTCGGTTCCCGACCTGAAAGTCAAAACAGCTTTGACAGCTTCAATGGTGGGACAGTTTTACTGTGCGGTGACGCCCAGTTCCACAGGCGGTCAGCCGATGCAGGTATTGATGATGTCCCGTGCAGGCATCAAAGGTTCGGTAGCGACTGCGGCATTGGTACAGAAATTTCTTGTCTGGCAGTTTACGCTGGCCGCTTATTGTATTGTGGCAGTAGTCTCGCGTTTTTCCTTTTTCTCGGAAAATCTGGATCCTCCGATGTGGGTAATGTCTGCGATTGGTTTCGGAGCACAGTTGTTCATGCTGGTGCTGCTGTTGCTGGCATCATTTGCGAATAACTTCAGTAAAAAAGTGGCAGGCGGTCTGTTCCGTTTTCTCGGAAAGCTGCATATCTTGAAAAACGTTGATGAAAAAATTGGTAAAATGCATGAAACGCTCGATTCTTTTCATCAGAGCAATCAGTCGCTCAACAAAGACAAGCCTCTTTTAGTAAAAGCATACATATTGACAGCGATTCAGATGACAGCATTGTTTTTGGTTCCCTACTGTATTGCGAGGTCTTTTCAAATTTCCGACCTCAGTATTTTTGATATGCTGTGTGCCCAGTCCTATGTAACAATGGTGTCCAGCATGGTTCCGCTGCCGGGCGGCTCGGGTGCTGCGGAATACTGTTTCAGTACATTCTTTATGGCATATATCTCACCGGAAACCATGAAATCAGCCATTTTGTTATGGCGTACGATTACTTACTATGGAACGATCATGATCTCGCTGCCGTTTTCGGGAATGAAAAAGAAAACTGTTCCTGTCGAAGCTGCGGCTGAAAAAGAATGAGTGAAAAAAGGAGTTGGATGAGATTGAAACAAAATCCTGCGGTATCAGTGATCGTGCCGATGTACAAAGTGGAAAAGTTTATACCGAGATGTATGGAATCCATCCAAAATCAGACATTTACAGATTTTGAAGTGTTAATGATAGATGACGGTTCGCCTGACAGATGTGCCGAAATTGCCGGAGAGTTTGCAAAAAAGGATGAGCGTTTTCTGCTGCTGCACAAATCAAACGGCGGGTTATCTGATGCAAGAAATTACGGGATTGCCCGTGCAAAAGGAGAATATCTTGTATTTGTGGACAGTGACGACTGTATCCGCAGGGATTATCTGGAAGTGCTGTATCATGAATGTGTTGACAATGATGCGGAAATTTCCTACTGTCGTTTTTATCATTCCTATTTCATGTCGCATCTGGTGATCCCCATGTTGAGTTCTGCCAAAAAAGAGGTGCTCTCTGCGGAGGATGCCTTGCATCTGCTGATCCGTGACCAATACCTGCACAGCTACGCATGGAATAAAATGTATAAAAAATCGCTTTTTACAGATCATCATATTACTTATCCGAAAATGTATTTTGAAGACGTGGCAACCAGTCCGAGAGTATTTTTTCATGCCGGCAAGATTGCTGTTACCAACAAGTATCTGTATTACTATGAAAAGCGTTTCGGTTCGATCATGGCGACCATGAATATGAGAAAAGTTCATGATTTGCTCCGGTCGATACTGATTATCAGAAATGATCTCCAGTACAACAATGCTTATGACCAATACCGGTCGTCTGTTCATGCACTTGCCGGAAAAATGTATCTGATCAATATCTATTCCATTTTCCGACAGCACCTGAAATTCTTTGATTTCAAAGACATGAAACATAATATGAACATCAACCGTCGCCTTTACGAATATATTATTTCGGATGACTATCAGGCAACGGATACGCTTCCGGAACTGCCCTTGGATTTTACACAGCCCGAACGCAGGAAAAAATGAAAAAGTACAGTGTGTCCATGTGATACACTGTACTTTTGTTTATAGTATCATACTTTCCAGGTCGTCAGGGACAAACAGATTCCCGTCAAAAAACGGTTTGCCCTCACTGAGATAGAGCATTTTTCTGTTGGGATAGGTTTTATCCTCTGTGTGATACAGAATCAGGTTTTTGATGTGCAGTTCCTGAGCCGTTTTACAAGCGTCTCTGACAGTGGAGTGATGTTTTTCGTAAGGTTTGAACCGTTCCGCCTGTGAGTGCAGACAGAATGCCTCATGCAAAAGCCAATCACTGTTTTGAGCATATTGTCTGTTGGCTTCATTGAAAGGCTCATCACCGCAGCAGGTAAGTTTTTTCCCGTCGCCCATATCCATGCAAAAGCCAAATTGTTTGGTTTTGGTGGAGTGGATATCAAAGAACGTGATTTTGTGACCGATAATATTTTTCTCGTCACCGTCTTTGACCGTAATCAAATGAATCTGAGTATCAATGAATTTTTTCTGACGGGGCAAAAGCAGGTTTTCGGTAAAGTACCGCAAAATACGGATTGTCTCATCATGGGCGAAAATACGGATTTGGTCTGTATCGCTTTTGATGACTTTGCACAACATTCTGATGACCCATATCACACCCAATAAATGGTCTGTATGAGTGTGTGTGACAAAAATATCGTGAATATCTCCGAAAGAAAAGCCGCTTTTTTCAAACTGCTGTAAAATACCGTTGCCGCCGCCGCCGTCTACCAGAAAATGCCTGTCATTGTCACTCAGAATAAAGCAGGTATTATAATATTTGGTTACAAGGGCATTGCCTGTTCCGAGCATGGTTATTTTCATTCGTCCACCCCATTCATTGCCAAACTGTCTATGGTTTCGTTAAAGTCATGAAAAGAGATACCGCCCAAGGTACCATTCAAATGGGTGTATGAAATAAGTTCATTGTTCTCAAAGTAATCATAATGCTGTATAAGCCCCTCTTTTTGAAGCTCGTCGACAAATTGCAGAGCCATTTCCACTTTTTTATCTTTGTCGGCATTTTTGTAGTCATCGCTTTCGAGGAAATTTTTTGTTTTTTCTTCAGCCAAATTCATTTTGTCATCGTCCGTTATATCTTTCGGATCTGTTCCGACACCAAGATAAGCGAATGCAATGGATGTTTCTGCCTCCAGATAATTTTGGAATTTTAATGAGTTTTTCTTGTTTTCAAGAAGTGCATCTATCATTTCATTGGCAGGAGCGTGACCGCTTGCAAGATTGCTGTCCGAGTTATAGAAGTTAAATCCGCCCCAGCCGTTTTCCCCGAAAGTGAATGAAACAGCATCTCCGACATAGACTTGTTCTTCCTCGATAAGCCCTTCACTTTTAAGATTTTCCACAAATTCCAACGCCATTTGATATTGATGATTTCTCTCGGAATGGAGGTATTCCTCACTGTCAGTCAGTTTTTCCATTTTATCTTTCAGAATATCAGCGGTTTGATTGGTTTTTTCAATGTTTGCGGCGGCAGAAATGATACGGCTTACCTCTGAAGGCATTTCAGAAGGTGTTTCCGAAACCGTTTCGGCATTGCCGCAGGCTGACAGTAAAAGTGTTGTGCATAGCAATAAAAACACGATTTTTTTCATTTTCATTTCTCCAATATGACAGGTATGATTTCAGACGGCTTTGTTACCAAAATCGTATTCGGGAAATATTTTTCCATTTCCTCACGGGTTCCATAGCCGTACAGACAGCCGATGAAATCGACTTTCGTTGTAAAAGCACCCTCGGCATCAAACTTGGTATCGCCTATCATAACGGCTTTTTTATCTCTGCCGAAATGGTCGAGAACATAATTGATGACTTGTACTTTGGTGTGTCTTTCAGGCGTTCCGCTGGAGCCGCCCACAAAATCAAAATAGCGGTCCAGTTGCAGCATGGCAATGATTTTATCGGCAAAAGGCTGATATTTTGTGGTTGCGACACCCAGCAGGACACCGTTTTCTTTGAGCTGTTCCAATGTTTCAAACATTCCGTCATAGACTTTATTTTTATAAATGCCTGTGGCAATGAAATTTTTTTTATAAATTTGTAAGCCTTTTTCGGCATCTTCTTCGGAAAAGCCGCATCTTTTCAGGCTGTCCGTCAAAGGCGGTCCGATAAAGCCTGCCAGTGTTTTGCCATCGGGAAGAGGTCTTTTCATTTCGGCAAAGACCATTTTAACACAATCCAGAATTCCCTCGCCGGACTCGCTCAGAGTGCCGTCAAGGTCAAACAATGCAATATCATATTTTTTCATTTTACAAAATCCTTTTTTTATCTTGATTTCATCGTCAGAGAAATTCTGCCCTTTTGGGCGTCAACACTCAGAATTCTGACATTGACGATATCACCGACTTTCAGGACATCTGAGGGATGTTTCACATGCTTGTCACTGATTTGTGAAACATGAACCAGTCCGTCCTGATGGACACCGATATCAACAAATGCACCGAAGTCAATGACATTTCTGACAGTGCCCTTTAATTCCATGCCGACCTGTAAATCCTTGATGTCGAGCACATCTGTCCGAAGAAGAGGCGGTGGCAGTTCGTCTCTGGGATCACGTCCGGGTTTGGTGATTTCCTTGATAATATCCTGTAAAGTGGGTACACCGACACCGATTTTTTCGCTGATGGTTTCCAGACCGATTGTTTGTGATTTCTGAGGAAGTTCCGCAATATTTCCCTCGACAATATCCGACAAATCATAGCCGCACATTTCCAGAAGCTGTTTTGCAGCCGGATAGGATTCCGGATGCACACCTGTATTGTCAAGGGGATTTTTGCTTTCCGGCACTCTCAGGAATCCTGCACACTGTTCAAACGCCTTTGGTCCCAGCTTGGGAACTTTCTTCAATTCGGAACGGGAAGTAAATATACCGTTTTCTTCACGGTAAGCAACAATATTTTTGGAAACCGTCGCATTGATGCCGGATACTCTTGATAACAAAGCAGGAGAGGCAGTATTCAGATCTGCACCAACGGTATTGACACAATCTTCTACCACTCCGTCTAACGCTTCACTCAAACGTTTCTGCGGCATATCATGCTGGTACTGTCCGACACCGATTGCCTTGGGTTCAATTTTGACAAGCTCCGCCAACGGATCCTGCAATCTCCTTGCAATCGAAACGGCACTTCTCAGTGTTAAGTCTAAATCAGGCATTTCATCGGCTGCCAGCTTTGAGGCGGAATAAACAGATGCTCCTGCTTCGCTGACGACCATATAAGATACTTTGTCGTCCATTTCGGAAATACATTCTGCGGTAAACATTTCGGTTTCTTTGGAAGCGGTACCGTTGCCGATAGCGATAATTTCCGCATGGTATTTCCGAATCATGCTTTTCAAAGTTTGCTTTGATTTTTTGATTTGCATTTCGCTGTGTGTGGGATAAATGACAGCCGTATCCAAAACTCTGCCGGTAGCGTCCACAACAGCCAGTTTGCAGCCTGTTCTGTAACCGGGATCAAGTCCAATCGCAGCGTGTCCCTTGACAGGCGGCTGCATTAAAAGCTGTCTCAGATTCATGGCAAATAATTTGATAGCCTGTTCATCGGCGGCATCTGTGAGTTCGGAGCGAATCTCTCTTTCCACAGACGGAAAAATCAGTCTTTCATACGCATCCGCACAAGCTTCTTTCACAAGACCGGAACACTCATTACTGTTTTTGACAAGCAGTCTTTCCATAATATTCAGACATTTTGCACTGTCGATATCAATGCCGACTTTAAGGAAACCTTCTTTTTCTCCTCTGTCCATAGCAAGAACTCTGTGTCCTGCGGCATTTTTCACAAGGTCTTTATAATCATAGTAACCGGTATATACACTGTCTTTGTCAGGATCGGCGGCTTTGGAAACGATATAGGCATTCAGACGGATGATATTTTTCAGACGCTTGCGGATTTCGGCATTGTCGGAAATGTTTTCGGCAATAATATCCATAGCCCCCCGAACGGCTTCTTCAACAGTTTCAACACCTTTTTCGATATCGGTGAAATTTTCAGCCTGTTCATTGACATTGCTATTTTCCTGTGCAAAAATCATATCTGCGAGAGGTTCCAATCCCTTTTCTTTAGCAACAGAAGCACGTGTTTTTCGTTTGGGCTTGTAAGGTCTGTAAATATCCTCCAGTTCTGCGAGTGTCTTGGCACTGTCGAGTGCCCTGGCAATTTCATCATCCATTTTTTCCATTCCGGATATGAGATGGAAAATTTCCTCACGCCTTTTGTCGAGACCTCTGAGATATTCCAGCCGTTCACTGATTTCACGGATGGTCTGGTCATCCAGAGTGCCATGCATTTCCTTTCTGTAACGGGCAATAAACGGAATCGTATTTCCCTCGTCTAATAAATTGATAATATTCTGTGCATATTCGTTTTTGATTTTAAATTCATCTGAAAGCTGTGCAGCATAATCCATTTTTCTTTTCTCCTTTTTCAAAAATCAACTTTGTTGTGCCGGTTGTAACAGTGACATAATCCACTGTGCCCCCCGGCAGATTCCTATGATAATAGGCTGATGAGCAAGGTAGATGATTAATGCGTGTCTGCCGAGGAAGGCAAGAGGAGGTATGTGTTTTTTTGCCGTCCATTTGGGGAACTTTTTCTGTGGAATGAGTCTTCCGAAAAACGCTCCCGTGAAGAACAAAAACAGCCATGGAAATAACGGAAAATAATCGGATGAAACAAATGTTTTGTCAGGCAGTCCGAACATGAATAAAACGCTTGTCTTGTACCATTCCTGCGGAATTGTCCATGAAAAAACAAAGGGAATTCCCAAAGAACCTTTCTGGATATTCATGGTCAGTACAAACAGCAGGATATTCAGAATCATTCCCGCCCAGATCGGCAGAATTTTGAGATACTTTCCGATTAGTCCGTACAGCATCATGCAGACAGCCAGCATATGCAGAATACCAAATGAAATCATTGAATCAGGTACGGCAAAATAGGTGACAATGGTCACTCCCATCGCAATCATTCCTAATTTGACGCCACGCTCTAAATTGGAATGGGATAAATTACACGCCATACCTGATATCAAGATGAACAGTCCTGCAAAATACGGTTCCGCAGGCATAAAAAAGTTCATCAGATCCGCCGCCCATTTGATTTTAAAAAAGTATCCTGCCGAGAAAAATGCGTGATAGAACACCATGCATAATACTGCCAGACCTCTCAGCTCATCAAGAAGATGAATTCTGGATTTTTTCTTTTTTCCCTTGGCATTATCTTCTTTTTTTGCTTCCTCCGCCATGAAAATCACTCCCATATCAAAATTTTGCACAAAACAGGACGGATAGTATTTTCAAAAGCCTGTTGAGTGTGTTATAATATCCGTAAGATAAATTATAGCAGTAAAATGCAGGATAATCAAGAAAAACAAGTGAGGTTTGTAAAAATGAACGAATTAAAAATCGGCACGGAAAATACGGTATGCTTTACCGTCAGCCAGGCATTGACAGCTTTCTCCATGCAGAGCGGCACACTGGAAGTTCTGGCAACACCTGCGGTATCGGCTTTCATGGAAAAGGCGGCTTGTGAACTGGTACAGCCGTCTCTTGCAGAGGGCATGACAACGGTTGGCACCATGATTTCACTGGAGCATCTCAGTGCGAGCCCTGTCGGGGCGGAGATTACCGCCAAAGCAGTTCTGACAGCGGTTGACGGCAGAAAATACAGCTTTGATATTTTCGCCTATGACAAGGCGGGACTGATTGCACAGGGAAAACATGAACGCTTTTCGATATATGCGGAAAAATTCATGCAGAAAACACAGTCAAAATTCGGAAAGGAATGATATATGATGAGCAGAGCGGAAAAAGCGGTGGAATTCAAAAGAAGAAACAACTGCTGTCAGGCAGTGTTATTGGCATTGGCAGATATACTTCCTCTTGACGAAAAAACACTTTGTCAGATAGGTTCGGGGTTCGGTTCGGGCATGGGATGTATGGAAGCAACGTGCGGAGCATTGTGCGGAGCGGGAATGGCGGCAGGATTGCTGAACAAGACAGGAAAGCCGTCAGCCATGCTGACAAGAGTGATCCTGAAAGACTTTGAATCAAGATGCGGAGCAACGATATGCAAAGACCTGAAAGGCATTTCGACGGGAAAGGTGCTTTGCAGCTGTGACGACTGTGTGAGAAATGCGGTGCTTGCTCTGGAAAGTACTCTCGGCTTGTAAGGAAGAACAACAAAAAACAGAGCAGTCGGAACGAAAAATTCCGACTGCTTTATCATTAACCTTTTCTTACACTGTGTTTTAATTCATGCTTGCCAAAATTTTGTTGATTTCCCCGGCATGTTTGTGCAGTATGGGGTGTAGGTTCCTCTCGCTTGGTTGAAAGCCGCTTGATTTTGAAACCGCATTTTTTGCATTCCCAGATATGTATATAACTCGGACCTGAACCATAACCTGATTGCCACATAATTTCACCCCCCTTCTGTTATAGATTTTTTCCCATATCGTCAACTTTTTCTTTCCATTCTTTTGCCTGTGCTTTTTTGGCATCAACCCCAGCAACAATATCATCTCTGCCCGCTTTTCTTGCCTTGTCCCTGACACTGTTCATGCCACTTGTTGCAAAACCATCGAGCATGAAACTGAAGATTGCCAGAATGGCTTTGAAGATTCCTGTCAGAATCTTTCCCAGGGCTGTTCCAAAGGGAATTTCTGCAAGTTTTGAATAAATCAGTGCAATCACAAGCAAAATAACCACTGCAATGATAATCGGCATCATTTTTTCTCCTTTCAGACATTATTATCTTGATTTAATTATAGCAACCCGTGCGGACATCCGTATGTCCCGTTAAAATAATATTTCCGAGAAAATTTATAGTGTTGCATATTCAAAAAATCTGTGCTATGATAAAGGAAGTTTATCAGAGAAAGGACTTTTGAAAATGAAGCTTGGAATCGTAGGTCTGCCGAATGTCGGCAAAAGTACACTGTTTAATGCCATCACCAATGCAGGGGCACAGTCTGCCAATTATCCGTTCTGTACCATAGAGCCGAATGTCGGAGTTGTGGCTGTTCCCGACAAGCGTCTGGATAAACTGGCGGAAATGTACCTGCCTGAAAAATATACGCCTGCCACGATTGAATTTGTGGATATTGCGGGACTTGTCAAAGGTGCGTCCAAGGGTGAGGGACTGGGAAATAAATTTCTCTCGAATATCCGTGAAGTAGATGCGATTGTCCATGTTGTCAGATGTTTTGAAAATGATGATATTGTACACGTTGACGGCAGTATTGACCCGAAGCGTGATATAGAAACGATTAATATTGAGTTGATTCTGTCTGATATAGAAGTGCTTGACAGGCGAATTGACAAAACCATGAAACTGATCAAAGGTGACAAAAAATATCAGGCGGATCTGGATTTCTTTAAGCGTGTGAAAGAAACACTCGAAGACGGCAAGCCTGCTCGTTCCGTAGATTGCACTCCCGAAGAGGCGGAACTGCTCGCCACTGTTTCCCTGCTCACCAACAAGCCGATTATTTATGCGGCCAATATGAGTGACAGTGACTTCAAAGACGGTTCCGTAGACGGCAATCCGTACTTTGAGATGGTCAAAGAAATCGCTAAAAGCGAACACGCTGCCGTATTGCCGATCTGTGCAGAGATAGAAGCCGAAATATCCGGCATGGAACTCGATGAAAAAGAGCTTTTCCTTTCGGAAATGGGACTGGAGCAGTCCGGTCTTGACAGACTGATCAATGCTTGTTATGACTTGCTGGGACTGATTTCTTACCTGACCGCAGGCAAGCCCGAAGTCCGTGCATGGACCATCACCAAGGGTACAAAAGCTCCGCAGGCTGCCGGAAAAATCCATACGGATTTTGAAAGAGGCTTTATCCGTGCGGAAGTCGTTGCGTTTGATGATTTGATGTCATGCGGTTCTATGGCTGCCGCAAAGGAAAAAGGACTGGTACGTTCCGAGGGGAAAGAGTATGTCATGAATGACGGTGACATTGTGCTGTTCCGCTTCAATGTATAAAAAAATCATATTTGCAGTTGTCATGATGGTGCTTGTTTTCACGGGAAATGTCACAGTGCAGGCACAGCAGGCATCTTTGTCCATGTATGTTCGGGAAGAAATCAAAGTCGGAAAGGCTTTTGGGGTATATCTTTCCGTCAGCAGTGATAATCCTGTGGGAGCGGAGCATATCCGTGTATGTTATCCGGCAGATACGCTGACATTCAAAAGTGCATCCCCTGAAAGCAAAACAGACAGTGAGATGTTTTCCTGTTATGATAATGACGGCATGATTGAGATGATTTTTCTTTCCCGAAATCATCAGAGTGTCGGTTCGGATATTGTTCTGCACTTTCAGCCCAACGATTCGGAAACAATACAATATGATTTTGATGTTTCTTTTTGCGAAGCCTGTGATACACAGGGAGAGAATATTCCTGTTGCCGAAAACAGTGTATTTTCTTTCAAGGCGGTTTCTTCCTATATTGTCACATCCTCTGCACAAAACTCTGCTGATGAGCAATCCCGTTCTGTTTCAGGGCAGTCCTCTCAGGTATCTCAAATAACTTCATCTGTGAAAAAAGAAAAATCGGCTTCTTCTGATGAAATATCACCGGAAGAAGAAAAAGAAGAAGCTGCTTCCAATGATACGGAACCGTCGGGGATTTATCGTGTCATTCATGTGGAGCCTGAAACAAGTCAGAAAGATTTGTTTCTTTTTGCAGGAATCGTAACAGCAATTGTGATTTGCATGGCAGTGGTATATAAAATGGGATTCCGTCACGGCAAGGAAACCGAAAAAAAGACCGATCATTAATAAATACAAAATCCGACAGTCTTGTGATGAACTGTCGGATTTTTTGATAGATTACGGCATATTGTCATAGGTATGGTCGCAAACTTCCTTGATTTTTTCCTGCAGCCTGAGAAAATCTTCAAAAGCCGCAGGCTTATTGCCGGGATTCCGCAGAAGTGCCGCAGGGTGTAAAATTGCCATCATCAGAACACCGTTCTTTTCAAAGAAAATGCCGTGTTCTTTCATGATTTTAAAATCAGGCTTGATAATTTTGGCAGCGGCAATTCTGCCCAGACAGACAATGATTTTCGGACGCAGGATAGAAAACTGTTTTCTCAGCCATTGAATACACTGTTCCTGCTCTTCGGGGAGAGGGTCACGGTTTTGCGGAGGACGGCACTTGACAATATTCGCAATATAAATATTCTTTTTTCTGTCAAGGTCTACGGCTGCCAGCATTTTATCCAGAAGCTGACCGCCTCTTCCGACAAACGGCTCTCCCTGTAAATCCTCGTTTTCACCCGGTCCCTCACCGATAAACATGACTTCCGCATTGTCAACGCCTGTACCGAATACGACATTGGTTCTGGTGGAGCAGAGTCCGCATTTCTGACACTTCAGACATTCTTCACGCAGTTTTGCAAACGCTTCATTTTTTTCCGACATAATAAAACCTCCGCTGATAGAATACTTTTATTTTAACATATCGTTACAGCAGAGGCAAGCGTTTATAGAAATATCATGACGGAATAGCACAGCCAGAAAATATGCAGGGCATTGACAGCCGCATAATAAGCAAAAATCAGTCCCAACAGAAATCTGACCGCCTTGTCACGTTTGGGAGGACTCAATGAAAAACGAATATGCAGATACATTATCAGAACCAACGGAACAATACATTTCAGGACAAATCCTCCTGTTCCGCTGATGTTCATGCTTAAAAGAGGGTTGGCTTCCATGAACAGACCACTGGAAATCAGTACCAGTGTAAAAAGGTAGTCTGTCACATTTAACAGATAGACTCCTGTCAAAGTTGTATCATAGGGATTTCGTGAAATAAAGGCGGAAAAATTTTTTTTCATATCGTTCTCTTTCTGCAATGAAAAATTGCCTGCAAATATTGACAAAATATCAGTATTTATTGTAAAATCAAAGTATGTTTTTTTATTTCAGGAGGAATCGAAAATGTCTAAAATACCGTTTATCACCAAAGAAAAAGCAGAAGAAATCATTGCACAATATCCGACACCTTTTCATATCTACGATGAAAAAGGAATCCGTGAAAATGCACGAAAACTGCGTCAGGCATTTGCATGGAACAAGGGCTTCAAGGAATTTTTTGCTGTCAAGGCAACACCTAACCCTACTATCTTGAAAATTCTCAAGGAAGAGGGCTGCGGTACAGACTGTTCTTCTTATGCGGAGCTGCTGATGAGTAAAAAGTGCGGTTTCCGCAATCCCGAAATCATGTTTTCATCCAACGATACCCCTGCCGAAGAGTTTCGGTATGCCAATGAAATCGGTGCGATCATTAATCTGGACGACATTACACATATTGATATGCTTGAGGCTGCCTGCGGTATTCCCGAAACGATTTGCTGTCGTTTTAATCCCGGCGGAAAGTTCTCTATCTCTACCACCATCATGGACAATCCCGGTGATGCCAAATACGGCATGACCAGAGAACAAATCAAAGAGGCTTTCCTGCGTCTGAAAGAGCTGGGTGCGAAAAATTTCGGAATCCACTCTTTTCTTGCCAGTAATACCGTTTCCAATGAGTATTATCCGACACTTGCCAAGATTCTTTTCAAACTTGCCGTTGAATTACAACAGGAGACAGGTGTTCATATCGGATTCATTAATTTGTCAGGCGGTGTAGGTGTTCCGTATACGCCCGACAAGCAGCCGAATGATATTCTTGTGATTGGCGAGGGTGTCAGACAGGCTTTTGAAGAAATTCTGGTTCCTGCCGGCATGGGAGATGTCAGCATTTATACAGAACTGGGAAGATTTATGCTTGCCCCGTATGGTCATCTTGTTACCAAAGCGATTCATGAAAAGCATATTTACAAAGAATATATCGGTGTAGATGCGTGTGCAGTGAACTTAATGCGTCCTGCGATGTACGGTGCTTATCATCATATTACCGTACTCGGCAAGGAAAATGCTCCCTGTGACCATGTGTATGATATTACAGGTTCCCTGTGTGAGAACAATGATAAGTTTGCCATTGACAGAAAGCTCCCGAAAATTGACATGGGCGATATACTGGTGATTCATGATGCAGGAGCACACGGATTTGCCATGGGCTATAATTATAACGGCAAGTTGAAATCAGCCGAACTGCTTCTCAGAGAAGACGGTTCTGTTGCAGAAATCCGCAGACCTGAAACAGTGGACGATTACTTTGCCACTCTTGACGGCTACTGGGATATTGTGTAATTCAAAAATCATTGCAGTGAGGAATGATGACTGAAAAAATCATTCCTCACTTTGTTATATTATTGTGCAAATAAAGAGGAATTATGATTGTAAATTTTAGACAATTTTCCTATTTTAAAATCCGAAAATATGGTTGAAAAAAATAAATTGTTCCTATATAATGAAGGTATGGTTTTTATATAATTCTGAGGCTGAAAATATCTGATGAAAAGGAGGGATTCCCAATCTGCAAATAACGGAGGTATCATTTATGGAATTATTGAAAAAATGTTTAGCGGAATGTATCGGTACATTTGTATTGGTATTTTTCGGCTGCGGCACTGCTGTAGCGGTGAAATGCAGCGGTATGGATCCTAATGCGGCATATCTGATGACGGCACTGGCATTTGGTCTTGTAATCGTTGCGATGGCATACTCTATCGGCAATATTTCAGGCTGCCATATTAATCCGGCTGTTTCGATAGCGATGCTGATCAGTAAAAAAATGACCGGCAAAGAGTTTGGTGCGTATGTTGCATCACAGTTTGTCGGAGCCATTGTAGGCGGCATTTTCCTGACCATGTTCTTTGACAAAAACACCGGTCTCGGCACAAATGCGGTTTATTCCGATAATATCTGGGCAACCCTTTTGATTGAGATTATCCTGACATTTGTCTTTGTCATTGCCATTCTGGGTGTGACTTCCAAAGTATCCAACGGAGCCGTTGCAGGTATTGTGATTGGTCTGACACTGACTCTGGTGCACATTTTTGGTATCTATTTCACAGGCACATCCGTGAATCCTGCAAGAAGCTTCGGACCTGCTGTTTTTGCAGGCGGTGATGCTTTTGCGAATGTATGGGTATTCATTGCAGCTCCGTTGGTAGGCGGTGTGTTGGCAGCTCTGGTTTACAATTTCCTTGCAGACGGTCAGAAAGAAGAAGCCGCTGCGGAAGAAACTCCTGCTGTATCTGCTCCTGTGAGAAGCGGTGCTCCCAGAAGAAGCAACAAAAAGAAAAAAAGATAATTATTCTCTGACTCCTGTTTTTTCACAGTATTTCAGCCTTTTGAACCAAAAACAGACAGCCTGATGTGTATCATGCATCAGGCTGTTCATTTTGTCGTTTTGAAAGAAAAACAAAAAAGCAAGGAACACAATGCTCCTTGCTTTTTGAAAGAATGACCCGGACGGGAATCGAACCCGTGTTACCGCCGTGA
>DEFH01000048.1:59963-65308 GCA_002350705.1 Ruminococcaceae bacterium UBA2857
CGGGTATGAACCGAATGCTCTAGCCAGCTGAGCTATACCGCCATATCAATATGACTGTCTGCAACAGTCAGCTTCATTATTATATAATATTGCTTTTGATTTGTCAAGCGTTTTTTTTGAAAATTAAAATATCTGCCGCAAAAATAAATATACTTACAGTATAGAATACGAACTGTATATTAAAAAGCACTTTGCAGGCATTACGGAGAGTAATATTCAGGGTGGGCGAAAAGTTTTCAACATTCAATTGTTGAAAACGTGGAAAATTTCCGAATTGTAAAATTGCAGTATATCTATGGATTTTCGGAAAGTTTAACTTGTTTTATCCACAATATCTTGTGTTTTTTCAAAAATCAAGCCATATTTTTTTGTCATGACGGGGAGTAAAAAATACAGAAAGTAATAAAGTTTTAAACTCTTTCAACATTTCAATGTTGAAAACTTTACTTTTCAACATTTACTTTTTGTAATATTCGTCTTTTAATATGGAAAGACGGTCAATATCATAGTAAGTACCGTCTTTCAGCATATCTTGGCGGAGTGTTCCCTCAAATTTCATGCCGATTTTCTCCATGACACGCCTTGAAGCAGGATTGCAGGACATACAGATGCCCTGAATTTTATTGAAACCGTATTTTTCAAAGCCGTATCGAAGCATTTCGGCGGCGGCTTCGGTGGCATAGCCCATGTTCATATAATCTTTGTCGATGTAATAGGAAATATCGGCTCTGTTGTGCTCAAAAGAAATGTTGATCAAACCGACATTTCCGATATAGCGGTTGGTATTGCGGAGAAACGCCGCAAATTCATAGGAAATATTACGGTTCATATTTTCCTTGATGGTTTTCAGCCACCATTCTCCCCGAAAACGGCTGTAATTTCTGGGGATGCCGTAAGTGGTGGCATAAATTTCGGGCTGTCTGATGACGTGCAGAAAGCCGTCTATATCATTTTTTTTATATTCTCTTATCAGGAGTCTTTCCGTTATAAATTTTTTTTCAAACATGGGTAATTCCTTTCAAGGTCAGGCACACAAAAAATGCTTTGACGGCTCCATATCATGCAAAATCAATTCATACAGCTTCATTTTTTTCCTCCGCAGAAGTTTTGTTTTTTTCAAGAGTACCTGATTTTTTCATGTGATTTCCGATTATTTCCGAAACATCACTTACAGCAATAAATGCAGATGAATCAATACTTTTGATGATATCCTTGAGTTCGTGTATTTCAAAGCGTGTCAGAACGCAGTACAAAACCACTTTCTTTCCGCTGACAAGTCCTTCTCCCTCCATGATGGTGACGGTTCTGCCGAGGCGGGTATAGATTTTTTCGGAAATTTCTTTGGCATCGTTGGTAATAATCATGGCAGCTTTTGTCTGTTCCATGCCCGACTCAACGATATCGAGAACTTTGGAAGTAATGAAGTATGTCAAAAGGCTGTACATAGCCCTGTCAAACGACTGCAAAACGATTCCCGCTGCCGCAAAAATAATGATATTGCAGACAAGCACAAATTTTCCGACGGAAAAATGAAATCGCTTGTTTAACAAAATGGCGGCTGTTTCGGTGCCGTCCAGGCATCCTCCGAATTTGATGACCAAGCCCACCCCGATTCCCAGTATCACACCTCCGAAACATACCGCAAGAAGATATTCTCCCGTAGCATTTGCCATAGGAGCGAAGATTTCAAGGAAAACGGAGAATACTGCCATGGAATAGGCGGATTTGACAATGAACATTTTGCCGAGCTTTCTTGCCCCGAACAGAAGAAACGGAATATTCAGGCAGATTGTCAGCACTGACAGGGGGATTTTGGAAAGTGTGCTGATAATAATGCCGATTCCCACGACACCGCCATCCAGTATGGTGCATGGCACCAAAAATTCTTCAATGGCAAAAGCGGCTGTCACAGCACCCAGCGTGATTCCGATAAAATCAATGACAAGTTTCAGTTTGGAATTTTGTATCATCGTTATCGCCTCCTGTTTAAATATAGCACATCTTATTTTTACTGTCAATTTTATTGCGAAATGTCACAGGATATGATAAAATAAACTGAAAAAATAATTAACTGAGGTGTTGAAAAATGATTGGAATTATCGGTGCAATGGACATAGAAGTCAACGGCATTATTGAGCAGATGACGGATGTCCGACAGGAGACCGTCAGCGGAAATGTGTTCACCTGCGGAAAAATTTTCGGAAAAGAGTGTGTCACAGTCAGATGCGGTATCGGAAAGGTCAATGCGGCCGTTGCGGCACAGACCATGATTTTGAAATATCGTCCCGCTATGGTTATCAATACAGGCGTTGGCGGCAGTACAAGTCTGACAACACATATCGGTCATATAGTCATTGCGGAAAACGTGATCCAGCATGATATGGATACCACGGCTCTCGGTGACAAGAACGGAACCATTTTTTTCTCCGGGGGAAGTATTGATTATATTCCCTGTGACAAGGAGCTTGTCGCAAGACTGGAAAATGCCTGCCGGGCGGCAGGAGAAGAAAATTTTGTGGTGGGCACTGTCGCAACAGGCGACCAGTTTATTGTCGGAAACGACAGGCGTTCTGTTTTGAACAATCAGTTTCATGCGATTGCCTGTGAAATGGAGGGCGGCAGTATCGGTCATGTGTGCTATCTGAATAAAGTACCGTTTGCGGTACTGCGTTGCATTTCGGACAGCATGAGTGAAGAAGATGATGCGGTGGAATATTCTGTGTTCAGTGTATCGGCGGCCCGGAAATCCATTGAAATTCTGTTGCAGTTTATCAGACATTCCTGAGAGTCAAAATATCCCCGACTTTTCTGATGCAAGCGGAAAGGTCGGGGATTTTTGGATTAATACAATATCAGACTGTCGCCTTTGACATAAGAGTTGCAGGTATAGCTTTCATATTTGTCAAGTTTGGAGTCATAGATAAAGCAATAGTTAAAGGAAGCATTGTCTTCTGTGCTGTGAAGGATTCTGTTGGCGATGACATAGCGTCTGTCAATGCAGGACATGAATTCACCCATATCACTGTCATATTCCAGTTCAATGTTGGAATTGACAATTCCCTTGACATACTTTTTCTTGACACCTTCCAAAACGGAGAAGATTTTAAACGGATTTTCCTCTACAACATAAATCACACTGTCATCATTGGAATGAAGAGTCGTTTCCACTTCCAGACGGTTGACAGCGGCATCATAGCTGCAAATTTTTTCCGTACCGCTTTTGAACTCTTTGGCACGGAAATAAATTTTGCTGCCGTCAATGCCCATATAGCGTACCAGGGCTTTAATGTCAGCACTGGCAATGCAGCGTTTTTTAATAATTTCCTTGCCGGATTCAAGCTCTTTTTCAAGGTCGTCAAGACGACACAGCCAGATATTGTCTCTGATGTCGGTATGAATCCATCTTTGTTCCTTGTAGTAATTTTCCTTCATAGATTCATCGGCATAGGGATCAAGGAGTACCGCATATTTTTCGCCTCGAATCTCAATAATTTTGATGTGTTCACCGCCTGTTCTGGCAACAAGGGAAGATTTGATAAAATATTTTTTGTTGTCAGCGAGATTGTACAGGTAACACAGCGTATCACAGCCGGTTACTTCCTTGTATTTGCGGAACATTTCGGCATTTTCCGTGTCGGGAGCCATATAAATCAGCAGATGTTCGGAATCAAGAGCAAAACAGCTTTTGAAAGCACCTGTGCAGACGATTTTGCGTCTGTTTTTTTCCATGCCGTTTTTCTTGTCAAGCTCAATCATCCAGAGACTGTTGGAGCCGTTTTCAAGGACAAGGATAATGCTTTTCTTAAACACAAACATATGCTCCACGAAAGTAGGATCTTCCAGAGAGTAGTTGGCGATGAGTCTTTCTTTCTGAGCGGAGCGGTCATATTCCAGAATAAACAGGTTGTGATGACCGTCCTCGTTTTTTTCTTCGAGATAATAGATATATTCCGCACTCACATCGGAGAGCTGAATATTTCTGTCAGCAAAAATATTTCTTATATCTACCACTATCATTTTCAGTTACCTCTTTCTTTTTAGAATCAGGAAATGGATTGTATATCCGTGCCGTCGGGGAGCATACTCTGAACTTCCTGTGAGAAGTTGACAAAGTACATTCGTCCTCCGGCATAAGAATATTTAAGAATGTTTCCGACTACTTCACCGCCGCGAGAGCCGTTTGTGTTCATGACGCCAAGGGCAATCATACCGGAAAAATCACCGTTAAGGAGAGCCTCTTGGGTTTCATCAAGGGTTCCGGGCATATAGAAATAATACAGATTATCTCCGTAAGCGGCAATTTTAAAAATATTGCTGCCGCCCAGCAAAGCAACATTGCTGCCGTCAAGGTTGGCGGAGTATACCTGTCCGGTACTGTATTTGGAGCAGTCAACCACAAATATTTTATCACCGGAATACGTCAGTGACAAGGGGACAATTGTTTGTCCCATGTAGTCAAAAGTAAGATTCCCGATTGAAAATCCGTTACGGATGTCAATCACATAGATGTTTCCGAAGTTATCATCAGGCATACACTGCACATAAATTTTATCATTCAGAATGAACAGACTGTTAATGGTTTCTGTATCGGGTACGGTATAAATATGTTCAAAGGCTTCTGTTTCGATATTGATTCTGTTGAGTTTTCCGCCGTCCTCATTGATATAGTAAAGATAGCCGTCATGGGCAAAGAGAGCGGCAGGCTTGTCTTTGGCAGTATAGATTTTGAAATTCTGACCATCGGGATCAATGGAGCAGATGGAATAGTTGTTTCCGGTGATGGATGACAGGAAAAAGATTTTTCCTTGCGAATACTGGATATATACGATGAATTTGTTGGTTTTTGCACCGTTGTATATAATGGTTTCCTTGCCGTCTTTGTCAAGTTTACAGATACAGCCTCTGGAATTGGTATAGTAAACGTTGCCTTCGTCATCTTCGGCAGCGATGCCGCCGTTATTGAGATTGGACCATTTTATTTCGTTTTCCGGCACCTCGGCACTGATCGTTGTACCCACTGCGGAACCGTTGTGATAGGTTTTCTGAACTTTCGGATCGAAGCTGTAATGTCCCGTTACCAGCATGACCGCTATGGCAATAATCAGAATCGCAATGACTGCCACTCCGATACCCAGCATGATTTTAGCTGCCTGTTGATTTTTGGCCTCCGTCATGACAGCATTCATGGAATTGTGTGAAACTGTGGGAGAATAGCCGTAATTCTGCGGCATAGGGGTATTGAGAGGGCGGGGCGGTTCAGGGGCTCCGGGCATATCGCTGAACATAAAGCCATTTTGTGGCTGTGTCGTGTTGAAATTGGATTGAAAATCATTCTGCGGCTGTGG
>DEFH01000048.1:65389-77772 GCA_002350705.1 Ruminococcaceae bacterium UBA2857
AAAATCATTCTGCGGCTGTGGTGTACTGAAATTCGCCTGAAAATCATTCTGCGGCTGTGCAGGGGCAGGAACGGGCGAAATCATATTCTGTACAGTGGGATGACTTTCAGGAACTTTTTCGACAGGCGGCGTGAATGGTTTTTCATCTTTTTTGTCAAGGGATACCTGATAGGTATCGGGAATTTCCTTGCCCGTTGCGGAAGGTGTCGGTTTTGGCTTTTCCAAAGAAACTTTTTTGGGTGGTGCTTTTTGCAGCGATACTTTTGGCTTTTGGGTTTTCATTTCAGCAGGCGGCTGAGGGCTTTCTTTTTCAAGAGATACTTTTTTTGCTTCGGGTGTTTTCACAGGAGGGGTGTCCCTTTCTGCAATATATTCATCCGCAAACGCGGGATTGAAAGATACTGTGTGATTTTTCGAGCCCCCGCTGCTGCCGAAACGAATCCGATGTTGTTCGGGAACAACAGAAAATAACCCGATATTTTTGTTGTTTTTCAGTGTTTCCGCCATGCTTTGCCGCATAGACTGTGCCTGTGTCAGAGAACCTGCCACGCTGCCGCTGCGTACCACGGGGAACGCTGTCTGCATCTGGAGATTCACAGGCACGATTTCCTGACCGTGATAGTGCCGGATTCCCTCCGGAATATCCGTCACTTGCATTCTGTCGCTGAATCCGATGGGCGGCAGTTCCGGACTGTCACTGTCCAGAAGTTCCAGCGGATCGGCAGCCTGTATATTGGGAAGCGGCTTATGATTAAAATATTGAGGATCGATTTCCCCCGGTTGAATCTCGGAATGTTCTTTTGCTCCGATGGGCGGCAGATAGGTTTCGGGATCGTCATCGGGCGTATCAGGTGTGATACTGAACGCACTGTTTTCCTGAGCCTGCTGTTGTCTTGAAATTTCCTCCAGTGAGAAGTGCTTGGGAGCATTGCTGTCAATCTTGCTGCCGCAGTTCAGACAGAACTTGCTTTCCACAGGCACCACTGCACCACACTTTTCACATTTGATCATGATAACATTTCCTCGTCTGATGTTGATTTTATAAAATCATACTATTTGTCACTTTAAGTATAATTTATGGCTGTAATTTTGTCAACTTGATAGACAGATTATTTTTAAATTTTTTATGAAATGCTTGTTAAATCGAAAATTTTCGTATATAATCATAGATAGACTGTGTATGCTTTTACAGAAAGGAATGAATCGGAATGGAATTTTATGAAATCACACTCAAGGCAATGAAAAAACTTCTGGATGACTGCAATGAAAAGGATTATGCCGACATGATCAAAGACTGTCTGGAGGGCTGGCACAAAAGACAGGATACCGACTGTTTTCTCAGGGAATTTGCTAAAGGCGGCAGATTCAGAACATTTCAGTTCAAGCCGGAGGACTTTGCATCCGGAGAACAGAATTTCTGGGTACAGCAGCTCTTTGGCGGACTGGTGGCAATGGCAATACAGCTTGCCGGAGCCATTCGGGAAAAACGTACAATTGACATTGGTTTTATACGCAAAAACTTCGGCAGACCGTCAGAAGTCATTAACGGAAAAAAGTGTTCGGACTGCGGCAAAAGACAGATCTCAGGGTTGGATATTGATAAATATATCTCTCTGCCCATTATTGCCAAAAGAATTGCCGACGGTCTCGAAAACAATACCCTCGATACACAGATTGACAGTATTATTTCTGTTTCTGCCCCTGAAATCAGTCATGAACGCAAGGCAACGGAGCTTCGTGCCGCCAATACGGGACTGCTGATTGTCGGAGAAAATGCATCGGCATTTTGTCCTGCCTGCGGCAGTAAAAAGCTGGTACCATGCCGTCTGCTGAAAAGTTTGAAAGAACCTGTCTTTGTTCCGCTTAATTCATAAAAATACTGCTCTTTACGGGTTGTATATCAATATTTATTAAAATAAAAAAGGAGAGAACCACATATGAAAAAAAGATTATCTGTACTGTTGATCGGCTCTTTGGTAGCCATTTCTCTTGCCGGCTGCTCCGGCAGCACGACAACGCCCGAAACATCTGCTGTCCCTGCGGAAAGTACTTCCGAAAGCTCTGTACAGTCCGCTGAAACTTCCGAAAACGGCAAGGTTTCTTCTGAAACAAGCGGCAACACCGAAAAAGAAGAAACTTCCCGAACCTCTGAAAATTCTGTCACTTCTGAAACTCCTGAAACTTCTCAAAATGAGGAAAGTGCTGCTCCGTCCTCCGAAGAAATCGAGGATATTGGGCCAAAAGAGGGCGATATCGTCGTAGACGAAGAAGGCAACGAGTTTATTTATCATGAAAATGACGGTGACACGTCCTATGAACCCATAGAAGAAACATCTATGGATATGACTCCTGACGGCAGTGAGGCTGTTCCGAAGTATCTGGATGTCACCTATACCCCCATCAACGGCAAGGATGCCAATATGGACGTGAATTCCATTGATATGGACAATCCCGTTTATTACACCGTTGCAAGCACGCAGGAACTCAAGGAATTTGTAGATACCTATGGTGCCAAATATTCCCTGAATGATGTGGAAAGCGGCGTGACATTCAATGCACTTGCCGAAAAGTTTGATGATACCTATTTTGCCGGAATGGAACTGATCGTGATTCCTGCCAAGTATGATAAGGATGAGGATGCGGAAATCGGCACGATTACGATTGAGGGTGACAATTACAATATCGAGGTATGCACACCTATTTCCGGCTCTGCTCAAACGGAATCTCTCTGTTTTGTTGTTCAGGCGAACAAATCAGAGCTTGAAAATAAAAATATCGTTCTCCGTGTTGTGAAAGACAGCATGATTATGGAAGGCGATGAAGAGATATAAATTTTTTCCGAAAAGTACTGTAATTTTCAGGAGCAATATGTTATAATAAAAAGGATTTTTTATATGAGGTGACTACCAATGGGATTGAAAGCATGGTTCAACGGCAGAAACAGCCGTCGTGAACTTAAAAGAATCCAGCCTTTAGTCAATAAGGTGCTGGAACTTGAAAATAAATACAAAGAATTTACAGATGAGGAACTGCGTGCCGAAACAACAAGATTTCAGGCAATGTTCAAAGAAGAGGGGATCGACAGCAAACGCAAGGATGAAATTCTGGACAAAATTTTGCCCGAAGCATTTGCGGTCTGCCGTGAAGCATCCTGGCGTGTGCTGGGTATGAAACACTTCCCTGTGCAGATTATCGGCGGCATTATCCTTCACAGAGGACGTATCAGTGAAATGAGAACCGGTGAAGGCAAAACCCTTGTGGCAACGCTGCCTGCCTATCTGAATGCCCTTGCAGGTGACGGCGTACATGTTGTTACCGTCAATGAATACCTTGCCAAACGTGACGCTGAGTGGATGGGAAAAATTTACCGTTTTCTCGGTCTGACAGTCGGTATTCTTCAGCACGACTCCACCAACGAGCAGCGTAAAGAAGCGTATAATTCCGATATTACATACGCTACCAATAATGAACTCGGATTTGACTATCTGCGTGATAACATGGTTGTTTATAAAGACAACAAAGTACAGAGAGGTCATAACTTTGCCATTGTGGATGAGGTTGACTCCATTCTCATTGACGAAGCCCGTACTCCTCTGATTATTTCCGGACAGGGTGACAAATCCACCGACCTGTATGTCAGAGCCGATACCTTTGCCAAAACGCTCAGAAAAAAGGTCATCACTGAGACAGATGCCAAAGAGGACAATGATGATGAATATGTTGATGCAGGCATTGATTATATCGTTGACGAAAAGGCAAAAACTGCCACACTGACACCCGCAGGCGTTAAAAAAGCAGAGGCTTTCTTTAATCTTGAAAACCTGACAGATCCCGAAAATATTACCATTCAGCACCATATCAATCAGGCTATCAAAGCCAACGGTGTCATGAAAAGAGATATTGAATATGTTGTTAACGAAAAAGGCGAAATTATTATCGTTGACGAATTCACAGGTCGTTTGATGTACGGCAGACGCTATAATGAGGGACTTCATCAGGCAATCGAAGCCAAAGAAGGTGTTGCCGTTCAGCGTGAAAGCAAGACGCTGGCAACCATTACGTTTCAGAATTTCTTCCGTCTGTACAGCAAACTTTCCGGTATGACGGGTACCGCTATGACAGAGGAAACAGAGTTTTCCGAAATCTATAAGCTGGATGTTATCGAGATTCCCACCAACAAGCCTATCCAGAGAATTGACTTCCCCGATGTCATTTTCAAAACGGAAAAGGGCAAATTTATGGCAATGATTGATGATATTATCGAAGCCAATCAAAACGGTCAGCCTGTCCTTGTTGGTACCGTTTCCATTGACAAGTCAGAGGAACTCAGTGCTCTGCTCAAAAAGAAAGGCATCAAGCATAATGTCCTCAATGCCAAGCTCCATGCAAAAGAAGCCGAAATCGTGGCACAGGCAGGTAAATTGGGTGCGGTTACGATTGCAACCAACATGGCAGGACGTGGTACCGATATTAAACTGGGCGGCAATGATGAATTCCTTGCCGTTGCCGATATGAGAAAACAGGGCTTTACGGAAGAACTTATCAACGAAGCCACAGGCTATGCCGAAACAACCGATGAAGAAATCATTCATGCAAGAGAAGTTTATAAGGAACTCCTTGCAAAATATAAAGAACAGACCGATGCCGAAGCGGAAAAAGTTCGTGAAGCAGGCGGACTGTTCATTATGGGTACGGAAAGACATGAATCCAGACGTATTGACAACCAGCTCCGTGGACGTGCAGGCCGTCAGGGTGATCCGGGTGCCAGCCGTTTCTATCTCTCCGCAGAGGATAACCTGCTCCGACTCTTTGCAGGTGACAGGATCGCTCAGATTATGGACAGAATGCCCGGTGAAGAAGATACCCCTCTCGAAAGCAAACTGCTTTCCAATACCATTGCCAGTGCTCAGGCAAAGGTAGAGGGCAGAAACTTCAATATCCGTAAGAGCGTATTGGAATTTGACGATGTAATGAACCGTCAGCGTGAGATTATCTATACCCAGCGTGACCAGGTTCTTGACGGTGAAAATCTCCGTGAGACTATCCTCAAAATGGTAAAAGATACTGTTGAGGGTATCGTTACAGAATATCTTCCCCATGAAGAAAAAGACAACTGGAATCTCAAGGGACTGCGTGAAGCCTTTAAAGGCTGGCTGATTGCCGAGGATGACGAGGAAACACTCAACTACACAGAGGACGATCTGGAAAACCTCGAAAAAGAGTATCTTGTCAACACTCTCACGGAAAAGGCTCTCAAAGAGTATGAGGAAAATGAAAAGCTCATTCCCGAGGAAACCATGCGTGAACTCGAAAGAGTGTATCTGCTGAAAAACGTGGATAACTACTGGATGGAGCATATCGATGCAATGGAAGAACTCAAAAGAGGCATCCGTCTGCGTTCCTACGGTCAGCATGATCCGGTTGTGGAATACAGAATGGAAGGCTTTGATATGTTTGACGATATGGTCAGATGTATCCGTGAGGATACCGTCAAAATCCTGATGGTAGTGCCGAAACGTGTCAGTGAGCGTCTCAAGGAACAGGAAGAAATGCGTCAGAGACAAGAGCAAATGATCCATATTGCCATCAAGCGTTCCGCCAGCGGACGTGCCAGAGCAGCAGCACTGGCAGCACTCAATGCCCAGAAAGCAGCTCAGGCAGCCGAGGCTCCCGAAGAACTGGAAGCAGGCATTACTCTGGAAGGCGAAAAAGTTACTTCCGAAGGCATTGTTTCTCCTGTCGATACCGATGCGGAAGCCGCTCCCGAACTGCCTGTCAAAAATTCCGACGAAATCGAACAGAATGAAAAGAAACAGTATTCCGAGGATGACATTCAGAAGGCAGCAGGAAAATTCCTGGAGCGTGAACAGGTGGCAATGCCGACATCTACCAATCTCGACGGAGAGGCTCAGCCTATTAACCGTACCGTTAAAAAAGTGAAAATTGGCAGAAATGATCCCTGTCCCTGCGGCAGCGGCAAAAAATATAAAAACTGCTGTGGAAAATAAAAATGAAAAAAAGACTGTTCATACTCGTAAAAATGTTGTATAATAGTTTTGACAGATGATAGAAGGAGGTCTGATCCATGAATTTCATTGACAGAATCAGCATTGCTCTGTCTGATTCCCTTGACTTTGTTATCGACAAAAACAGACAGCGTGCACAGCTTAACAGAATTGATGCCGTTATCAAAAATGAAACGGAAATTCTGAACCGTGCGTATATCGCACTCGGCAAGCATTACAACAGGATGCTTGAAGGAAAAGCCGAAGAAGTGGATGTATCGCTGATATGCGATACCATCAAAAGTGCCAAGCTCCGCCTGAAAAAAGCAAAAGCTCGCTATGAGTATATCAGAAAATACGGTGTCCCGACTCCGGGTATCAGAGACGATCTTTCCGTCGTATTTCTGGATGAGGACGAAGAAAAGACTTCTGCTCAGCCGGCAAATCCCTGCTGTGAAAACACCAAGCCCCAATCTTCCGAACCGGAGGAAGAACAGGATATTACGATTGCCTATGCCGATCCGCAGGCAAAAACAGATTCCGTTGAGGAAAAAATTGAAAATGCGGCTGAGGCTCTCAAGGAAAAAACAGATTCCGTTGCTCGGAAAATTCAGGACGCTGCGGAAACACTCAAACCCGAAGAATAAGTGCGGAGTATGAAGAGTGCAGCTTTTCGGTTTTACATTTTCCTGTCACCGCTGACCATACGGCAGTAAACGACAGAAAAATATATTCACAAAATTTTAATTTCGCTGTATTTCGGAACGAAAACAGCAGGAGGTAATCACAATGAAAGCTATGACATCCGAACAAAAACAGACCGCTAAGAAACAAGCCGTCAAAACGACAAGAACCGCTCGCAGTGAAAGTATTTATGAGCTGGTAGCATTGGGACTGCTTACCGCTATCTGCTTTATTATGTGCTTTACACCGATCGGCTATATCAAAACACCGTTTCTGAGTGTTACACTGATGACGATTCCTGTCATTATTTCCGCTACGGTACTCAGACCTCGTGATGCTGCCATTATCGGAGGCGTTTTTGGTCTGACCAGCTTTATTCAGGCAATTTCGGGCATGAGTGCCCTGACAGGTGCTTTGTTCCAGTTGAATCCGTTTTTTACATTCGTGCTTTGTGTTGTTCCCCGTGTGCTTGAGGGCTGGCTCGGAGGACTGATTTTCCGGGGCGTTGAGAAAATTGATAAAACCAAATTCCTTTCGTATGCAGTGGGAAGTCTTTCGGTTCCGCTGCTGAATACCTTGCTCTTTATGAGTACATTGTTCCTGTTTTTTTACAACTCCGAACCCATTCAGAATATTGCGGCTGACAAAGGAGCAAACAATGTTCTTGCCTTGTTTACGGCAATGGTCGGTGTGCAGGCACTGATCGAGGCAGGTATCTGCTTTGTACTCGGAACAGCGATTTCAAAGGCTCTGGCGGTGGCACTCAAAAGAGTGAAAAAATGATATGACAAAAAAGCGGAACAGTTTTTGCAAGGACTGTTCCGCTTGATTTTTTGAGGAGGAGAATAAACTAATTATTTGACAGACGGAAAGAAATTCCCTTTGTGGAAGCGATTGCTCCGGGCGGTTCCGGAGCAGGAGACCTATTTGATAAAAAGTCAGACGATGATATCTATGTCTGCTGCACCCTGAAAAATTGCGGAAAAATACATTAGCAGGGGAATTTCACCGTTTTTTAGATATTTTTTGCAAATTGCCGTATAAAATTATGACAGAAGTTATTGAAATTGTCCTCAAAATGAGTTACAATAAGGTGTAAATTAGTGTTGCGTGCGTTGGGGGGACCACGTACCAAAGGAAAACGGAGGAACTGATTATGGCACTCAAATTTGATAAGATCACCGGCAATGATGAAATTTTCAAAAATCCGGAATATATGGCGGATTCCATTATCTTTAACTCGATAGAGTCTGCAAGAAATGATGAAAACTATGAAATTTATTCCGACCACAAAAATGTGATCATCTCAACGTCCAAAACAGGAAACAGAGTCTGGATATGGACATCATCCGCTATCAAGAACGATACGGCAAAACTTATTGATATTTGCCGTTTTCTCAGAGACTGCAACATTCCCAAAGTGGAAATCTATGTGAAACAGGATGTTTCCGGCAATCTTTCCGACCTGTATGCCCTGACATCGCTGGATTTGGACTATGTGGTAAAAGATGAGTTTTCTCTTGCGGTGTTTACCCAGAAAAGCAAAGAACCTGCTGTGATGCCGGAGCTGTCCTCTGACGAGAAAATCGAAAAAATCGACAGGAACAATCCCGCTCATGTCAGAATGGTAAAGGAGTTCTATGAACAGTGCAGAACCGAATTCAGATGGAATGAAAAGTTTGACCGCAAGGTTGAGGAATATCTGAACATGGAGCTGTATGCTTTGGTGAAATCACAGAAAATTGTCGCTGTTGCGGCAATCGGCAGTCAGACAGAGGACTATATGAGAATTAAATCGGTGGCTGTACTCAAACCGGAACGCAGCAAAGGTTTCGGTACAAAAATGTGTACATTTGTTTCCAACGCCATCAAGGAAAAAGGGTTTACGCCTATCCTCTACTCTCATGTAGGCAATGCTCCGGCAATGGCTTTGTGGAGCAAGACAGGCTTCAGGCTCAATGACAAGCTCTACCTTCTGAAAATAGAAGATAGCAACGAATCATAACAATATTTCAGTGACGGATATATTTTAATCATATATCCGTCATTTTTTTGTCCAAATCTTCCGGAAAGTAGCACATTGGTAGCACTTGATGTTTTATAATAAAAGTGTAAAATTTTGGTAATTATTGTTTAGGGAAGTAGATGTATGAGAAAACAACCAACAAATTGTGATACGGAACATCTCGGAAAAGAGGCTTACTGTCAGAAAAACGGATTCTTTTTTGAAGAATGTGAATCCGGAATGAAAAAAGTCAGCGTGTCAGTGCATAATTCTGTTACAACACGGAAAGTTGAAACAATGACGGACTGTGAAAAAACGGCTTTGGGGAGTGCGTATGTCTCCGTCAGACCGGACAGTGATTCCTGTATTTGTGATATGAATGAAAATTTTTCAAATTTGCTGAAAGAGAAAAAAATTTTTCTCGGTGCATTGACGGCTTCCGCTTCGTTTTGTCGAGCAATCATCACCACGTTGTCGTGTTCCCAGACATTTTCCTGCCAGTCGGGACAAATGCTTTATGAATATCATCTGACAGCGGTTCCCGTGATGAAAAACGGTGCTGTCATGTCGGTGTCAGTATTTCTGGAGCCTGTTGGAAGCAGGAATATTGACTCTGCCTTTGAAACACTTACGGACAGGGAAAAAGAACTGGTTCGTCTGACAGCCGGCGGCTATCCCAACAAATATATTGCCTACTGTATGCACATCAAAGAGGGAACTGTCAAAAAAAGTCTGCACAACTGCTATCAAAAATTGTCGGTCAGCTCCCGTGCGGAAATCATCCGGATGTTCTGTCACGACGAACAAAAGTGATTTTGTGTCATAAATCAATTTGACAATTTGAAACAGATATTATATAATCACATCTGAAGTTTGATGAAGTCATATCCGGAGGGTGAATATGGACTTGCTAATATGTGATGCCGATACAAATGAAAATGTCGTTTATCTCAGAGATTTTAAGCCGGATTGCTATGAAAATAAGATTTGCGGTCTTTTGGAACAAGCCCAACAGAACAGTGAACTCCGGCATGGAAGATGGATCTGTATCATTGGCGAAAATCTTTCTCAGTACGATTTCATTCCCGTGAAGTCGGATTCCGAGGTCATACAGGTGCGTACATTCGGACGCTTTGAGGTGTTTGCCGGAAGCCATGCGATCGATTTCCACAGTGCCAAGGCAAAAGAACTGTTTGCTCTCTGCATTGACCATGCAGGCGGCAGTGTCAGTATTGCCGAAGCCGTTGACAAACTGTGGGGCAACAGACCGTTTGATGAAAAAGTCAAAAAGCTATACCGCAAAGCCGTCATGACTATCAATAAAACCTTTGAAATGCACGGAATCCGCAATGTCTTTCTCACGTCAAGAGGAAGCTGTCGTGTTAATACCGAGACGATAAAATGTGATTATTTTTTATTTTTAAAGAGACTGGATGACGGTTGGGCAACGTTTAGCGGAGAGTATATGACAGAATATGACTGGGCGGAAGAAACGCTCGCTCGTCTGACAAGAATGGCTTACGGAGATTTTGGAAATTTATCCGAAAAGTATTGATAAAAATCGGGATTTGTTATAAAATTGATGTATTATCAATATAAACGGAGGAATGTATATGCAAAAGCATAACGGTGAAAAATACTATATCACAACACCGATTTACTATCCGTCAGGCAATCCGCATATCGGACACTGCTACACGACAACCGCCTGCGACTCTATCGCCAGATACAGACGTATGCAGGGCTATGACGTGATGTTTCTGACAGGCACAGACGAACACGGTCTGAAAATTGAACAGAAAGCCGCTGAAAAGGGTGTATCTCCTAAACAGTACGTTGATGAAATCGTGGAGATTTTTAAAAAGCTCTGGAGTTATATGAACATCAGCTACGACAGATATATCCGTACCACAGATGACTATCATGTGACAGCCGTACAGAAAATTTTTAAAGATCTCTATGATAAAGGCTATATCTATAAGGGTGAATACAAAGGAAAATATTGTACTCCCTGCGAAAGTTTCTGGACAGATTCACAGCTTGTTGACGGCAAATGTCCCGACTGCGGCAGACCTGTTGCCGAGGCAAAAGAGGAAGCCTATTTCTTTAAAATGTCTCCGTTTGCCGACAGGATTGAAAAGCTCCTGACAGAGACGGATTATCTCCAGCCCAAAACCCGTGCGTTAGAGTTGGTCAATAACTTCATTAAACCCGGACTGGAAGATTTGTGTGTCTCCAGAACAAGCTTCAAATGGGGTATTCCTGTTACATTTGACACGAATCATGTTGTGTATGTATGGATAGACGCTCTTTCCAACTATATCACGGCATTGGGCTATGACAATGACAGATATACTGACTATGACAAATTCTGGCCTGCCGATGTCCACATGGTCGCAAAAGATATTATGCGTTTCCATGCGATTATCTGGCCTGCTATGCTGATGGCACTTGATTTGCCTTTGCCGAAACATCTGGCAGTACATGGATGGATCACTTTCAACGGTCAGAAGATGAGCAAGTCTCTCGGAAATATTGTCGATCCGTTTATTCTGGGCGAACGCTACGGAGCGGATGCCATCCGTTATCATATCATGCGTGAGATGGCTCTCGGTGCGGACAGCTCTTTCTCCAATGAGATCATGATCAACCGCATTAACACCGACCTTGCCAACGGTTTAGGAAACCTTGTTTCCCGAACCGTTGCCATGGTGGAAAAATATTTTGGCGGCACTCTGCCCGAAGTGCAGGAAAGCGGTGAATTTGATGATGATTTGATCGCACAGGCTACCGCACTGGTTGACACAGTGGACGGCTTTATTGACAAGACACAGTTGAATAATGCTCTTGCCGAAATCTTCAAAGTCGTTTCCCGTGCCAATAAATATATTGATGAAACAGCTCCTTGGATTCTTGCGAAAGATGAATCAAAAAAATCCCGTTTGGCGTGTGTACTTTACAATCTTTTGGAAACAATAAGAATTGTATCGACACTTCTTTCCGCTTTCATGCCGACCACTATGCCGACTGTATGGGAGCAGATTGGTGCCGGTTCGGATGATGTCACCTATGAAAGTACTGCAACATTTGGTATACTTCCGAAAACCGTTACCGTTCACAAGGGGGATATCATATTCCCCCGTATCGACGTGGACAAGGAAATTGACGAACTTAACAAGCTTATCGGCTCTCAGAAAAAAGAAGAAGAAAAAAAGCCCCAAAATGTCGCACTTATCGGAATTGATGATTTTGCAAAGGTAGAGTTGAGGGTTGCGGAAGTTACAGCCTGTGAACCTGTCAAAAAGGCGAAAAAACTCCTCAAACTCACTCTGAATGACGGTGACGGCACAAGAACCGTTGCCAGCGGTATTGCAAAATACTACAAGCCCGAAGAACTTGTCGGCAGACATATCATTCTTGTGGCAAACTTAAAGCCGGCAGTGCTTTGCGGTGTGGAAAGTCAGGGGATGATTCTTGCCGCGGAAGACGGAGATGACGTAAAAGTTATATTTGTTGACGATATTTCTGCGGGCAGCAAGATAAGATGAAAAAATTTGAAATTTTTTTGTTAAAATTTGCATAAATGCCTTGTAATTTATTCCAAAATATATTAAAATATATGTATTATAAAATATTTAGGAGGTAATCCCCATGTCAGTAAAAGTTGCTATTAATGGTTTTGGCCGTAT
>DEFH01000048.1:77803-78270 GCA_002350705.1 Ruminococcaceae bacterium UBA2857
TTCAGACAGATGTTTGGTGCAGAAGGTTATGAAGTTGTTGCTATCAACGACCTGACAAAACCTTCCATGCTCGCTAACCTTCTCAAGTATGATACAGCTCAGGGCGGCTACTGCGGTAAAATCGGTGAAAATCTTCACACTGTAAGTGCTGATGACGAGGCCGGTACTATCACAGTTGACGGCAAAACGCTCACAATCTATGCAAAGGCTAACGCTGCAGAGCTTCCTTGGGGCGAGCTTGGTGTAGATGTAGTTCTTGAGTGTACAGGCTTCTACTGCTCAAAAGCTAAGTCACAGGCTCACATTGATGCCGGTGCTAAGAAAGTTGTTATTTCCGCTCCTGCCGGAAATGATCTGAAAACAATCGTATTCAGCGTAAATGAAAATACTCTGACAACAGAAGATACGATCATCTCTGCTGCTTCCTGCACAACAAACTGCCTCGCTCCTATGGCTAAGGCTCTTAA
>DEFH01000048.1:78297-90980 GCA_002350705.1 Ruminococcaceae bacterium UBA2857
GACTATGCTCCTATCCAGAGCGGTATCATGAGCACAATCCATGCTTATACAGGCGATCAGATGATTCTTGACGGTCCTCACAGAAAAGGCGACCTCAGAAGAGCAAGAGCAGGTGCTGCCAACATCGTTCCTAACTCAACAGNNGCTGCAAAGGCTATCGGTCTTGTTATTCCCGAACTCAACGGCAAACTCATCGGTTCTGCACAGAGAGTTCCTGTTCCGACAGGTTCTACCACAATCCTCACAGCAGTTGTAAAGGGTGCTGACGTTACTAAAGAAGGCATCAATGCTGCTATGAAGGCTGCTGCTTCCGAGTCCTTCGGCTACAACGAGGATCAGATCGTTTCTTCCGATGTTATCGGCATGAGATTCGGTTCACTCTTCGATGCTACTCAGACAATGGTCAGCAAGATCGCTGATGATCTCTATGAAGTACAGGTAGTTTCCTGGTACGACAACGAGAACAGCTACACAAGCCAGATGGTTAGAACTATCAAATATTTTGCTGAACTCGGCTGATATAAACCATTAATAAACAAAAAATTCAGAGTGTCCTGATTTTCCGTCAGGGCACTCTTTTTGATTGATACTTGATTTTCCTGCGGGTTTGTGTATAATAAAGACAGATTGTTTGCAAAGAAAAGGAGTGCTGTCAAATGGTAAGCCGCAGAATGATTGTGACCAATGCAGAGGGACTGCATCTGAGAAGTGCCGGAAAATTTGTGGAAAAAATGAATCGGTTTGAATGTAGTGTTACCATTCTTTTCAAGGATGCGAGAGTGGACGGAAAAAGTCTGCTCAATATCATGATGGCTTGTATCAAGTGCGGAGCGGAAATCGAAATCGAATGTGACGGAGCAGATGAAGATGAAGCACTGGAAGCGGCTGTACACGTCATCGAAAAGGAATTGATGTAAATCCTGCATAATTTTCCAAAAGTCAGCATACAATGTATCAGGACTGATAAAATGCAAGTATTGGTTTTTGATTCGGAGGTATGCTGTAATGATGAAAAAGACGCTTGTCATTTGCTGCGTGGCGATTTTGTTCGGGCTGCTGCTGACGTTTACAACGGTTCGTGCAGCCGAAAGTGATGCCTTGTTTGAGGGAGATGCCAAATGCTTTGTCGAGATTGCGGAAAGCCGGGAGCTTTTCAGCAATTTCAAGGCTCTGTATCCGGGGTGTGATGTGTCAAGGACGGTTCATGTCCATAATCCGGATTCACAGACAGCACGGGTTTATCTGTATGCAAAGGCGGTCTCGGAGGAATATACACCGCTTCTGGAACAAATTGCACTGTCTGTTCTGGATGAAAACGGCAATACCCTGTATACATCAGCCAATGTGACAAACAAAATGCTGCTTTGTGAACTGGCGGGCGGACAAAACCTTGATGTGCGTGTGCGTCTGCATGTCAACAGGAAAGCGGACAGTGATTTCAAGTGCACCGACGGAAAAATCAGTTTTGTCTTTGCAGCGGAGGAATATGCTGTCCATCAGGATGATGATGTGATTCCCATGCCAAAGACAGGCAGCCATCCTGCCGGATTGGCGGCAGCTTTGGCAGGAGAGGGGATTTCTTTCGGAGTATTGTTGACTGTAGGGCAAAGGAGCCGCAGACATCGGAAAATCTGAATATAAAACAGGCACTGTATGAACACATCGGAATTCATACAGTGCCTTTTTTTAATCGTTTTTTGTTTCGGATTTTTCTTCAACGAGCATTGCTTCAACGGGATGAACGTCTTTTTCTCCTACAGGCTTTTTTTCTTCGGGCTTTTCCTTCTCGGAGGATTCTTCTTCGGGCTTTTCTTTCTCGGAGGATTTTTCTTCGGGCTTTTCTTTCTCGGGGATTTTTTCTTCGGGCTTTTCTTTTTCGGGGGGTTCTTCTTCGGATTCTTCATCGTCTGCTTCATTTTCGGGGTGGGCAATCAGATAAGCCTCGGCAGCTTTCATATTGACGTGTGAAAACAGGAAAGCGTAAGCACACAAAGCAATATCTCCGATACAGCTCAGAATATTGATAAGTGTCAGATTGACGATTTCACTGTCGATTCCCTCGACTGCCAGAGACGGCATGAACATTTTAATGAACAGGTCAGCCGAAACCACCAGTCCCAGTGTGATAAACACCATACCGTATACAGTCGATCTTCTGACAGCGGCGGCAGTGTTGATTCCTGCAAAGAACATGGACTGATAGAACAGGAACATCAACAGCATGGCAACCGCAATAATATCAAAGATTTCCGTGGCAAGAATGGATTTCTGCGTATACTCCGTGAACAGGAGCATGAATCGGGAACAGCACCAGACAGGAACAGCCAGACTCAGCAAAGGAACTTTTGTCATACCGTTCTGTCCCGTAAACGAAACACATGATTCAAACAGCAGGACACCTCCGCCCAGAATGGACAGGATGCAGTGAACGATATTGGGCGAGCTGGAAATAAAGGATAAAAGACCGCTTCCGATAATGGTAACAGAGGCGATAAATCCGAACAGTCCGCAAAAAATATTTTTGGAGGCAGTGACCGGGATGTTCTTTTTTCTGTCCATGAAAGACATCACCCATCCGATGATCAAAACCAGTGCCGCTGAGATGATGAAAATCCCATTGCATACGGTTGAATGGAAGATGAATCCGTTGCCGTAAACGTTCAGCAGGGTATCACAGATTTTTGCGGTACCGCCAATCAGAGTAAAAATCAGCATAGGAATCCATAATTTTTTCAGTTTCATGAAATACTCACTCCTTTTCAAAATTACGTTCCGCAATCGGAATATATTGTTTTCTGCTGACCATGGAGCGGTAAGCAGGACGGATAATTCTTCCGCCATAGGTTGCCTCTTCGATACGGTGAGCACACCAGCCTGCGATTCTTGAAACAGCAAACAGCGGTGTGAACAGGTCGCTCGGAATACCAAGCATATCATATACAAAGCCGGAATAAAAGTCAACATTGGCACAAATGACTTTGGAGCTTTTCTTGACATTTGCCAGAACATCAGGCGTCAGCTTTTCTACGGTTTTGTAGAGTTCAAATTCTTTGAGCATATCCTTTTCAGCCGCAAGCTTTTCGGCTGTGCGTTTGAGAATCACCGCACGGGGATCGGACAAAGTATAAATGGCATGACCAAATCCGTAAATCAAACCGGAACCGTCACCCTTTTCCTTTCTGACGAGGGAGGCGAGATAGCTGTAAATTTCCTCTTCATTGGTCCAGTCGCTGACGTTTTCCTTGAGAGCTGTCATCATGGAGCGTACACGGAGATTCGCACCGCCGTGACGGGGACCTTTCAGTGAGCCGATAGCGGCAGAAATAGCGGCATAGGTATCTGTTCCTGACGAGGAAAGCACTCTTGTCGAGAATGTGGAGTTATTGCCGCCGCCGTGTTCCGCATGGAGAATCATGCACAAATCCAGCAGTCTGGCTTCGGATTCGGTAAATTTCGTATCGGGACGCAATGCCCTCAGAATTGACTCAGCCGTAGACATGGATAAATCTATCGGATGAAAGAACATACTTTCCTTGTCGAAGGCTCTTCTTTTAACCTGATAGGCGTATGTCATAATGGTGGGCAGGCAGGCAATCAGTTTGATGGACTGACGCATGATATTTTCCAGTGAAGTATCATCGGGATTATCATCAAAGGAGTACATTGCCAGTACAGAACGTCCCATTTTGTTCATAATGTCCTTGGAGGGTGATTTCATGATCATATCTTCCAGAAAATTATCGGGCAGTTCACGCAGACCTCCGAGCGTTTCTTTGAATCTTTCAAGCTGTGAGCCTGTTGGGAGAGAGCCGAATAACAAAAGCCATGCGGTTTCCTCAAAACCGAAACGGTTTTCTTCAATGCAGGCATTGATAATATCATTGACATCAATGCCCCGATAGGTCAGCTTGCCTGTATCGGGGACACGCTCACCGTCTGCAATCATAAAGCCGTGTACATTGCAAATATTTGTCAGTCCTGCCATGACACCGGTGCCGTCGGGATTTCTCAGCCCCCGTTTTACATTATAGGTCTGATAGTCGATGGCATTAAAGCCGTTATGACGACGGTATTCTCCGCAAAGTTCCGAAAATTTCCAATCATGTTGATTATCTTTTACAGACATTTGTCATTCCTCATTTCAAAATATCATATACTTACAACATCAGATATATCCATATTTTAGCCTTTTTTGACTGTTGTGTCAAGGAAATAATGGGAATTATCAATCAGGAGATGAATTTATGAAAAAACGGTTGCTGATCCTGCTTGTGACAGCGTGTATGATGGCAGTGCTGCCGCTGATTGCCGTGAAAGAAATCCCTTTCCAAAGTCACACGGACACTCCGAAAGCTCCCGTCATTTCATCAGGTGTTTTCAGGATAGCCGATACCAAAAGCGGAAAAATCATTTCTGTAGAGGACAAAGAGTTTTGTATCGGTGCGGTAGCCTGCGAAATGCCGCCCTCTTTTGAAAAGGAGGCTCTGAAAGCACAGTGTATTGCCTGTTATACGCATTTTTGCCGCCTGCGTGAGCAGAACGGAAAGGAATCTGATTTTTCGGCAAATTTATCGGAGGGAGAAGTCTATATGAACAGGGAACAGTTAAAAAATAAATGGGGGAGTCTGTATGAAGAAAGTTTCAAAGCAGTGGAAACGGCTGTCAATGAAGTATTCGGAAAGGTTCTGACAGACAGTACAGACGGTACTCTGATAGATGCGGCATATCATGCCATATCCAGCGGTCAGACCGAAAATGCCAAAGATATTTTCGGCACAGAGGACAGGCATTTGCAGGCGGTTTCCAGTGCAGGAGACGTGAATGTGTCGGGATATCTTTCCTCTAAAGAGGTTTCGGCAGACAGATTCCGTGAAGTCATGCGGAAACAGGGCATTTCCCTGTCGGGAGAGGCTGACACGTGGCTGAATAATCTCCAAAAAACACCGTCGGGAGCCGTTTTGTCCGTACAGGTGGGTGGGCAGTCTCTGACAGGTCCCCAAATGAGAACATTGTTTGATTTAAGAAGTGCGGCTTTTGATAGCCTGTTTGACGGCAAAAAATTTATTTTCACCGTATACGGCTACGGACATGGTGTGGGCATGAGTCAGTATGGTGCACAGTGTATGGCAAAGCAGGGGGCTTCCTGTACGGAAATTTTACAGCACTATTACAGTCACTGCAATATCACGGAAAGATAAAACAACAATTCCCGATTATGTCCGTCATAATCGGGAATTGCCGCTTTTTAGGAGGAATGTATATGAAGTAAACTTATAATCCGGTTATTCTCCGAAGTAGAAAAGCTCTTCAAATTTTTTGTCAAGAGCGATACAAAGGAGCAGTGCCAGCTTGGCACTGGGACAAAACTGGTTGTTTTCGATAGAGCTGATGGTCTGGCGGGATACCCCGACCATTTCGGCCAGTTCTCCTTGTGAAATGCGTTTTTCTGCACGAGCCACCCTTAAACGATTCTGAAATACGATGTCAGTCATTGCATATACCCCATAAAAAACAGAACTGTTGTCAGTACGGCGGCGACTCCCGAGAGAATACCTGCCGCCAGATAGAATTTGTTTCGGAGATTTTTGTACTGATAAAAGAAAGTGGTGCACAGATAGGCAGTAATGATGGCAGCAAACTCGTAGAACATCTGGTGATGCACGGCCTTGAAAATACTGAATGCAAGACACAGCACACCTACGACTACCGCACCGATACCGAATGAGGCGTTATAAATACGCTGTTCCCGTTCATCAAGAGAATGGCGGTTCTGACGTTTATTCTGGTCAAGGATGTCTTTTTTATCCATAGGAATCTCGCCTCACAATTCAGATAAGGGTTGTGGATGGTGCTGAAAACTTCCATAATTTGTCTGTGAGTATATAGTAGCACAGCCATAGCTGTTTGTCAAGTATTCTTGACAATTTTTCTTTTAAACTTGTCAAAAATTTTTTTGATTTCAGTTGATTCACCAAAAACACAAAAACCTGTTGAAAATCCGAAAGATTTATATGTTGCAGTGTTGAAAAGTGTGTGATAAAATAAAGAGGGTATGCATTGATATATATTGAAAAAAATCCGGCGGAGGGGTTATCATGAAACTGAAAACGCTTCTTGAAAAAATGGAGTATCAGCTTATCAGCGGAGATGTCGAGAAAGAGATCACAGATGTTATCTATGATTCCCGCAAGGTGACGAAAGACTGTGTATTTGTATGTCTTGTGGGAGCAAATGTGGACGGACATGATTTTGTTGACACGGCAGTGAAAATGGGAGCGGCAGCGATTGTTGTCGGTAAGGATGTCAGGGCGGACGGTGTGACGGTCATCAAAACGGATGATACAAGAAAAGCACTGGCAGTCATGAGTGCCAACTATTTCGGGAGACCTGCCGAAACACTGAAAACAATCGGTCTTACAGGCACTAAGGGAAAGACAACTACTGCGTGTATGGTGCGTGAGATTCTCGAAAAAGGCGGTATCAGGACAGGTGTCATTGGTACACTGGGCATTATGATTGGTGACGAGCTGATCGAGACATCCAACACAACACCCGAATCCTATCAGATACAGAAATATATGCGGAAAATGATTGATAACGGCTGTGAGTGTGTTGTCATGGAGGTATCTTCACAGGCTCTCAAACTGCACAGAACCGCAGGGATCCTGTTTGATTACGGCTTGTTTACCAATCTTTCGCATGACCATATCGGCGGTGTGGAACACGCTGACATGAAAGAATATATCGAATGTAAATCAAGATTGTTCCGGCAGTGCAAAGTCGGTATCGTGAATACAGATGATCCTGTGACACCGACCATTCTCCAAAATCATACCTGTGAAAGTATTGAAACCTTTGGTTTCGGAGAAAAGGCACAGCTCAAAGCACAGAATGACCATCTGATTGCAGCGGCAGGCTATATCGGGGTGCATTTTGAGACAAGCGGTGCTTTGAACCTGTCAGTGAATGTGGATATTCCGGGCAAATTCAATGTCTATAATGCACTGGCGGCCATCGCTGTATGCAGACATTTTGCTGTCAGCGAACAGAACCTTTGCGATGCCCTCAATGAAGTCAAAGTCAAAGGACGTGTGGAAACTGTCAGTGTTCCGGGCAATTATACCCTGCTGATAGACTATGCCCACAATGCTTTGAGCATGGAAAGCCTGCTGAATACCCTCAGAGAATACAAGCCCAACCGTTTGGTGACACTGTTCGGAGCAGGCGGCAACCGTTCCCGTGACAGACGCTATGAAATGGGTGAAATATCGGGCAGACTGTCGGATTTGTCCGTCATTACAGAAGATAATTCCCGTATGGAAAATGTTATGAATATTATTGATGACATTAAAATCGGTCTTGCCAAGACAGATGGCAAATATGTGGTTGTGCCTGACAGAACAGACGCTATCCGCTACTGTATGGAAAATGCTCGGGACGGTGATATTATCGTGCTCGCAGGCAAGGGACACGAAAATTACCAGGATAAAAACGGTGTCAAAACACACTATGATGAACGTGAAGTGATTCAGCAAATATTACAGGGGAGATGATTCCAATGGTTCATATGACTGTCGGAGAAATCGCACAGGCAGTGGAAGGCGTTCTGCTCTGCGGCAATGCCGATACGGTCATTACCGATATTCAGTATGACAGCAGACAGGTCAAAGATGGAACATTATTTGTTCCCATCAAGGGGGCAAGGGTAGACGCTCATCGTTTTATTGAGGAGTGCCTTGCCAAAGGGGCAAGTGCCACTCTGACGGAAAACAATGTTCCGGCTAATGCCGTCAAGCCTTATATCAGGGTGGAGGACACGCTGGAAGCGTTTCAGGCACTTGCAGCCTATTACAGAAGTCAATGCAGGCTGACAGTCGTTGGTGTGACAGGCAGTGTCGGCAAGACCAGCACCAAAGAAATGATAGCGGCCGCCCTTTCCAAAGGCTTGGATGTGATGAAAACACAGGGCAATAAAAACAGTCAGATTGGCTTGCCGATGACGATGTTTGATATTGCCGCACACAATGACACGGCTGTCATTGAAATGGGTATGAGTGAGTTTGGCGAAATGGACCGACTGGCAGATATTGCAAGACCGGATTTTGCTGTCATGACCAATATCGGTGTGGCACATATTGAAAATCTCGGCACACAGCAGAATATTCGCAGTGAGAAATTCAAGATTACCAAACATTTTGGTGAAAACAGTGTGCTGTTTTTGAACGGTGATGATGTACTTCTGAAAGAACTCCACGGAAAGCAGTCATTTCCGACAGTGACTTTCGGACTGAGTACAGACAATGACTATTATGCAAAAGATATGGAAACCGTTGGTTTTCAGACAAACTTTGTCTGCTGCTGTAAAGACGGAGCATTTGCTCTGACGATTCCTGCCTTGGGGGAACACAGTGTAAAGAATGCATTAGCCGCATTTGCCGTCGGAAAGCACCTCGGTCTGAATGCACAGACGATTCAGGAAGGCTTGCTGACTTACAAAAATGCTCCCATGCGTCAGCAGATCTATCAGCTCCATGGGATGACACTGATTGATGACAGTTATAATTCCAGTCCCGAAGCTGCCAAAGTTTCGCTGGACGTGATGAAAAGTATTGCAAAAGGAAAAAGCGTTGCTGTACTGGCGGATATGCTGGAGTTGGGAGAGCAGTCTGCCAAAGAGCATTACCGTGTGGGAGAACATCTTGCCAAAATCGGGATTGATATCCTGCTGACTGTCGGAGAGTTTTCCGAAAATACTGCCGCAGGAGCAAAAGAAAACGGCTGTGGGAATGTACACAGTTTTGACAGCAATGAAAAAGCGTATGCCTATCTGAAAACCATCACAGAGCCTGATATGACCATACTGGTGAAGGGCTCCAGAGGGATGCATACAGATGAAATCGTAAAGAAAATTTTAGATGACTTTAACAGTTGAAAGGATGTCTTTTTATGAATAACAACCCGAATGATAATGACAATCGGAATGTCTACACGCCTCATCCGACAGATGATCCCGTCGTTAATCCCTCCCATGCCGTAGGACCAAACGGAGAGAGTTCTTCTCCGCAGTATGTTCCCGTGCAGCAGCCGAAATATATGGGACCCCAGCCTGGCAGACAGCTTTCCATGATTGGTATGATACTGGGAATTGCAAGTATTGTATTGGCATTGGTATGCAATTTCTTTGCCTTTACCGTTGTACTGGCAAATATTATGGATATTGTTGCGATTCTGTGCGGCATTGGCGGCATTGTGCTGGGAGTGATGGGCGGCAATCAGAATGCGGCTGTGGGTGCTCCGAGAGGCAGCTTTGCCATTGCAGCTGTCGTATGCGGAGCAGCAGGGATTGTATTGGGCGGTATTTCCTTTGCGTGCATTGCCGTATGCAACGGTGTCAGAGGATTTGTGAACGGTGCTGTGGTCGGAGAGTGGTGATACAAGGTGCTGCCTGTTATCTATTTTTTAGGCAAGCCTGTATCAATGTACAGTATTTGTGTGCTGGCAGGTCTGATTGCGTCAGGTCTGCTGATACACTTCCTTTCCGGAAAACGCAGGGATTTCAGCTATATTGAAATCGTGAATATTCCTCTGTTTTCGGTGGCGGGAGCCTTTTTCGGAGCAAAGATTCTGTATGCACTGACAAGGGCAGAGGTGATAGTACAAGCCTTTCGGAGTCTGCCTGCATGGGAAAAATGTTTCGGTTTTTTGGGAGAAGCGTTTGGCGGTATGGTATTTTATGGCGGTTTTGNNGGTTTGATAGGTGCGGTATTTGTGGGATATGGTTATTGTCGCCTTGCCAAAGTGGATTTTTGGTTGTATGCGGATATTTTTGCTCCTGCGATTCCCTTGTTTCATGCGTTCGGCAGAGTAGGCTGTCTGATGGCAGGCTGCTGTTATGGAATTGCATCCGACTGGGGGGTTGTGTATCACAGTGAATGGCTGGAACCGTCTGTCAATGACGTGACACGTCTGCCCATACAGCTCATAGAAGCCGCGGGAAATCTCCTGATTATGCTGATACTGATATGGCTTGCAGGCAAGCGGCTGAAAAAAGGTTCCGTATTGGCGGCATATCTGCTATTATATCCGATACTTCGATTTGCAGACGAGTTTTTCAGAGGAGATGACATTCGGGGACATCTGTTGTTTCTCTCCACATCGCAGTGGATCAGCGTTTTTGTACTGGCAGGCGGTATTGTCATGCTGCTGAAACGATATGCTTTCCCAAACACAAAAGATACCTATCAAAAACGTGTGCCTACGGGGGAAATTCCCGAAGGCTATGTCTATAACCGTTATGCAGGAGCAGTTGCTCCCGAAGATCAAAACAAATTACAGGGAGGAAATTTATGAAAAAATTACTGGTATTACTGCTGACGGCAGGAATCGCAATGACATTGACCTGCTGTAACGGCTCGGAACCGACTTCTGTTTCCGACAAATCGGGAAATGTATCGGGGCAGTCTTCAGCCGTCAAAAAGCAGACCGATTATCTGGTACTTGTCAACAGAACGCACCCGCTTCCCAAAGATTATGAAAACAGTGTGACATTGGTAAAAGATAAAAATTTTTTCGGAAATACGTTTCAAATCGAAAAGCAAACCTATGAGCATTTTAAAAAGCTTCGTGAAAAATTAATGCTCCGGGAAATACAAATCGAAGTCAACAGAGCCTATCTGACCGCAGATGAGCAGACAGCTTTGATTGAAAAATATACCAAGGATTACGGAAAAGACTATGCCTATAATTATCAGGGAAATACGGGCTATTCCGAAAATCAGACAGGTCTGAGCATTGATCTGGCACTGTATTTTGCAGGAGAGAAAATTACTTCTGATGAAGAACTGATAAAAATGTCAGGTATCCTGAGAGAAGTTCATGCGGTGATGGCGGAATACGGATTTATTCTGCGTTACCCCGAGGATAAGGTACAGGAAACGGATTTTATGTATCAGCCCTGGCATATCCGCTATGTCGGTGAGAAAGCCGCCAAAGAAATCTATGAAGAGGAAATTACACTGGAAGAATATCTGGGGGAATAATGCTTTGACAGAATTTCAAAAAGTACTGCCCGAAGAGGCAGCAGAATTATCGGTATTTGCATCGGAGATCGTAAAGGAACATTATGATCCGATTCTGGGTACAAAGCAGAATGATTATATGATCGCAATGTTTCAGTCACCGTCAGCGATTCGACATCAGCTGGAAGAGGGGGGGCGATATTACCGTCTTGTCAGTGACGGACAGTGTGCAGGCTTTACGGCATTTTATCCGAAAAAGAATAAAATGTATATTTCCAAGCTGTATGTACACAAGGATTTCAGAAGAAAGCATATTGCCAAAGATACGGTTGCTTTCATTGAGGAACAGGCAAGATGTGAAGGTCTGAAGGGAATTTTCCTGAACGTCAACAAGTACAACAGCGGCAGTATTGCGGCATATGAAAAAATGGGCTTTGTCAATGTCTATGCGGAAAAAAATCCGATCGGAAACGGCTATTTTATGGACGATTTCGTTATGGAAAAAACAGTATAAAAGAACAAGTCTCTTGCATGAATGGTGCCGGAGACTTGTTCTTCATTTGGTAAAACACAATGTATGCCATTCACAGTTCCGGCATACGCTTATAAGCTGAGATCGGTCAATAATTTTTCCATAGGCGAGGGCTTTCAGGTCATTCCATGAAATACTGTCGCCAAAGTCCATCTGATACCGTTCCAGACAGCGTTTATCAATAGCTGCCGCCTTTTCATGACTCGTGCAAAGACCGTTTTGATTGTTGGGACAGCTTTGGCAAATGATGTCACAATCTTGCGTGAGTGTCAGCAAAGGATTGGTCTGATTCAGCATGGAAACAATATTTGTCATGGCATCAGTGAATTCCTTGCTGTAGCCTTTGCCGGCAAAAAACTGTATGCACAGGCTATGGTGAGGCCGCAAATTAAAGTCTGATGATTTTGTCAAGGCGGTTTACCAGTATCGCGGCAACAATGATTTTGGCAGCATCAAACAGAAGGTACGGTACGACACACGTTCCCAGAGCAGCAACAAATCCAATCGGTTCTACTTGCCGGCTGTATACGAACATGAACCAAAGTGTTCCGAACAAATAACACACAGCTAATCCGGCTGTCATAGATACGGCAAGTACCCATAATTTTTTGCCGAGCTTGTCGCACATCAAGCCGACAATCAGTGCCGTGAAAATAAATCCGATAATATATCCGCCCGTCATGCCGAAAAGTGCCCCGATTCCTCCCGAAAAGTTCGCAAAGACAGGGATTCCTATCATGCCCAGCAAAATATATACAATCACACTCAGAGTGCCCCTTTTTGCACCCAGCAGTCCTCCGGCTACAAATACCCCCAGTGTCTGCAATGTGAACGGGACAGGCGTCGGTACGGAAATCTGTGCACAAACAGCAATCAATGCCGCACAGACAGCAATATAGATCATATCCGTCAATGCTTTGGGTTTTGGTCTTTTTTTCGTTTGGGTTTCAGTGGTATTCATTAGATTCATCCTTTCCATTGTTACAGGCACTATTATAATATATCCCGCTTGAATTGTCAACCTGATTTAAGAAAAATGAGTTGACAATTTTTCGGTTGGTATATCCCGAAAAGTATGCTATAATGAAAATAATAAACCATTTTTTATACAAGCACCAGTTTCCAAGTTTCAG
>DEFH01000056.1 GCA_002350705.1 Ruminococcaceae bacterium UBA2857
TCTCTTGTCACGCTGTCATTTACCACCACTCCGGCAAGCTGAAATCCGAATGGGTTTTTATTCAGTATTTCATCATCGACCGCCATCTGAAAAGCAGGACGCAGCACACCATGAACAGTCTTAACGGTGCTGTATCCTTTTCCAGAATCCTGTAATCTGATAAGGAACAGCTTTGCATCAGATGTTTTGATGTGTCCAATTTTCTTTTCGGCAAAGTCCTCCTGATTCAGAAGATTCCGCACAAAGTTGTAATTTGCTCTTGTGCTGGGCTTTACACCTGTTTTTGTTGAAAGATAACGCTCCACAAGCTCTATGACCGTCATGCTTTGCCTTGTAGGATCCATCTGAGCATCAAGGTCGTAGCCTATCTGCTTTTCAAGCTCCCTAAGAGAAAGACACGGCTTTTTTCCTGCCGGGAGCCTGTCTGTCGGCTCCAGTTTCCAGCTATAAACGAATTTTGCCTTGCCGTTCACATAATATTTTCCTTATATTTTTCGACCTTGCCTGTATGGACATCAGTCAGTTCTATTTCAGTTATTCCTTTCAATGGTTATCACCCCTCAATTCAGATAGTGTACTGTGATACGGTTTACAAAGCCGCCTTCTCTTAATGCAAATCGTATTTTATACTGTCTGTCCGCTGCCACTTCATTCCACGCATCAGTACCGACTGCCTTTACTGATTCACGATGGTCTTTTACGTTCACGGCTTGCAGGAGGCACTTGACAGCCCGACTATCGTTGTGCTGACCGACCGCAACAACCTTGACGATCAGCTTTTCGGACAGTTTGCAAAGTGTAAGAATGATATAATGGCAAATAATGCAGACCCGGAAGCACTTTATTTTCTTATTCTCACACTGCCGATACAAAGCACTCCGGATGATCCTCCGGGGTAATCATGAACTGGCATGTATATCGTTTATCTTCGCCTATTCATTAAAATAGCCATTCATTGACCTGAGATGCGTCAATATTTTTTAAACCTATGAGTGTTACCAATGTGAAATACTTGTAGGTTTATTAATTTAAAATTTCACAAAAAAATATATTGACATTGTGTCAGAATATATGTATAATAAGTTTAATGACACGATGTCAGAATAAATAACAGAAAGGAAAGAAACTATGCCAAAGGGATCACCGGAGCTGACAGCAGCAAGAAAAAAAGAAATCATAAATGCTTGTGAACAGCTTTATCAAACTATGAATTTTAAGGAAATAACCCTGAAAGAGATCGGCGCGGTAACATCATTCACACGCACATCTATATATAACTACTTTCAGACGAAAGAGGAAATTTTCCTTGCACTGTTTGAACGTGAATATGAGCGATGGAATGAAAGCCTTGCGGTAATCCTTGAAAGCAATGATAGTCTGACAAGGAGAGAATTAGCCGAAAAAATAGCGGAGTCACTCAGTGAGCGTGTGCAGCTTCTCAAGCTTCTTTCCACAAACCATTTCGATATGGAGGCAAACAGCCGTCAGAAGCTTTTAGTATCATTTAAAAGATCATATGGTGCTTCAATGGGAAGTATTTGCCGGCTTTTAGATAAATTTGTGCCGGAAATGACCGTGACACAGAAGCAGGATTTCATTTATCGCTTTTTCCCGTTTATGTTTGGCATTTATCCCTACACCTATGTGACGGATAAGCAGAGGACTGCCATGGAAGAAGCAGGTGTAGATTATGTCTATCAATCCGTATATGAGCTGACCCTGAATTGTATTCTTGGCCTGCTTGGTGCGGAATAAAATAAAAATATACTATAAAGGAGATCAGAACAATGAAAGCTTTACCGAAAATCGCACTTGGAGCATGGGCATGGGGAAATGACGGGACCTTCGGAAACAATTTTACTGCGGATTCTCTCCGCCCGATTTTTGACACGGCGATGAAGAACGGACTTAACCTGTGGGATACAGCCTATGTTTACGGCATGGGAACATCTGAAACGGTTTTAGCCGGCTTCATCAGGGATATTCCGAGAGAGTCTGTGATTGTGTCAGATAAGTTTACGCCCCAGTGTGCAGATGCGTCCTCGCCCACAGCAATGAAGGATATGATCGAAATGCAGCTTGATCTTATGGAGCTTGACCGCTTTGATATTTACTGGATACACAATGTCTGGAATGCTCCGAACTGGACAGAGGAGCTGGCAAAGTATTTTGAGGGCAAGGATGATGTGCCGCTTCTTGGAGTATCAAATCATAACCTTGCAGAAATAAAGCAGGCTGATGAAATCCTGAAAGCACATGGCTTGAAATTGTCTGCCGTTCAGAACCATTACAGCCTTATCAACCGTTCCTCTGAGGATTCCGGCATTCTTGAATACTGTAAGGAAAACGACATTTATTTCTTTGCTTATATGGTACTTGAGCAGGGAGCACTATCAGGCAAATATGATACTGCTCATCCTATGCCGGAGGGGTCAGCAAGAGCGCAGACTTATAATCCTGTTCTTGATAAGCTGGAGATACTGAATGCCGAATTAAAGAAACTGGCAGAGAAATACAATGTAGGCACAGCACAAATCCCTGTTGCCTGGGCTATTGCTAAGGGAACTCTGCCGATCATCGGTGTAACAAAGGAAAATCAGGTAGAGGATGCCGTCAAAGCCTGCAATGTAGCTCTGACAGCAGATGAGGTCACAGAGCTTGAAAAGGTTGCCGACAGTCTGGAACTGAATGTTATCCGTATGTGGGAAAAGGAGATGAAATGATATGAAAAAGAATATCGGAGCAAAACTTGCCTTATATCCCTGTCCTATAATTGTTGTCGGTGCTATGGTGGATGATAAGCCAACATGGACTTTGGTTGCACATGCCGGAACAGTTGCACACAGTCATCTAATGGTTTCACTTGTACACGCTCATTATATCAACAAAGGCATTCTTGAAAACAAGATGCTTTCGGTAAATATTGTAGATGAGTCATGGCTTAAGGAAGCAGACCGCATGGGTGTGATAAGCGGCAACAAAGAAGATAAATCAAATGCTTTTGAATATACGATCGGTGAAAACGGCGCTCCTCTTATCAACGCAGCAAAGGTGTCCATTGAATGTGAAATGGATGGTAATTACGAATTAGAGAATTTTGACAATTTTATCTGCAAGATTCTTGCAACATATGCAGATGAAAGTGTTTTGAATGAAAAGGGAAAGATCGACTATCATGTATTCAAACCGGTGCTGTTTGAGTTCCCGACTTATGAATATTTCGTAACAGGTAATAAGATCGGTAATTGTGCAAAGATGAACTGACAAATAAACGGATAGGTCTGTGGCTGCAATACCATAGACTATCCGTGCTGTCATCATAGATCGGAAAGGATGTGCAGTAAAATGAAACCAAAAATTTTAGTAGCTTATTTTTCAGCAAGCGGAGTTACAAAGAAAGTGGGCGATGAGATCGCTCGCATCTCAGGCGGAGATGTCTTTGAGATCGTACCGAAGGATATCTATACTTCCGCAGATCTTAACTGGATGAACAAACGAAGCCGCAGCACTCTGGAGATGAATGACCCATCCTCCAGACCTGAAATTGCAGGAATGGTTGCTGATATGGCTTCTTATGATATAGTCATAGTGGGTTTTCCGATATGGTGGGGAGTTGCACCCAGAATTATTGAAACCTTCCTGGAAAGCTATGATTTCAGCGGAAAAACGATCATTCCTTTCTGTACCTCCGGCGGCAGCGGTGTTGGCAGAAGCGACACAGCACTGCATAAGAATGTCAGCGGTGAAGTGAAATGGGCAAAAGGTAAGCAGATCAACCGACCGAAAGAAACCGAGATCAAAAAGTGGCTGAGTGAGGTACTTGGAGGCTGATGATATAAATAATGAAAATTAAAGAAAAAAAGGTAGAACTAATTGAACTTTTCTATGATCTGATCTATGTATATGCTATATCAAGGCTGACATTATTGATTGAGGAGCCGGAGGACGGTATTATTCCTTTGTCAGGGTTTGCTCAGTATATCGTGGTCTGTTTTGTAATCCTTCAGGCATGGCTTTATTTAACGAACTATGTTAACCGCTACGGTAAATGGAAATGGTACGAATACGGGCTGACGGCTGTTAACATGACTGCAGCAGTCTATATGGCAAATACGATCTCCTCCGAGTGGAGCGAAATGTCGCTGACCTTCAATCTGGCAATGCTTGTTATGCTGCTTTGTGTGGGGGGAATGTATCTTATACAAACGATACTAAAACAGCAGGATACGGGTGCGGCAAAAAATTCACTGGTTATTTTAAGCGTAGACTGTGCTTTATACCTGACGGCATTTTTAGCATCGCTTTGTCATTTGGAGCAGGCCGTTATATGGTTGGATGTAGCAGCTGTTCTTGTGGGAGCCTTTTTACCTTTCATTATACGAGGTAAATTCGATATCAGCATCATCAGTTTCCCTCATCTTGCTGAGCGTTTTGAACTTATTACGATCATTACCTTCGGCGAGGGTGTGGTCGGAATGACCGATTTCTTTGATGTAAGAAGCTTTTCTCTTCGTCCTATCCTTGTATTTGCTGTTATACTTACTTTATTTGGCTGTTATGTAACGCAAATACACTATCTATGCAATCACCACAGAACGAACAGAGCTTTAAGGTTAATGTTCAGCCATTACTTTGTTGTAATCGCAGTTAATCTTGTAACTATAGCATTTAAGTTTCTTGATAACCCTGAAGCAGACAGATTCTTTACGGCAATACTTATGACGGCAGCACTTGTGTTGTTTTTCATATCTATATTTGCTGACAGTATTTATTATCATGACGGATTATCGTTCAGGATAAAGGATGCAGGAATATCTGCTGCATTTACAGCGGCCGGTGGAGCAGCAATGATCATAGGGTGCAATAATGTATTTATTTTCTTGACCGGAACGCTGACGACAGTATCGGGAAATTTCCTTATGCTGATCCTTAAATATAGGAACGAGGTAAAAAAATCATGAGCATTACAATGAATCTGTATTATACAGGAAAGAATGGCAATGCAAGAAAGTTTGCTGAAGAAATGGAAAACTCAGGCACTGCCGATGCTATCCGCAGGGAGGATGGTAACCTGCAGTACGAGTATTTCATTTCAATGGCTGATCCCGAAACGGTTATTCTTATCGACAGCTGGAAGGATCAGCAAGCACTGGATATACATCATGCTTCAGAAATGATGGGAATGATAGCTGCACTAAGACAAAAATATGATCTTACAATGAAAGCAGAACGGTATCTGTCAGATGAGGGCGCAGTACCGGATTCTGACAAAAAATATATCAGAGAACAGGAGGAAAATTAAAATGAGTGAGAAAATCGTACAGACAGCAGGACGTGAGCAGCTTGGTGACTTCTCCCCTATGTTTGCACACCTCAATGATGATGTGCTTTTCGGAGAGGTTTGGAACGAAGATACCATAAGCGTAAAGACAAAGTGTATCATTACCGTAGTTTCGCTGATGGCATCGGGTATCACAGATTCATCACTTGGATATCACCTGATGAATGCAAAGAAAAACGGAGTGACAAAGGAAGAAATAGCGGCGATCATCACCCATGCGACAATGTATGTAGGCTGGCCCAAGGGATGGGCTGTGTTCCGCATGGCTAAGGAGATCTGGAATGAATCAGAACCCGAGCTTACAGACAAGGACAAATATCAGAATACTATCTTCTTCCCTATCGGCGAGCCGAATCCCTACGGTGATTATTTTGTCGGACAAAGCTATCTTGCTCCGCTTTCTATGGAGCAGGTGCCGATGTTCAATGTTACCTTTGAGCCGGGATGCAGAAATAACTGGCATATACACCATGCCACGAGCGGCGGCGGTCAGATACTGATCTGTGTCGGCGGAAGAGGTTACTATCAGGAATGGGGTAAGGACGCAGTAGAGATGACACCCGGAACAGTTATCAATATTCCGGCAAATGTCAAGCACTGGCACGGTGCGGCGGCGGATTCATGGTTTTCTCATATTGCTGTGGAAGTGCCCGGAGAAGATGGAAAAACAGAGTGGCTGGAGCCTGTATCTGATGAGGATTACTGCAAGCTGAAATAATACCGGAGGTTTCTTGTATGAAAAGGGTAAAAATATTTGCTGCGATCTTTATGATCGTTTGTCTTTGCATTACCATAACTGGCTGTGGAAACAGCAGCAATCCTGAAAATGTAAACTCCGATTCAGATTCAACTAATTCAGTTGCTGAAAACAGTACTTCACAGTCTGATACAAAAAAGAATGCTGACAGTTCAGACGGCAATAAAATTGAGTCTGTATCAGAAAATAAGGATGAATCTCAACCGTCCGAGGATACCCAAAAAACAGGTACAGATGTGCTTGTAGTTTATTTTTCGGCAACAGGTACGACTAAAGGCGTAGCGGAAAAATTAGCTGATGTGACAGGTGCGGATATATATGAGATCATACCATCGGAGCCTTATACAGAAGCTGATCTGAACTGGCACGACAGCGACAGCCGCACTACTCACGAACAGGATGACAAGAGCGTTCGTCCGGGTATTGCGAACAATAAATTATCCCTTGATGGCTATACCACCATATATGTCGGTTATCCGATTTGGTGGGGTGAGGAACCACGCATTATGGACACCTTTGTTGAAAGCTATGATTTCGTCGGTAAACCGCTACCGCAGGATACAATACAAAGACATCACGCTCTCGCAGCATAAAAGCCCTTGAAACAAGGCACACCGCCAAGGTCAAGGGAATTTTTTTGCCTTGAATGAGCGCAACCCGCGGCATGCCCTATTTTCACAAATGAATAGTCCGCACGATAGACAACCGCTCAACGATAAAACTGCTATCGCTGAGAGGTTGTTTTTAGCCAACACCATTTTGATCACAGGTTGAATGCGTCTGTAACTCCAGCCCACCTGCGTTAATCATTCTCGTATAAATTATCAAATGATAAGCGGTGAGCCGGATAAATCAGTAATCAGTTTTTCAATAATATCCACAAGCCTGTCCACGCTCTCTTTTTTTTCGTTTTTTATCCATGTAATAAGAATATTGACAAAAGCACCGATACGCAGCGCCATATAGTATTCAAATGTTTCTTGGTTGATTACGAAGCTGTCACGGAAATACTCATATAAAATCTTCGAGTTATCATAATGGCTTTGATAAACGATGTCGTAGCGTCCAAGATTGATAAGTATTTCAAGCACATCAGAATGAAACATCCAATACCCGAAAAAGTACCTCAGAAACTCAGTGCTTGACTCATCATGATGGAGAAGACGAGTGTATTCCTCCATCATGGTCTTGTATTGCAGATCACACCTCCAGTGCAGAACATCAATAAGAGAATCGAAGTTACGATAAAATGTTGCTCTTCCTACAGAAGATACTCTCTGAATATCCGAGATAGTGATTTCCTTGAAAGCCTTTGATTTCAAACATTCAAATAATCCTTGAAAAATCAGTTCCGAAGATTTGTATGCGCGTTTGTCATCTTTGATATGATACATTTTTACCTCTTTTGTATTATATGTTGTGGGACTATTGACTCATTAACATAAGATATGATATAATTGTATCATAACATAAGGGTAAAGTCAACCGTAAATGTACACTTATCCAGGGCAACCGCACGAAAGAAT
>DEFH01000055.1:0-4703 GCA_002350705.1 Ruminococcaceae bacterium UBA2857
CAACTATTATTGACAATTTCAAACATTGGATAGGATATAAAGGCGGTTCATTCTGCATTGAAACAGAACGATATGCGAATTGGAACGATGATGACTCTGTTCATGTCGGTATTGTTAATATCAGCTTGGCTGACTTTAAAAAAGCTGTTCTTTCGGGCAAATATGAAATTCTCAATGATAATGTTATGAAACAGGCGGTATCTGTACTGAAAGAACGTAATGTTTCGGAAATATCCGAAAATGAAATTGATAAACTGATGGATATTTTTGGCATTGACAAAGGTAAAATAACAAAAGAAGTACATGACAAAGTGATGAATAATTTTGTTATGACACCCGAAATTGCCGAATTTTATATCCAAAGCCTGCTTGAATGTGACAGAGCAAGGGCAGACCTTGAAAAATATGACAGAAAGTGTCTGGAAGAAGTCAATTCCGGACATTGGGAATTGTGGTCTGACGGTGAACCTGTTGCCGAAAAAAATCAGGTTCTCGCTAAATTGGAAAAGCCCCTGAGAGCGAGAAATCCGATATGTGATATTAAGGAAAATGGCTTGATTGGAATTGATTTCGGAACAAAGAGTACAATCGTTTCCATACAGGACGGTGACGAACATACAACTTTGCTCCGTGTCGGAATAGGAAAACTCAATAAAGCCCCCGAAGCTCATCATTATGAAAATCCAACTATCATGGAATTTATCAATCTTGAAAAGTTTATCAGGAATTATAACAGCAGAAACGGCAGACCTGAAACATCCATCAATGATCTGAGAGTTTCCCATGCGGCTGATAAGGATTTGAAATCCTGCGATAACAACCGTTTCTTTGATTCGTTTTTCTATGATATAAAACAATGGTGCGGTGATGAGAAAAGAACCGTCAAAATTATTGACCAGCAAAATAAACATACGGAAATAGAATTACCGCCGTTTGTAAGTCTGAAAGAAAATGAATTCAATCCTCTGGAACTGTATGCGTATTATCTCGGATTGTATATCAATAATATGTATTATGGGATTTACATGGATTATGTCATTTCTTTTCCCGTTGCATATAATCTTGATGTAAAAAATAAAATTCTTGAAAGTTTCCGAAAAGGTCTTTGGAAATCCGTGCCCGAAACAATTCAGAATGATAAAGAAACAAGTAAGAAATTCCGTGTCAGAATGGGTGTCAGTGAACCTGAAGCGTATGCAATAACAGCTTTGCAGGGATATGGCTTTGACCCCGTTGATGAAAATGACAAATATCTCTATGCGATATTTGATTTCGGTGGAGGTACGACTGACTTTGATTTCGGTATCTGGAGAGGCATCAATGGCAAAATCCGTGAAGAAGAGGACAGGGACTATGTTATTGAACATATCAACTCGGAGGGTGATCCGTATCTTGGCGGTGAAAATCTGCTGGAACTGCTTGCCTTTGAGATATTCAAAGCCAATAATGACTTCATGAGAACGGGAAAAACAGTGGAAAAGGGCAATTCTCAAACGGAATCTGTCGGTTTTTCTTTTACGCTTCCGCCGAAATGTATCAAACCGTCAGGCAGTGAAACTACAATAAAAAATACTCCGTCTGCAAAGAGAAATACCAAACAGCTTATGGAAGTACTGCGTCCGTTCTGGGAGGGAATTATCGGCATAGCCGATAAAAATTCCGAAAAAACCGAAAATGACAAATCTCAAACAAAGATTTACAACGGCTACATATTCAGAAATGATGAAAAAATGAAATTTCCAATATCAGATGACGGAGCAGTCACTGTTGACCTTTTCGATAATAACGGTGAATTTCAGTCGGGACAGAAGCTGTATATCAGGAATGACAGCAAAAAAATAAATGTTGACCTTGTGGGTATTCTTGAGAAACGTATTCAGAGCGGTGTAGACAATTTCTTTGATGCGATAATGCTTTTGGCTGACAGTAAGATACTTGAAAACAGCGGTGCTGATGAATTCCAAATATTCCTTGCAGGAAATTCAAGTAAATCACCTATATTGAAAAAGCTGTTTGATAAGCGTATCAAGGAAGAAAATGAAAAAATGAACGGCGGAAATTCGGGTGAAAATCATTTCAATCTGTTCCCGCCTTTGGGAACTGCCGAAGCCATAGAAATTCAAAAATCAAGAGGTGTGGAAATAAATACGGATATTACCGCCCCGACAGGCAAAACAGGTGTTGCCTACGGTCTGATATACGGACGTGAGGGCGGTCCTATCAGAGTGATTTCTCCGATAAAGGCAGACAGCCAGTCAAAATTCAGATTTAATATCGGAAAGGCAAGAAAAGGCAGATTCAGCATGGTTCTTGACAGAAATGAAGCTGTTTACGGTGAGTGGGTACGCTTTGGAGTGGCAAACAATGAAGATTTCGAGATATACTACACATCACTGCCGAGTGCAGGAAAAATGCCTGTAACGGATTCCGCCATACGCAAAATACGCTGTCGTCTTGCGGTTGTGGACAGTGATGCAGATATATATATCCGTACGATTGAGCAAGTCCCCGAAGATATTGAATACTGCGTAGCCAAAGACGGTGAGCCAGACGAAACTGCAAAAGTCATTCGAGTTCACCTGTCGGAACAAGGAGGTTAAACAAATGAGCAAACGTATGATAACGCTTGGCAAATGGGAAAATAAGCCTATTGAGTGGATAGTTCTCAAAGAGGAAAACAATAACGCATTGGTAATCAGCAGATTGGCATTGTTTTCAATGGATTGCCGTAACAATGGGAATACAACAATGGATTGGGAATATTCTGTTTTGCGTGAGTATTTGAACGGAGAGTTTTATAATAAAGCCTTTTCAAGCACCGAAAAATTAAAAATCGTTAATGCCAAACTTGAAGATGTCAACAATGCAAAAGACAATGTTTTTCTTTTAAGTAAACAGGAAGCCGAAACGCTTATGACACAAGACGAAAGAAAATGCGGAAACGGAAATTGTCCTGGTGATTGTAAAACTTGCTATCAGCATAGTAATAGTTATGGGACGTGCTGCTATTTAAGGACGAGGCGAGATAATAATTATTATTATCGTATTTATATTGATGGCAGTATTACCTATGCTTATAACGTGAGAAGCATACGCCCGTCTGTTTGGATAAAAGAAAAATAAAAATGTGCCTGTTATCAAACAAAAAATGGGTGTGCCGTCAAGCACACCCTAAATTATTGGTAAGACTGCCTTTGAAAGAGTACGATGCAAAAAGAAATTTCATCATGTTTTCTCCGTTTTTTTAAGATAATCAATTCTCACGACCATGATTACGAGAATATTCTCACCACTATAAGGGCTTCGGCAATATGTCCTGCCTCCTCTGCATCTTTTGCAAAGTTTTCAGCCGGAATACTTGTAGAGCCCTTCCTGTTCGGACTTCCCATCAGTATTGTGAGCTTCATTTTGATTCCGCCGTTATTGCAGATTCCCGTAGTCTTCGTCAGACACAGGCTCCAGCCATTCTGTTTTTCCTTCTTCACCGGGCACTTCCACAGCAATATGTGAGAACCATGAATCCGCTGCCGCACCGTGCCAGTGTTTGATATTTGCAGGAATGTTGATGACTGTGCCGGGAATCATCTCGATAGCGTCCTTACCCCATTCCCGATAGTAACCTCTTCCGCCGACACAGATCAGCATCTGACCGCCGCCGCTTACAGCATGGTGTATGTGCCAGTTATTACGACAGCCCGGTTCAAATGTTACATTGAACATCGGCACCTGCTGCATCGAAAGGGGAGCAAGATAACTCTGTCCGACAAAATACTGTGCAAAGGCATCGTTCGGCTCACCGATAGGGAAGAAAATTGTATTCTGATATTTGTCCTTTTCGGTAAGTTCCGGCTCAGTTTCATTCCAAATTTCCTTAGCCATACGGAACACCGCCCAGCCCCTGGGCCAGCCTACATACATTGTCGCATGGGTAATGATCGCCCCTATTTCTTCTTTAGTCACTCCGTTTTTCTTTGCATTCATCAGGTGATACCCAAGTGATGAATCTGTGATACCGGATGCCATCAGCGATACAACCGTAATAATACACTTTGTCTTTACGCTTATCGCTTCTTCGTTCCATACCTCTCCGAAAAGCACATCATCATTAAGGTGTGCAAACATAGGGGAGAATTCACCAAGCTGCTCTCGTCCGGCTGTCTGTACGATTTTCCCACTCATTTTGATTTACCTCCTGTTTTGATTAATTATTCTACCAGAATTGTAATTGCAACATCACCATTGCCCAGCATTCCGGCAAGCTCTGCATCAGACAGACCGGTGATCCTTCCCAGCCTTGTATAGCTCCAGAAATTTGAACCGTAAAACACTACGATATTATCCCCCGAATACAGAACGATATCTCCGGACTGTGTTGTTGTCTGCACATCATTTCTGGGCAGACTCGTTCCAAGAGGAACCTACCTGCTCAAATCCGCCATACATGGACATCTGTATGTTCAGAGGCGTATCCTTGCAGAGTTCTTTAAGTGCCGCTGTGCTTTCATTATCTTCCCATAAAACCTCAACCGACTTATCACCGATTTTCATTGTCATGATCTGTTCCTGCATTTTTTCCTCCTGTGAGAATTCCGGCTGCTCACTATCTTCACTGTTACTTTCAGATTCAGAGGAAGGTTTTGTTTCCTCCGTCTGAACTGAACTTTCTTTAGACTGTTCTGATATTTCTTCCTCCCAACTGATTT
>DEFH01000055.1:4845-6552 GCA_002350705.1 Ruminococcaceae bacterium UBA2857
TGAACTTTCTTTAGACTGTTCTGATATTTCTTTCTCCCGACTGATTTCCGGATAATCACTATTTTCATTGTCATTTTCAGTTTCAGAAGAAAGTTTTGCGTTCTCTGTCTGAACAACGCTATCCTGAGACTGCTCGGATATAACAGACTCGCCACCTGGATTATCATTCCCCTGTGAAGAACAACCTGCTACCACAATCAATACTGCTGCCATAACTGCGGCACTCATCAGCTTAAACATTTTTTTCCATCTCATAGCTTATGGCCTCCTCGTTCCATACCTCTCCGAAAAGCACATCATCATTAAGGTGTGCAAACATTTGTTTTCCCTTTGCCCATTTCGCTTCACCGCTTACGTTCTTATGCCGCTGCCGCCTGAGATACGAGCAATCTCATCGCCGACTTTCTTTGCCATATCATTTCATCTCTTTTTCCCACATACGGATAACATTCAGCTTTAGACTGTCGGCAACCTTTTCAAGCTCAGCAACTTCATCTGCTGTCAGAGCTACATTGCAGGCTTTGACGGCATCCTCCACCTGATTTTCCTTTGTTACACCGATGATTGGCAGAGTTCCCTTAGCAATAGCCCATGAAATAGGGATCTGTGCCGTGCCTACATTGTATTTCTCTGCCAGTTTCTTTAATTCGGCATTCAGTATCTCCAGCTTATCAAGAACAGGATTATATGTCTGTGCTCTTGCTGAACCCTCCGGCATAGGATGAGCAGTATCATATTTGCCTGAAAGTGCTCCCTGCTCCAGTACCATATAAGCAAAGAAATAGATTCCGTTTTCCTTACAGTATTCCAGAATGCCGGAATCCTCAGAGGAACGGTTGATAAGACTGTAATGATTTTGAACGGCAGACAATTTCAATCCATGTGCTTTCAGAATATCATTTGCCTGTTTAATCTCTGCAAGGTTATGATTTGATACACCAAGAAGAGGAACATTGTCCTTACCCTCAAAATACTTTGCCAGTTCCTCTGTCCAGTTCGGAGCATTCCAGACATTGTGTATCCAGTAGATATCAAAGTGGTCAAGCTCCATAAGATCAAGCTGCATTTCAATCATGTCCTTCATTGCTGTGGGCGAGGACGCATCTGCACACTGGGGCGTAAACTTATCTGACACAATCACAGACTCTCTCGGAATATCCCTGATGAAGCCGGCTAAAACCTTTTCAGATGTTCCCATGCCGTAAGCATAGGCTGTATCCCACAGGTTAAGTCCGTTCTTCATTGCCGTGTCAAAAATCGGGCGGAGAGAATCCGCAGTAAAATTGTTTCCGAAGGTCCCGTCATTTCCCCATGCCCATGCTCCAAGTGCGATTTTCGGTAAAGCTTTCATTGTTCTGATCTCCTTTATAGTATATTTTTATTTTATTCCGCACCAAGCAGGCCAAGAATACAATTCAGGGTCAGCTCATATACGGATTGATAGACATAATCTACACCTGCTTCTTCCATGGCAGTCCTCTGCTTATCCGTCACATAGGTGTAGGGATAAATGCCAAACATAAACGGGAAAAAGCGATAAATGAAATCCTGCTTCTGTGTCACGGTCATTTCCGGCACAAATTTATCTAAAAGCCGGCAAATACTTCCCATGGAAGCACCATACGATCTTTTAAATGATACCAAAAGCTCCTGCCGGCTGTTTGCTTCCATATCGAAATGGTTTGTGGAAAGAAGCTTGAGAAGCTG
>DEFH01000001.1 GCA_002350705.1 Ruminococcaceae bacterium UBA2857
TTTCTGAAATCGCCTGCTGTAATCATAAATAGAATCCTCCTGATGAAAAATTAAGTCAATCAACCTTTACCATTATACTATATGAAAAATCAAATTGCAAGATTTTTACATGAATTTTCTTTTAAAGTATGGTCAGCTCTTTGGAAAGCGAAGCAAGATTCATACAGCCGTTCCTTGTGACAAGCACCATGTCTTCAATTCTCACTCCGAACCGTCCCGGAAGATAAATTCCCGGCTCTACCGTGATCACCATGCCGCTGTGCAGAATAACATCACTGTTCGGGGAAACGGACGGTTCTTCATGTATGGCAAGCCCCACACCGTGACCTGTGGAATGTCCGAAATATCCCTCATAGCCTGCCTGATAAATATATGACCTGGCGGCATTGTCCACATAATCACACGAAACTCCGTCTGTCACTGCCTCCAAGCCGTAAAGCTGGGCTTTTCTGACAGTTTCATACGCTCTTTTCTGTTCAGCCGTCACATTACCGAAAGCATAGGTTCTTGTCATATCGCTGTGATAGCCGTCTACGGTTGCCCCTATGTCGAACAACAGGAAATCTCCGTTTTTCACCCTGTTGTCGCCGGGGACACCATGCGGCATGGATGTTTTTGCTCCTGCCAGCACAATCAAGTCAAACGACACCCCGTCCGCACCCATTTTCCGCATTTTGAATTCCAGCTCCAAAGCGATTTCTCGTTCCGTGACACCCTCTCTGACAAGTTGCAGTGTTTCTGTCAGAGCTTTTTCCGTTATCATCTGGGCACGACGCATTTTTTCCGCTTCATCCGCTGTTTTAATGATTCTCATCTGATTGATGAGCCTGTCCAATGCATTCGTCCTGACAGCATTGGCTCCTGCTTTTTCAAAAATCTTCTCCATCCACGCACAGTCATTCAATGTGAATGCCGAACCCTCCAGAAGAATATTTTTGAGCTGATTTTGTCGGATAATCTCCGTCATTTCGTCACTCAGTCTCTTACACGGAATCACCTTGCAGTTTTTTGCCTGTTTCTGTGCCGCTTCACTGTATCTTGAATCAACAAACAGATAACTTTCCTTTCTCGTCACCAGCAAATGTCCCAGTGACGATACAAAATCCGTAAAATACCGTCTGTTTTCATTGGATATGATCAATGCCCCGTCTGCATCATCAGGCAGTAACTCTCCCAGCATGGCAAGCCTTGAACTCATGGTCATTACTTCCTTTCTGTCAATTCAGCTTTTTGGCAAGGGCTGACAAGCCCAAATAATAGCTTTCCTTGCCAAAACCTGCGATACATCCGATACATACTGCCGACAATACGGATTTGTGACGAAATTCCTCACGAGCATAGATATTGGACATATGTGTTTCTACTGTAGGAATATGTACCGATTCTATCGCATCATGCAGAGCATAACTATAGTGCGTCAACGCTCCTGCATTGATCATGATACCGTCTTTTTTTCCATAAGCGGAATGAATCTTATCCACAATATCTCCCTCGTGATTAGACTGGAATATCTCCAACTCTATGTCTAATTCCTCTGCCCACTGCATCACCTGTGCATTGATACTCTCCGCTGTTTCCGCACCATAGATATTTTTATCCCTGATGCCTACCATATTCAGGTTCGGGCCCAGTATAAACAGTACTTTTTTCATCTTCTTCCCTCCACAACCGAATAGCTGAAATCAATATTTCTCTCTTTCAACTGCTTCTGACCTGCTTTCAGAAAAGCCTCTCCGTTATCGGTGTAACGGTACTGAAACACAATCTCAATACGAAAACCGTCAAATTCACGGTTTCTGTACTTTTCACGATACCCCTTCGTCTCAATATAATGCACATAGTTATTGATTTTGGTTTGTATCGCTTTCAGATGCTCATACTCCTGCACCAGCCACGCATACGGATCTGTAATCAAAAACACCAGTGTATTCGTTTCCTTGTCAATTCCCATTCCGTCTATCACATTTGCCTGCTTCACAGACATATCAATTCCCCCTGATTGCAATCTTCTTTCTTATATTCACTTCAAGTTTACGCCTCAGCATAATCGTCAGCCCGTGTTCCTCGTCTCTCGGAACAAGCAGCACCGATTTCATTCCTGCCAGATTCGCTCCCAGTACATCTGTATAAATCTGGTCGCCTACCACCAACACCGACTGCGGTTTTTCCTTTAATTTTTTCTTGGCTCTGTTGAATCCGAACGGAAACGGTTTCAGACTCATTGACACGCACTCCAAACCCACACTGTCCGAAAACGGCTTCACCCGTTTCCGATAGTTATTCGAGCAGATGACCACTGCAATATGATTCGCTTTCAGCATATCGAGCCACTCCTGCACTCCCTCATACGCAATATGAGAGGCCGGCGGTGCAAGCGTATTGTCCACGTCCAAAAGAATGGCATCTATCCCCAGTTCCCGTATCAGTTCCGGGGATATGTCCGTTACATACTTTACTGCCGCTGTCGGCATCAAAAGATGCTTCCTCATTCTTCACTCCCCATTTCTCACTGAACAAAAACAGGGATATTCCCGAAACGCTTCCCGAAACGGGATTCAGCATCCGAAAATATCCCCTGCATTTCTGTGCAAAGTTACAAATGATTATTTGTACTTACGCTTACGAGCAGCTTCAGACTTCTTTTTACGCTTTACAGAAGGCTTTTCATAAGCTTCTCTCTTACGAACTTCCTGAATAATGCCGCCTCTTGCACACTGTTTCTTAAATCGTCTGAGTGCACTCTCCAGAGACTCATTATCTTTAATTCTGATTTCAGCCATTTATCTTCCCTCCCATCCGCCATAAGGCAGGGGTTTGTGTCATTACGATACCTACTTATTATACATGATAAACCTGCTCTTTGTCAACAAGTAAAATGCAATAAATTTCAACACTTTTCTATGTAGACATTGCATAACACTTTTTCACAAATTTCACTCTGTCAACAATGAATCGGCTCTGTATAATCCGTTTCATATACAGAGCCATCAAAAATTATTTTGCTACAATGTTCACAAGTTTTCCCTTGACATAGATTTCTTTGACGATATTCTTGCCGTCAATCAATGCCGTAATTTTACTGCTTGTCTTGGCAAGGGCGATTGCTCCCTGCCGGTCAATGTCGGCAGGCACAACGATTTTATCTCTCACCTTGCCGTTGACCTGTACAGCGATTTCAACGGTATTATCCACACATTTGCTTTCATCATATACGGGGAATTCCGATACGGATACAAAACCTGTTCCCAGATTTTTTTCTTTCCAGACTTCCTCTGCCGCATGAGGGGCAAAAAGACTCATCAGTTTTGTAAAGACTTCCAGTTCCTTTTTGGTAATACTGCCTGTTGCGGTAATGTCATTAATCAGGGACATCAATGCGGCAATCGCTGTATTGAATTTCAGGTTCTCGACATCTTCGCCAACTTTTTTGACGGTCTTATGGAAAGCACTCTCCAGTTCGGGACGAATGACATTTTCCTCTGTCATAATATCTGCCAGATTCATGAATCTCTCAATGAATCTGCGGCAGCCTTTGATACTATTGGAGTTCCACGGAGCAGCGTTCTCAAAATCTCCGATAAACATCTCAAAGGTACGCATTGTGTCTGCACCATAAGTTTCCACGATTTCATCGGGATTGACAACATTTCCTCTGGACTTACTCATTTTGCCGCCGTCTTCACCCAGAATCATACCGTGACTGGTACGCTTTGCATACGGCTCCGGTGTCGGAACGACTTTCAAATCATACAGGAATTTATGCCAGAAACGACTGTACAGCAAATGCAGTGTTGTATGCTCCATACCACCGTTATACCAATCCACAGGGGACCAGTAATGCAGAGCTTCCGGGCTTGCCAGTGCATTGTCATTATGCGGATCCATATATCTCAGGAAATACCATGACGAACCCGCCCACTGCGGCATAGTATCTGTTTCACGCTTCGCATCTGTCCCACACTTCGGACACTTTACATTTACCCAGTCTGTCATCAGTGCCAGCGGTGATTCACCGTTGTCTGTCGGTTCATAGGACTCTACATCAGGCAATTCCAGCGGCAGTTCCCTCTCGGGCACCGCCACTGCTCCGCAGCACGGACAATGTACAATCGGTATCGGTTCGCCCCAGTATCTCTGACGGGAGAACACCCAGTCACGCAGTTTGAAATTTACTTTTGCATGACCTTTGCCTGTCTCTTCCAGTTTTTCAATGATTTTCTTTTTAGCGTCCTCAACAGACAAGCCGTTGAGATAATCCGAATTGACCAAAATACCTGTTGCACAATCCGTAAACGCTGCCTTCTGCACATCCTCTCCGCCCTTGACAACTTCGATAATCGGCAGATTGAATTTTTTTGCAAAATCCCAGTCTCTTGTATCGTGGGCGGGGACGGCCATAATCGCACCTGTTCCGTAAGATACCAGTACATAGTCTGAGATAAATATCGGAATCTGCTTTCCGTTGACAGGATTGATTGCCATAATGCCGTCAATTCTCACACCTGTTTTATCCTTGGCAACTTCTGTTCTTTCAAAATCGGATTTTCTTGCGGCCGCTTCCTGATAGGCTCTGATTGCATCCATGTTTCCTATCACGGAGGACAGCTTTTCAATAATAGGATGTTCCGGAGAAATAACCATATATGTCGCACCGAAAAGCGTATCGGGACGTGTTGTATAAACGGTCAGGGTATCACCTGTTGTCGTTGTAAAATCCACTTCGGCACCCGTGGACTTGCCGATCCAGTTTTTCTGCTGTGCCTTCACTCTTTCGGGATAGTCCACCAAATCCAAATCTTGAATCAGTCTGTCGGCATACTCTGTAATTTTCAGCATCCACTGTGACTTCACTTTTCTGACGACTTCGCTTCCGCATCTTTCACAGCCGCCGTTGACAACTTCTTCATTGGCAAGCACACATTTACAGGAAGTACACCAGTTGACGGCCATTTCCTTTTTATAAGCCAGTCCGTTTTTAAAGAGCTGTAAAAAGATCCACTGTGTCCACTTGTAATATTTTGGATCCGTTGTATTAATTTCTCTGCTCCAGTCAAACGAGATTCCCAATGACTGCAATTGACTTTTGAATCTTGCCACATTTTTCTTAGTGACATCTTTGGGATGAACATGATTTTTAATCGCAAAGTTTTCTGTCGGCAGTCCGAATGCGTCCCAGCCTATCGGATAAAGTACATTATAACCCTGCATACGACGCTTTCTTGCAATAATATCCAGTGCCGTATAGGAACGGGGATGTCCTACATGAAGTCCCTGTCCCGACGGATACGGAAACTCTATCAATGTATAGAATTTAGGCTTGGTGCTGTTTTGTTCCGCATGGAAAATGCCGTTTTCTTCCCATGCTTTCTGCCATTTCGGTTCAATCTGTCTGTGTTCGTACTTCAATTTCTTTTCTCTCCCTTATTCAACGATAATATCGGAAATGTCGATTTCCTCTCCGTCCTGCCAGAGTCTTTCCAGACTGTAATATTCTCTTGCTTCCTCCGAGAAGACGTGCACTATCACATCAACATAGTCCAGTACAATCCATGTATCGGAGCGGTGTCCGTCAATGTGACTGACACTGACGCCTGCTTCATCCAGTTTATACTCTACTTCATTTGCCAGCGTTTTGACATGGGTGCTGGCACTGCCTGCCGCTATTACAAAGTAGTCTGCAATAGACGATATATCCCCTATTTTTATCAGCCTGATGTCAATGCCTTTTTTGCTGTCAAGCACTTTGACTGCAAGCTTTGCTGTTTCCAAAGATGTCATTCCGTTTCCTCCAAAAATTTATTTTTTCGCTTTCAGAGCCGCCATTTCATTATAGCCTGCAAAGGTATCGGGGGCGATTGTCAGCTTTCGCTGTGCAAGGTCGGCTATTGTAAATGCCATACCTTCCAGAACAGCTTCATCCAAATCTTTTTCTGCCACCTTACGCATTTTATCCACTCCGTCATAATCCCTGTCGGCTGATATGAAGTCTGCCACAAAAATCACCTTGTCGAGCAGTGTCATTGCTGCTCTGCCTGTTGTGTGATAACGTATTGCATCAATGATTTCTTTGTCAGTGATACCCAGTTCCACCTGTACAAAAGCACTGCCTGATATTGCGTGCCATAGTTTCCGTGAAGATTTCTCCATATCCGTAAGGCAAATTCCCGCACGTTCCACCAACATCATCTGTTCATTATCAGGAGTTTCTTTGGTGGCGTCATGCAGGATTCCTGCAATTTCCGCTTTCTGAACATCGGCACCGTATTTTTTCGCCAGTCTGACAGCCTCTTTCGCCACATTCTTGGAATGTTTGAATCGGGCTGATTTCATTCTCTTACCGATAATTTCCTCGTAGTCCTTTACAGTCAATTTTGCTCAACTCCGTTTTCTCAAAAGTACACACCTATTATATCAGCAAAAACGCTCTCTTTCAAGTTTATTTTCAAAAAACTATCCGATAAACATAAATACCAGCAGGTCATACAGCATATGCAGGGCTATCGGCACTAAAATATTTTTCGTCTTGATGAAAAGCCAGCTGAACATACCGCTTAATACAATAATGCTGATAAATGCGAAACTCTGAAAATTTGCCAGAAACACTCCGTCATAAATCCATATCGGAAAATGAATCGTCAAAAACAACACGGCATTGATACCGATTGCAAGCCACTGTTTTAATTCCGTATCGGCATTTTTGAGCGTACTGTTCAGGAGCCATCCGCGAAATACACTTTCTTCTGTGATTCCCACAAACAGCACAATGATAATCTTGGACAATCCGAAACTGTCTGCTATATCCCAATTTCCCTTTTTGAACGGCACTACCAGCACATATACAATACATATCACAAATATCGGAAGAATCTGCAAAAAATTGATTCTCGAAGTAAACATCTCTTTCAAGCCGACATACATATCCTTTTCAAAATGCTTTGTCAGCAGTAATGCAGGCACTGTCCATATCAGGCTTTTCAGAAGCCCCGAACGGAAAAGCTGTATCAGCACTTCATTATTGCCTGTGAATGACAGAAGATGATTCTGTATCAGCAGTCCGACTCCTGCCCATGCCCCGTAAAACAAAATATAGTAAATGACAAGCGTCAATGCTAATTTTCGATTTTTTACCATAATTTACCTCACTGTGTAATCATCCGTTACGTTGAAAAGCATATCCGTCAACAGCAGATTCTCTTGTTTGCTGCCGTTATCAAGGGCTTTTTGGATGGCATCAACGCTCGCACCGGAACGAAGAAGACTTTCAAATACCTTTTGTGTATTCTTTAATATATCTCTGTCAAGCACCCGTATCACACCGTTGAATATCGGATAGTATGTCGCTGACTGTGTTTTGTAAAAAGAAAAAATGTGCCCCCGGATATTCAGTTTCACCGACTCCGAAAATATCACATCCTGTACTGCCATTTCCGCACAAACCTCCGGTACAAAATTGTAAATATCCTGTGCCAGCGACTTGTCTTGTAAAAACTCTGTCAATGCCTGCAAGTACAAATCTTCTTTTCCGTCATTCATCACCTTTTCATACAGCATCAGGGATTTTTCCACCGCATCCGCAATATCTGCATCACTGTAGGGATATTCTTTCAAAGTCTCTTTTTCCTGCCTCAACAGAAAAATCTGCTTGTGTGAGGCAAATCTCTGATTTTTCCATGTTTTCGCCATCTCTTCCGCAATTTTGCTTAAACTGTCGATTCTGATATCATTGATACGGCATTCTCCTGTGATAAATTTTCCGTCTCCGCTGTTGGCGGCATAGATTTTGATATAACATATCTCCTGATTGCCGATTCTCTCCAGAATCTCGTCTTTCAGGACATTCCAGTATATTTCAATATTGTCAACGGCAACTTCTTTATTGATTGCCACAATATTTCCCAAATACACTTTCCATCTGTGCAGGCCTAAAAAATCGCTGTCTGCCTGACGAGCATTGATATCCTTCATCATTGCCTGTACGGTCTCCATCATGCCAAACATAAAACCGCCCTGTGCCATTCCCACAGCCGTCTGCAAATCTTTTCCGCCTGCCGACGACAGTTCAAATATCTCATTTTTCCATTCAGGCGAATAAATATGATATCCTATCGTTGCCATCCCGTCCTTTGCCTGATACACTTCCGGCAAGATCGCCACATTGACGGACGGCAAAATCACTCTGTCTCCGCTGACAAAACTCCCCTGATTGGCATAGCATTTCCTTAAATCCTCCACAATATACTGATTGTCAAATACCATTTTTCATTCCTCCTTTCACCGATAAAGTCCGTTTTTCAAAATATAGTTTTCCACTTCCGGCGTTACAAGTCCCGCAATACTTTTTCCCTGCGACACATTCTCTCTGATTTCCGTTGACGATACCGTCATGATACCGGCATCCAGAATTCTTGTCTTTGCTCCCAGTGTCTGCAAGTATGCCGCCTGCTTTGCCAAATGTGATATGTCATCATTGTTTCTCGGCACTCCGCATATTGTTGCAAGCTCAAAAATAATCTCCGGATGTTTCCATTCCTGTATCGTCATGAACATATCCGCTCCCGTTATCAGAAACAGTTCATCGTCCGGATAAATCTCTCTCAGTTCTTTCAGTGTGATATATGTGTAGCTTGCTCCCTGCCGTCTGATTTCAATATCGCTCACTTCCGCAAACGGCAGATCTTTGACAGCCAGTCTGCACATTGCCAGCTTTTGTTCCGGCAATACAGAACAATCCCTCTGCTTATGCGGAGGGATATATGTCGGTATTATCAGCATTTTATCAAGTGACAATGCTTTTGCAAACATCCGGGCAAGCATGATATGTCCTGTATGCATGGGGTTGAAGCTTCCCCCGAACATCGCAATTTTCATCCATGCTTTCCTTTCTTTGCTTTCGGCAGTTCTATTTTCGGCTCTTTCGCATTTCTGCGGAACAGAACAAACTTTGCTCCTATCACCTGTACTACCTCAGAATTGGTTTCCAGTGCCAACTGTCCCGCAATTTCTCCGGAAGTCACTCCCGCAGTTTCCAGTACCTTGCCTTTGATCAGTTCTCTTGCGGTCAGGGCATCGTCAGCCTGCTTTGTGATCCGGTCGTTCATGCCGCCTTTGCCTACCATCAATATTGTTTCCTCGTCCACTGCCAGCGAACGCAAAAATGCTCTTTGTTTACTTGTCAGCATAGATTCAGTTTCCTTTCACTTTTTCACTTAACAGCTCTGTCAATTTTCTTAATGCTCTGCCACGGTGACTGATGACATCTTTCTGATTGGCAGACAGTTCGGCAAATGTCTTGTTGCCCTCTACAAAGAAAATCGGATCATAGCCAAATCCATTCGTTCCTCTTGGTGCATAGCCAATCGTACCGTCACATCTGCCTTCGGCAAATATCGTTTCACCTTTCGGGAAACAACAGCATATCACGCACTGAAAATAAGCGTCACGATTACTGCTGCCCGATTTCATCAGTTCACCTAACAGCTTTTCAATTTTCTTGGCATCACTTGCACCCTCTCCGGCATATCTTGCCGAATAAACACCCGGTTTTCCTCCGAGTGCTTCCACACACAAGCCTGAATCATCCGCAATCGCCGGATAACCTGTTTTCTGACAGGCGGCTTTTGCCTTGAGTTCCGCATTCTCTGCAAAAGTTTTGCCTGTTTCTTCGACCTCATCCAGTTCAAATCCCAATTGTTCGGCTGTTTTGACATAGATTCCCAACGGCTGTAGGATTCTTTCCAGTTCCTCCAGTTTTTTCCTGTTATTTGACGCAAGTACAAATATCATAGCAATTCCCCTCTCTCAGCTAACCCTTTTATTCCTCATTTTTACCGCTTCGCCACTGCTCCAGCCAGTCACTGTCGGCAGGAGTTGTCTCCTGTACCGTACTCCAGTTATATTTTTTCGCACGGTTTTTGCGTTCTTCGGCTTTTCTCTTTTTCTCCTCGGCTTTTTCGGCTTCAAGTGCCGCCTTTGCCTGTTCCTCTGCCAAAATTTCTTCTTCTGTTTTTGCTTTTTCTTTTTCTTCCTCCGCCTGTTTTTCGGCTTCGGCTTCCGCATCAATCTGTGCCCAGATATCCGCTGTTGCCGGTTTCAGGTCATCTTCAACAGGTTTGTCCGCAGTCTCCTGCTGTTCCGTCTCAGGCTCAGACGGTGCCTCTGCTCCGAACAGTGCCCTTGCAAATTCATCCGGATCAAACGGCTGCAAATCGTCTATCTGCTCGCCCACTCCGATATATTTTACAGGCACATTCAGTTCTTCTTTAATGGCAAGGACGACGCCGCCTTTGGCTGTACCGTCCAGCTTTGTCAGAACAATGCCTGTAATACCTGCTGCCGTTTTAAACTCTTTTGTCTGATTGACAGCATTTTGTCCTGTTGTTGCATCAAGCACAAGCAGCACTTCTTTATCAGCATCGGGCAGTTCCCTGTCAATGATACGATTGATCTTTTCCAACTCTGCCATCAAATGCTTTTTATTGTGCAGTCTGCCTGCCGTATCCACAATAATAATATCACTGCCTTTGGCTTTCGCTGACGAGATGGAATCAAATACCACTGCCGCAGGATCGGCTCCCTCACCTTGCTTGATAATATCCGCTCCGGCACGTTCTGCCCATATCTGCAGCTGGTCGATCGCTGCCGCACGGAAAGTATCTGCTGCCGCAAGCGTGACTTTTTTGCCCTGACGGATAAAATTCGCTGCCATTTTTCCGATCGTGGTTGTCTTTCCTACTCCATTGACACCGATCACCAATATCACTGACGGTTTTGTGTCCAGTTTCAGAGGCTGACCGCCTTTCAGCATTTCACTGATGACCTCCGCCAGCAGGCGATTGATTTCCTTCGGATCGGTAATTCCCTCTTTTTTGACACGCACTTTCAGTTCTTCACAGATTCTCTGTGCCGTATAAATGCCCACATCTCCCATGACAAGCAGTTCTTCCAGTTCTTCAAACAAATCGTCATCAATTTTCGTGAACGATTTGAGCATGGTGTCAATTCTTCCGAAAATCGCATCACGTGTTTTCCGTAAGCCGTCTCTTATCTTCTCAAAAAAACTCATACATCCATCTCCTCCGATTTTTTCTGCTCCGCAGCAATCAGGAATGCTGCCGCAACGTGATCCATTTCCGCCCTGATTTCCTCATAATAAGGATATGTCGGAATCAGGTCTCCCAGCATAGCAAACTGTTTCTGAACTGCCTGTTTATCATCGTTGCAAAGCAGTTCATAAGCGAGCTTTGTTCTTATCACACTCGGATAGTTTTTCATTGCCTTCATAAAGCTCTGCAAATCTTTATCAAGATAATTTTCAATTTTACTCTTATTTTTGCTTCCTGTCAACTCACAAAATAACGCATTGTTTTTCAAAAGTTCCCTGTGTACAGGGGCTATCGCTGTTTCTTTTTGGAGCAGTTCATCAATCAATGCCTGTGCTTCGGCATACTTTCCCTCATCAAACAGCCTGTCACACAGAAACACCGCCATCACACAAATCATTGTATTCTTTAATTCTTCGTCTGTCGGCATTTCAAACCACTCGTCCGGAAAATCTTTGATACGGGTTCCTTTTTGTATCATCGCAACCGCCTGCATTTGCAGATAAAATGCTTTGACTGCCTTTTCCGAGCGGAACAGCTCCACAATATTCCTGCCGTCATTCGTGATCCCCGGCAGCGGAATCCCGTTTGCCAATCCCATCGACAACCCCAACACCACAAAGGAAAGGCTTACAAAATCAACATACGGATTCCCTCTGAAAATCACATACAGAACAGCAAACAAACCCGAAACAATCAAATTCATCAGCACACCGCCAATATGATACCAGAAAAACGGTATTTTCCCATCTTTCATTTCAGGTGGTGACATGATACATTGTCCTGCCGTTCCTGCCACACTGAAGCGATATGATTTGATTTTTCCGTCTTTGTCTTTCTGCCACATCCTGCCGAAAATCCGGAAGGAACCAAATTGATACCCTGTCAGCAAACCGCCCGTCAAGTGACCGGCTTCATGCAGAAGGATGTGTATCAGCATAACGATTCCTGCCGCCAGAGCTGCTCCGATTGAACCCAAAAGGAAAATACCGAAATTTTCTTCATCGGCAAACGCTTTGCCGCATAAAATGCCGATTCCCATAAAGCCGAGAAGATGGATGGCAAATACGATTGCTGAAGAAATTTTTGCATTTTTCATAGAACCCTCCTTTTATTTGATACCGAGTTTTTGTTCCACCTCACTTGCACGGAGTTCCAGAAGTTTGGATATGCCCCTGTCCTGCATGGTCACACCGTATAAAACGTCTGCTTCTTCCATTGTTCCCCGTCTGTGCGTGATACAGATAAACTGTGTGTTATCATTCATTCTCCGCAGGTATGCCGCAAAACGATATACATTCACATCATCCAATGCCGCTTCTATCTCATCCATCACACAAAACGGTGCGGGACTTACTTTCATGATGGCAAAATACAGGGCGATCGCTACAAGAGCCTTTTCTCCGCCTGACAGCAGTTCCATATGGGAAACGATTTTTCCGGGCGGTTCAACCGATATATCAATCCCCGTTGTCAGAACATTTTCCGGATCGGCAAGCGAAAGCGAGGCTTTTCCTCCGCCAAACAATTCCACAAACGTTTCCGAAAAATTTTGATTAATCAAATTGAATCGTTCAATGAATATCTCCCGCATTTGCTTGGTCAGGTCGGTAATCAGACGCAAAAGCTCCGTTTTAGACTTCTCTACGTCACCGATCTGCACTTTCAGAAAATCATACCGTTCTTTGACTTCCTTATATTCCTCCACCGCAGACAGATTAACATTGCCCAGAGAACGGATTTTTTGTTTTAACTCATTCAAGCGTCTCTGTGCCTTGCCGATTTCCTCTATTTTCACGGCAGCCTCTTCCGCTTCACGCTTGGTCAGTTCATATTCTTCCCACAACTTCGCTATAATCTCATCATATTGCTTTTGCAGATTGGCCCTTCTTTCTTCCAGTCGGGCAAGTTCTCCGCTGATATGCTCTCTTTCCGAAGTTTTTTCTCTCTCCTGCTGACGCAGTTCCGCCGAACGCTTTTCCAGAGAAATTTTTTCCCTGTTCAATTCTTCCATTTGTCGTTTTGTGTTTTCCGCTTTTTGACGAAGTTCCTCCGCCTGTGACTGTAAAATACCTATCTCCGCACGAATTTCCGTATTTTGGACAAGAATCAACTGCTTTTCGGCTTCTTGACTTTTAATTTTCTGAGCAGAGTTTTCCGCACGGAGTTTCGCATTCCGAATATCCGCTTCCGCTGATGATATATCCTTTTCCAGTGTCAAAGCCGCCAATTTGACTTCCTGGAGCTTTTCATTGACTCTTTCTCTCTTTTGCACATAATCGTTTTTATCGTTCAAAAGAACATCCGCCAGACGTTGCTTTTCTGCAATGACTTTATCGCAGCTTTCATATTCCGCACGGGATTGATTCATGATCTGTGTCAGTTCTTCCAATCTTGACACGGAATTTTTGCGTTCATCCTGTACTTCTTTCAGAGACTTCTCTATATTGAAAAGCTCTGTTTTACGGCTGTTGATTTCCGCTGTTATCTTGATTTTATTCTCATTCAGAACCGCAAGGCTTTGCTTTAAGCCGTTTATTTCCTTTGTCATTTCGGAAAATTTCCGCATTTCGCCATTGTATTCTGCTTTCATGGCATTGGCATTGTCAGCAATTTTCTGAGCATCGGCACGAATCGTTTCAATTTCCGAAGCTCGTCCCAGCAAACCTGTGCTTTTGGAAAGTGAACCGCCTGTCAGCGAACCGCCTGCATTCACGACCTGTCCGTCAAGCGTCACGATACGGAAACGATACGAATATTTTCTTGCAATGTCCGTTGCACAGTCAATGTCTTTTGCAATGACAATTTTCCCCAGAAGATTATCAAGAATATTTTTGTAACAATCCTTACACGAACACAATTCCGAGGCGATCCCGATAAACCCGCTGCACTTTTCCAGACCTGTTTCCTCAAGCTGCCGGGGCTGTATCACCGACATCGGAAGAAATGTCGCACGTCCTCCGTTGATATTTTTCAGATAGGCTATCGCCGCTTTTGCCGCATTTTCATCTGTCGTGACAACATTCTGCATTGCCGAACCCAATGCGATTTCAATCGCTGTACTGTATGCAGAGGGGGTTTTTATCACTCTTGATACAGGTCCGTGTATGCCGGAAAGAGTGCCTTTTTGGGACTCTTTCATCACAATTTTAACGCTCTGTGTAAAGCCTTCCAGATTCTTTTCAAGTTCTTCCAGCATTTTTGCTTTCCTGAAAAGCTGTTCACTGTCAAGGGCGAGTCTGTCTGCATTCATTTTCAGCCTGTCACAATCCGATTTCTGTCGGTTGAGAGCCGTCTCTTTTCGGGCTATTTCCTTTGTCACTTCCTCAATGTTTGCCGTGTACTCGTCCAGTACCTTTTGATTGTCGGCAAGGATATTTTTCAAAGTCTCCTTTTGAGAAACACGGGCTTTGATGGTATTCTCCACCGCTTCCATACGGGATGTGATTTCATTGACGGAGGATGTCGCCGTTAGGCTTCTGATTTTACAGTCAGCCGCTTTCTGTGACAAAGCAGCGATTTCATCATTCATTTCTTCCAGCTGCCGGGAAGATTGGTTTTCGTCCTCTTTCAAAGAATTGATTTGTGCAGCGTATTTTTCAAGCTCTGCATTTTTGGAATCCAACTGTGTTTGATTCTGCCGAATGATTTCCTGTTTTTCGGCAATTTCTCTTACAACAGTTTCATCTGCCGCCTTTAAAGACTCTATCTCTTTATTGATACGCTCCACGGTTTGCTCATTGTGCAGAATATCATTCTCCAGGACAGAAATATTCGCTGTCTTTTCCGCGGACAGACTCTCATATTCGGAAAGTTCCCTGTGCACCTGCTCCGTTTTTTCCGAACAGGTATTCTGCCGTACAAGCACTTCTTCTCCCTCTGTCCGAACAGCGGAAAGGGCTTTTTCCACATCATGATAATGTGATTGGGCAACTGCAATTTTATCCTCCTGTTCACGAAGCTGTAAAGCGGATTTATCCAATGTTTTCAGCCAGAGGGCGATTTCAAGGCCTCGTTTTTCCTCCGCATACGCAAGATATGCCTTTGCCTTTTCGGACTGCTCTCTGAGAGGTTCGACTCGTCCTTCCAATTCCGTCATAATATCTCTCAGACGCACCAGATTTTCTTCTGTTTTTTCAAGCCGTCTTTCAGCGTCTTCTTTTTTATAGCGAAACCGGGAAATACCTGCTGCTTCTTCAAAAATTTCACGCCTGTCCTCGCCCTTTGTCGCAACAATGGAATCAATTTTTCCCTGCCCGATCATCGAGTAGCCGTCCCGTCCCAGACCGGTATCCATGAACAGCTCATGGATATCCTGCAAACGAACCGCTGTGTTATTGATTAAATATTCACTGTTGCCGGAACGATAGAACCGTCTTGTGACAGATACTTCATCTCCGTCAAACTGCAATGTTCTGTCTGTATTGTCAATCGACAAAGTGACCTGTGCATAGCCTGTTTTTTTACGCTGCTGTGTGCCGTTGAAAATCACATCTTCCATTTTGGAGCATCTCAGTGCTTTTGCCGACTGTTCTCCAAGCACCCATCTGATGGCATCACTGATATTGCTTTTTCCGCTGCCGTTGGGACCGACAACCGCCGTGATTCCATTCGTAAAATCCAGTTTTGTCTTGTCGGGGAATGTTTTAAATCCCTGCACCTCAAGTCCTTTCAGTTTCACACACTCACCCTTTATTCCATGCATCATTCACAATGCACTGTGATTTTTATTTCATATCTGGAAAGGCTGCTGTCCTGTCGGACAACAGCGTTAATATTTTTATTACGGAGCTTTTCAAGATTGGCTTTTTTTTGTCCGACAAATATCGAAACAGATTTCGGACTGACGGAAAATGTCACGGTTCCCTCGAAAATTCCCCGCTCTGCCAAAAGGGAAAGCGTATGATGAAATATCATCTCGCTTTCGCAAAGCTCCCGAAAGGCAGGATGATACGCTCCTGCCAGCATATTTTGTTTCAGGCTCTCACTGTCATGCAAGCCCAGACGAATCACACGGATATTTTTCTCCTCAAACAAACGCAATAACTTGGCACAAAGCGGCACCGCATTTTCCAGTGTCTGAGGGATATATTTTCCCTCCCGATACAAATCAGCCAGTTCTGTTCCCTGCATGACAATCGTCGGATAGATTCTTACCGTATCGGGGTGCAGTTCAGCTATTTTTTCAGCCGTGAAAATATCTTTTTCGTCACTGCTTCCGTATAATCCCGTCATCATTTGCAGCCCAAGAGAAAAACCGTATTTTTGAATCAACTGAGCCGCATGGATGCTGTCCTGTACTGTGTGACCTCTTTTATTGACATAAAGAACGTCATCACACATACTCTGAGTCCCCAGTTCTATCGCTGTGACACCGTGCCGCTTTAAAATATCCAGTATTTCTTCATCAACAGCGTCAGGTCTTGTCGAAAGCCTGATTCCGTGAAACTCACCGCTCCATACATAAGGGGCTGCCGCTTCCAAAAGCGAAAGCATATACGTTCTGTCAATTGCGGTGAAACTGCCGCCAAAAAAGGCAATTTCTGTATGTTTGGTATCGGCTGTCCGTCTTGCGGTCTCAACGGCATTGTTTACATCCTGCGGTGTCGGCTGACAGGACTGGCCTGTGATTTTTCTTTGATTACAGAATGTACACGCATGAGGACATCCGTTATGCGGTACAAATATCGCTATATTGGAATGTTTCAATAGCCCATCAGCTCCAGTGCTTCTCTTGCCGCCTGCTGTTCGGCTTCTTTTTTGCTTCTGCCGCCGCCCTTGCCGATGATATTGCTGTTCAGATGAACCTCCACAAAAAAATGCTTGTCATGGTCAGGTCCCTGCTCTCCTGTCAGAACATATTCCAGATGTTCTTCGGGGTTTTTCTGGATAATTTCCTGAAGCATCGTTTTGTAATCTTTGAACGCTCTCGGCTTGGGATTTTTTAATTCAGGCTCTATGAATGACAGCACAAATTTTCTTGCCTGCTCCATGCCCCCGTCCAGATAAATCGACGCTATAATCGCTTCAAATGCGTCGGCAAGAATCGACGGTCTTTCGTTTCCTTTCAGATTATGCTCACCTCTGCTCAGTTTCAGACATCTTCCTACACCAAGAGCCTTTGAAAAACGACAAAGACTCTTTTCACATACCAGTGACGCTCTGAGTTTGGACAGTTCTCCTTCGGGCAGATTCGGACAATTTTTATATATGTAGTCCGATACCACGATACTCAACACGGCATCTCCCAAAAATTCCAGACGTTCATTGCTTTTTGTACCGTGACGCACTTCATTGGCATAAGAGGAATGTGTCAGGGCATTTTCCAGATAGCCGATATTTTTATATTTGTAGCCTATCTTTTTTTCAAGCTCCTTCATTGCTTTCCCCTTTTTTCTTCATTGCTGTAATATTTTTCTCGATCTTGCCGATCACATCTGTGCCGGTAAAGTCAATGACAGATTTCATGGCGGTTACAACAGCATCTGCTTTCGCACTGCCGTGTGTTTTCAGAACAGGCTTGGCAACTCCCATGACGGGTGCCGCACCATACTGGTTATAATCAAAATACTGTTTCAGTTCATAGAGTTCTTTTTTAATCAGCAGAGCCGCCAGCTTGGTTTTGAGATTTTTATAGAATACACCTTTGATTTTGGTAAAAAGCTCTTTGGCGACACCTTCATACATTTTGACAATGACATTGCCTGTAAAGCCGTCGGCTACAATGACATCCGTTGCTCCTGCCGGAATATCTCTTGCTTCCATGTTACCGATAAAATTGATATTGGATTCTTTCAGCAGACGGAATGCTTCATGCTGTAACTCACCGCCCTTGTGGTCTTCTGTGCCGACATTGGCAAGAGCCACACGAGGATGATCGACTTTCAGGACATTCTCCATATAGATAGAACCCATAATTCCGAACTGCTGGAGCATTTCGGGACGTACTTCCACATTCGCACCGCTGTCTATCAAAAGAACCGGTCCTTTTGAAGTCGGCATGACAGGAGAAAATGCCGGTCTTTTGACTCCCTTGATTCGCTTGACAATCAGCGTTGCTCCCATAATCAAGGCACCGCTGTTTCCTGCTGTCAGAAAAGCCTCTGCCTTTCCCTCTGCAAGAAGTTTCAGACCGACTGCCATAGAGGAATTTTTCTTTGATTTCATAATCTCGCCTGCATCATCCTCCATTGTGATAATATCAGGTGCATCACAAATTTCAAATTTGGACAAGTCAATATTATTTTCAGAGGCAGTCTTTTCCATTATCTCTTGATTGCCCACAAGAATGATTTCCAGATTTTCGTATTTTTCAAGGCAAAGCACACAGCCTTTCAATATTTCCAGAGGTGCATTATCTCCGCCAAATGCATCTACCAATACTTTCATAAATCATAAACTCCTTTATTCTTGAATTGTGCTCATTGCTAATTTTTGCAAGGCTCTTTCCGCATAAGCTGCCGCTCTTTCACGTTTATCCTTGATAAGTTCGCCAAGCGGCGGCAATATTCCCAGATTTGCTCCCATAGGCTGAAAATCCGTTACCGTTTCATCGGCAATGTATCGGGAAAGGGCTCCTGTCATGGTTTCAGGCGGCAAAACGACTGTCGGCTGATTCCGCAAACGTCTGACAGCATTGATGCCTGCCATCATTCCCGAAGCACCTGACTCCATATAGCCTTCCACGCCTGTCATCTGTCCCGCAAAAAACAAATCAGAATTTGTTTTCAGTGAGAAGTCGGCATGAAGCACTCTCGGAGAATCCAAAAATGTATTTCTGTGCATCACACCGTAACGCACAAATTCCGCATTCTTCAGAGCAGGTATCATGCCGAAAACCCTTTTCTGTTCGGGAAATTTCAGGTTTGTCTGAAAGCCTACCAGATTATACATGGTTTTATCGGCATTTTCCGTTCTGAGCTGCAAAACAGCCCAAGGTCTGTGACCTGTTCTCGGATCACGCAGCCCGACAGGTTTCATCGGTCCGAACCGCAAGGTATCAAGACCTCTCTGAGCAAGTATTTCCACAGGCATACAGCCCTCATATACTTTCGGATTCTGCACGTCAACATCATGCCGTTCCGCACGCTGAGCAGAGACTAATTCTGCATGGAAGCGTTCATATTCTTCTTTGTTCATCGGGCAGTTGATATAGGCATCATCTTCGCCTTTATCATATCTTGACGCTGTAAAAGCAAATTCCATGTCGATACTTTCTGCCGTCACAATCGGGGCAGCTGCATCAAAAAAGTGCAGGGCACCTCCGCAAAGACTTACAATTTTATCTGCCAGAGCGTCACTTGTCAGGGGACCTGTTGCAATGACTGTCACGGTATCTGTCGGAATATCCGTCACTTCCTGTTCCAGCACTTCTATCAGGGGATGGGATCTGATTTTTTCCGTGACCATAGACGAAAACAAATCCCTGTCAACCGCCAGTGCACCGCCTGCCGGAACTCTGCACTGATCGGCACATTCCATTAACAGTGAGCCTGTCTGCCGCATTTCCTCTTTCAGAAGTCCTGCTGCACTGTCAAGTCTTGCTGCTTTCAGAGAATTGGAACAAATCAGCTCCCCGAAATTTTTACTTTTATGGGCAGGTGTCATTTTGGCAGGCTTCATTTCAAACAGCCTGACGGAAATTCCTCTCCGAGCAATCTGCCATGCCGCTTCACACCCTGCCAATCCTGCACCGATTACATTGATATGCATTTCATCACCACAAACAACTATCTAAGATATTCATTTTATTCTACCATATATTCCTTTTGATGGCAATAAATTTATGAGCAAAATTTTTTTCACTTAAATAAAAAAGTCTCCTCATGATACCATAGGAGACTTTCAGAAACATATTCAGCGGATCAATGCAGGATGCAGACGGATATAATGAAAAATATACTGTTGGGCTATCCCCGCATAGCGTCCCAAAGTTTCGGGGGACACGCCGCTGAATACCGTAGAAAGAGCCTTTTTCATCCAGACGTCTATCGGAAAGGCTTCCTGTCTGTGCAGTCCGTAAAGAAGTGTACATTCTGCCACTTTTGCTCCTACTCCTGTAATTGTCATCAGTTCTTTCCGACAATCTTCTATGGGAGCGGTCTGCATTTTTTCGAGATCCACTTCCCCTGACGCAACTTTCCGGGCCGCATCAAGAATATATTTCGCACGAAATCCCGAACGCAACGGTGCCAGTTCTTCCACCGTCAGACGGGAAATCCTTTCTGCCGACGGAAACGTGTAACCATCATCTATCCTGTCACCGAAATTTTCGCAAAGCCTTTCCACAATTCCCTTAATGCGGGGGATATTATTATTCTGCGAAATGATGAACGAACAAAGAGCCTCCCATGCATCCTGCCTTAAAATGCGGATTCCGTCAATGCTCTCAAACGCACACTGCAAACGGCTGTCCTGTCTGACAATTTCCCGGCGTATCTCGTCATAGTCCGTACCTAAATCAAAATAGTCTTTCCACAAAGATTCATTCGTATTTTCAATAATCACCGTATCGTTCTCACGATAGATTCTGGCATACTCTCTCCCCACAATGCCGCTGAATGAACCGTCTGCATTTTCATTCCAGCGAAAACACTGCCCGCATTCAAACGTGTTTTTCAGGTCAAAGCAGGAACCTGTCTCTATTTCCATTCCACGAGCCGTCATTTTGTATTCCATAAAAAATACCTTTCAGTTTTTCTTGTTTTTCAGTAAAATCAAAGTCATCAGATACATTGCCGTCAGGAGCAGTGTGAAATTATATTTCGACTGCAGCAGAACCAGAAACCCCAACACTGCCGTCGGTATCAGAATGATAAAAGAAATGATATCCAATACTTTCACCGCATGATATGGTGAAAGTATTTTCCCCAGCAGTATCAGCAATGCCTGTCCTCCGTCAAGAGAATCAACAGGCAGGCTGTTGAACAGGGCAAGTGTCAGATTGGTGATGTAAAAAGTTTCCAGCGTCTTTTCCTGAAAAAAACGGAACAGAAAGAAAAATAATCCCGCTATCATAAAATTCACCGTCACGCCTGCCAGTGTAATCACAAGTTCCGCTTTATCACTGCGGGCGTTTTTCTTTCTGTCAATAATCGCAATGTCAAACAGTGTCAGTTTCATCCTGTCGGGAAACGAACCGTAATATTTCAGTGCCAGCAAATGCCCCGTTTCATGAAGAATCACGCTTGCAAAGCACAGTATTACCGACATGGATGTATCAAAAATTATCACCGCTGTCATGAGTGCCACCAACGGAAAACTCATTTCAAAAGTGATCTTTCCAATCTGAAACGTCATGAAGTGCTTTCCTCTGAAGCCTGCGGGGCAGGCGGCACGGAACTGTCGGAAGAAATGCTTGTCTCCGTGACGGTGATCGGGTCAATAAAAGACAACGGAGCATCTGCCATCCCCGTCATTATGGAATTGTTGTAGTTGTCAAAAAACCATGTGCCAACCGCTGCATACAGTTCACCGCCAATCGTTTTCACGACATAGGCGGAAAGTATCACCAAAACACACAGTATCAGCCTGATAATCGTCAGAAGCTGTGTCCGTACAAAACTTTTTTCAGGCGGAGTTTCCTCTTCTGCAAGTTCCCTCTCATCTTCAAAATCATTCAAAGACATTTCCTCCCCATGCATTTTGATTATATATATGCAGGGACATTGCAAAAAATTATGCTGTCCAGTATTTTCTGTCCAGACTTCTGTATTGTATCGCCTCAAAAATATGATTCTGTCGGATAATATCCGAACCGTCCAAATCGGCAATCGTCCGGGATACTTTCAGGATTTTGTCATAGGCTCTTCCCGAAAGTCCCAGTGAATCAAATGCTCTTTGCAGGGCATTTTTAGCCGTGTCATCCATCGGACACAGCTCCGCTAACAGAGCCGGTGTAATGCGGGCATTGCATTTGATTCCCGTCCCTTTGAAACGCTCATTCTGTATTTGCCGCACATGGTCCACACGCTTTTTGATCTCGGCAGAACATTCCGATTTTTTGGAAGAAGAAAGAGCCTTGAATTCCACAGGCGGCACTTCGATATGCAAATCAATTCTGTCCAGCAATGGTCCCGAAATTTTCGACAAATAAGATGATACCATTTTTTTCGTACAGGTACACTGTTTTGTCGGGTGTCCGAAGTAGCCGCACGGACATGGATTCATCGCCGCTATCAGCATAATCGAACAAGGATACGTCAGTGTTGCATTGACACGGGAAATGGTAATATTGCCATCTTCCAAAGGCTGACGCAATACTTCCATGACATTTTTATTGAATTCGGGCAGTTCGTCTAAAAACAGTACTCCGTTATGTGCCAGTGAAATCTCTCCCGGACGGGGAATCGTTCCCCCTCCTGACAGACCTGCACTTGATACCGTATGATGAGGACTTCGGAACGGTCTGTGACTGACAAGCGGCGACTCTTTGGAAAGTGCTCCCGCAACAGAATGTATCTTTGTTGTTTCAATCATCTCGTCAAAGGTCATATCCGGCAGTATGGTCGGCACTCGCTTGGCAAGCATACTCTTGCCCGAACCCGGACTGCCTATCAGCAAAATATTATGTCCTCCGCAAGCCGCTATCTCTAACGCACGCTTGGCGGCATACTGTCCTTTGACATCCGAAAAATCTATCAGAAATTCCGGCAGTATTCTCTGCACAGCCGCAGGTTTTGCCGGAACAATCTCTTTTTCCCCACGAAAATACATCACCGCATCCTGTACGTTACTCACCGGTATGATTTCGATGCCGTCTACCACCGCTCCCTCCGACGCATTTACGGCCGGCACAAAAAATTTTCGGATTCCGCTTTCCTTTGCCCGGATCGCCATCGGCAAAACCCCATTCACTGACCGTACTTCTCCCGAAAGTGACAGTTCTCCGATAAAAGCACACTCCTCTAAATCTTGCTGTATCATCCCTGTTGCAAACAAAATCGAAATCAATATCGGAAAATCATACATTGCACCGTATTTCTTCACATCCGCAGGGGCTAAATTGACAACAATTCTTTTAACAGGAAATTCAAATCCGCAGTTGCGTATTGCTGAACGTACACGGTCACGAGATTCCTTAATGGATGCGTCCGGCAATCCTACAATATCAAATGCCGGCATTCCCTTTGACAAATCCGTCTCTACCGTCACATCAAACGAATTCATTCCGAAAAGACCTATGCTCTTTATTTTTACCACCATAGATTTTTTCACCTCAACAGAAAAATTGTTCCGAATTCATTATATACTATTTTATTCTCACTTACAAGATTTTTTTGGTCAAAATTACAGAAAATCAAAAGATTTTTCAGTCGATAAATGGTTGAAAATGGAATTTTTTGCATTTTTTATAAAATTTCATTGACTTATAAAAAAAAATAGTGTATGATAGAAGTTGCAAACGGTGGTGAGACTTTGTGATGCTTGACAATCAACTGTCTGAGGAACGAACCGATCTGACCGATGCGGAACTGATTGCACTTTTCAGAAACGGTGATCAGACCGCCTTTCAACAGCTCGCTGTCAGATATATGTTTGTCATCAGAAGAAAATCGGCTGATTTGTTTGACAAGGGTGTTGAAGCAGATGATTTATTGCAGGAAGGTTTTCTGGCTCTGCACAGTGCCGTCAATACCTACAATGAAACTTCCGGTGCATCTTTCGGAACCTATGCCGGTGTCTGTATCAGAAACAGGTTGGTTTCTGCCGTCAGATCCGCCGGTCTTAAAAAAAACAACGTCTGTACACAGCCTCTTTCAGATGACATCCCTTTCCCCACGGACAGAGAACCTGAAAATGCCCTGATTATCAAGGAAGACCTTGATAAACTACTACAGTATATCAGAAACAGTCTCTCTCCGGCAGAATTACAAGTACTTTCTCTGTACCTTGACGGCAAATCCTATGACGAAATTTCGGCTGCTCTCGGTATCAGCCGCAAGTCGTGCGACAATGCCATGCAAAGAGTCAGACGAAAACTCAGGAACCGCTGTTAAACCGTGAATATGCCCATGCAGCTTATGAAAGAACGTTGACCAAATCAAAGGTGACGGTGCAATCCCGTCCAAGGGCAAAAATATAAATATACCAAAGCGAGGTAAAACACAATGTACGAGGATAAGACTCTCATTTGCAAGGAATGCGGCAATGAATTTGTTTTCACAGCCGGCGAACAGGAATTTTATGCATCCAAGGGCTTTGAAAACGAGCCGCAGAGATGCAAGGCTTGCCGTGATGCAAGAAAGAACGCTCAGAAGCCGGAACGTGAAATGTTCACTGCTGTTTGTGCGTCATGCGGAAAGGAAGCAAGAGTTCCTTTCAAACCCCGTGAAGACCGTCCTGTTTACTGCAGCGAGTGCTTTGCAAAAATGAGAGAAGAACAAGAATAAAATTTACTATTTTTGTTATCAGGAAAAGCGTTTCGGAATCATCTCCGAAACGCTTTTTTGCTGTCATTCCAAAATTGTCAGGGCATTCTCAAAGGCAATCTGTTTCAACTCCCTTTCCGTCAGGTGCAGTTTTTGGAAAGACTGCACCTCTTTTTCGGGACTCCACAACGGAAAATCCGTGCCAAACAGAATCCTCTCCGCACCGTAACCGTGAATATAATTCTCTACCTGTTCGGGCGGCAGAAACATCATCGTACTCGAAATATCCAGAAAACACCGTGTATCTTTTAATATTTCAAAAGCTTCCTCAAACAGCGACCATCCTCCCAAATGTGCCGCTATCACCTGCAAATGCGGAAAGTCACGGATAATCTTTTTCAGACGGCGGGGATGAGAATAATCAAAACGCTTATCTCCGCAGTGTACCAGAAGCGGTATTTTTCCCTGTATATAATCAAATACTTCATACAAACGACGGTCATCTGTATCAAACCGCTGTGTATCAGGATGAAGTTTGATTCCCTGCAAGCCTGACTGCAAAATAAATTCCACTTCATCCAATTTCTTTTCACAGTCAGGGTGAAGGGTGCCGAATCCGTAAAATTCTTGGTGTGCGGTCACTTCGTCACGAATAAATTGATTGATGTGCCGTACCTGATCGGGCTTTGTGGCAACAGGCAGAAGTACAAATTTTGAAATGCCTGCTTTTTTGCCTGCCGATAATAATGCTTCCGCCGTGCCGTTGCAGGCGGGTGTGATATGATAAAACTCTCCTGTTGCCTGCGTTGCTTTTTCAGCAATTTTACCGGGATAAATATGGGTGTGAAAGTCAATGATTTTCATCTTGTACTCCTAAATATTTCTTCAGTTCTTCAATATACAGCTTGCCGACTCTGCTCAGATGAATATTTTTCTTCGTGATATAGCCTATTCGCATTTTACTGCCCGGATGCTCACTGTCAGGCTCATAAGGAACGGCTGTATAATCACTGCCGTTAAGTTCTTCACAGATGATTCCCGAACAAAGTGTGTATCCGTTCAAGCCCACCATTAAATTCAGCATGGTGGCTCTGTCCGTTGCCTTAATGGTGCGGGGATAATGGTTGCTGCTGAGAATTTCTTCATCAAAATACATCGAACCGTTCCCCCCTTGCTCAAAGGACAAACTTGGATATTCTATCAGTTCCTCAAAACGGATTTTTTCATTTTTGGCAAGCGGATGTCCTTTCCACAAATAAACATATGCATCACAAGTGATCAACTCGTGAAATTCCAGTTTATTTGTTCTCATCAGCTTTGTCAGCAAAGGAGAATTGAATTCGCTCAGATACAAAATGCCGATTTCACTTTTCAGATTGCTGACATCATCAATTACTTTCTGCGTGCGAACCTCCCGCAAAGCAAATTCATATTCATCCGTACTGAGTTTTTTGACCAGCTCGACAAAACTCTTCACTGCGAAGGAATAGTGCTGTGTCGAAACCGCAAATTTTTTCTTGACTGTGCCGTTTTCACCGTATCTGTCCATTATCGTTTCATACTGGTGATACATTTCACGGGCATACGTAATAAATTCCATGCCGTCGCTTGTCAGCGTGACTCCTCTGCCGCTCCGGTGAAATATCACAATTCCCAATTCCTTTTCCAACTCCCTTACGGATTCCGTCAGAGACGGCTGAGAAATATATAATACCTCACTCGCTTTATTGAAAGAACCCTGTTCCGATATGGTAATCACATAATGTATCTGCTGTAATGTCATATAATCTTCCCGTTCATTGATATAAATTTTTGGTAAAATACCTGTCCCCGCGGTCAGGCAAAATCAGCACAATATTTCCTCTTGCTCCGCCGTCAATCAGTTTTCTTGCCGCTGCCAGAGCAGCTCCCGAAGAAGAACCTGCCAATATCCCCTCTTTTTTGGCAAGCTCCCTTGCATTGTGAAAGGCTTCTTCATCTGTCATCTTAACGACTTTATCGACAAGTGACATATCCATCGTATCCGCAATAAAGTCGTTGCCGATACCCTCAATATCATAATCACTGTGTTCCCCGCCGCCCATTGTGGAGCCGACAGGATCGGCAAGGACACCAATCGTTTTATGATTTTTCTCTTTCAGATACCTGACAACACCTGTATAAGTGCCGCCGCTTCCCGCACCGGCTACGAGATAGTCAATCTTTCCGTTCATATCTTCATAAATTTCCTTGCCTGTTGTTTCATAGTGTGCTAAGGGATTGGCAGGATTTTTGAACTGTTCCAGTGTCACGGCATCAGGAATCGTCTTGCGGATTTCTTCGGCCTTTGCCCATGCCCCCAGCATACCGTTTTCACGGGGCGTATTCACAATTTCCGCTCCCAAGGCTCGCAAAAGTGTCTGCTTTTCCTGTGAAAACTTTGTCGGTACAACAAAAATGATTTGATATCCCCTGTTGAGTGCCGCAAATGCAATGCCAAGACCTGTATTTCCTGCGGTTGCCTCTACAATCGTACTGCCTTTTTTCAGAATTCCCTTTTTTTCTGCATCTGCAATCATATATTTGCCTGTCCTGTCCTTGACACTGCCCGACGGATTGAAAAGCTCCAGCTTTGCATAAAGTTTCACATTTTCCGGCAAATCCAGATGATTCAGTCTGACAAGCGGCGTATTGCCAATCAGTTCCTGCATATCTTCATATCGTGCCATGATTATTCCTCACTCTCTGCAATCGCCTGTGCGATATCCGCAAGTATATCATCAATACTTTCAATGCCGATGGAAAGGCGGATCAGTCCGTCTGTAATTCCTACTTTCTGACGCACTTCATACGGAATGGAAGCGTGTGTCATGCTTGCCGGATGGCATACAAGGCTTTCTACACCGCCAAGGCTTTCCGCCAAGGCAACCAGTTTCAATGATTTGAAAAATTTTCTGATATTGTAGTTTTCGTACAGTTCAAAGGAAATCATTGCACCGCCGTTTTTAGCCTGCTTTTTGTTGATTTCATATCCTTGAGCGTCAGGCAAGCCCGGATAATACACTTTTTTGACTGCCTTGTGTTCCGTCAAAAATTTTGCCGCTTTTTCGGCATTTTCAACATGGCGGTCAAGACGTACACCAAGTGTCTTAATACCTCGGATCAGCAAAAAGCTGTCAAAGGGACCAAGTACGCCTCCTGTTGAATTCTGGATAAACGCCAGTTTTTTTGCCAGTCCCTCATCCTTGACAACGACAAGACCTGCCACAACATCACTGTGACCGCCAAGATATTTCGTTGCACTGTGAATCACTATATCTGCTCCCAGTTCCAATGGTCTTTGCAGATACGGTGTCATGAACGTATTATCTACAATCGACAAAATACCGTGTTTTTTCGCAAGGGCGGCAACCGCTCCAAGGTCTGTGACCGTCAAAAGCGGATTGGCAGGACTTTCCACCAGAATCGCTCTGACATCCTCTGTGATTTTCTTTTCCAGTTCCTCAATATTGGTCGTGTCCTCAATGGAATAACCGATTCCGAAGTGATTAAAAACTTTGTCAAGCACTCGGAAAGTTCCCCCGTAAACATTGCCGGAAATCAATATGCGGTCTCCCGTATGAAACAGACTCAATACTGCCGTAATTGCCGCCATTCCCGACGCAAAGGCAAATCCTGCCTTGCCGTTCTCCAGCTCCGCAATCAGTGCTTCCAGTGCCGCACGGGTAGGATTGCCTGTCCGTGAATACTCCCACTGCGGATTTTCTTCCAAACCGCTCTGCTCATAAGTCGAAGTCTGATAAATCGGTACATTGACCGCTTTTGTATATGCGTCTCCGTAAATGCCCCCGTGAATCAGGGCAGATTCTATTTTCTGATATTCTGACATTTTGATTAACTCCTTTTCAATATCTTTTTTTATTCCCTGTTTCCTGCCAAAATAAAATGAATGTTCTCAAAAGCACATATCTCATCATCCCCGTTTTCAAAATAGTTCTGTTGTATGATTTGAGGCGTTTCATGTTCCTCTATCTCAAAGCCGTGTCTTTCAAGAACAGTAAAAATCTCACTGTACGAATAACCATGAAGCATTTTTTCTCCCAGTTTTTCCGTAATATCCGCAAGCGTATGCACACGCTCCGCATTTTTCTGTTTCAATGTCGTTTCGTCGGGGTAGTCAAACACCACTTTTCCCTCTGCCTGACACAATTTCTCTATCTTCTCAATCGTCTGCTCAAATACAGACAATTTCAGATAATACGAAACACCCAGAATCGCAAAAAATGAAGGTATGTCCGGTTCAAATCCTGCTTTCAGCAGTTCTTCCCCCATATCGTCTTTGGAAAAATCCACGGACACAAATCTCAGATTCTGCGGAATGTTCCATTCCAATTCCCGTATTCTTTCACGCTTGTATCTGCCGGTGTCGGGGTGGTCTACCTCAAAAATCCTGATATGCGGATTATCATTCCGGAACGCAAACGTATCCATTCCCGCTCCGCAAATCACATACTGACATCTGCTGTATTTCCCGGCAAACTGTCTGAGTTTCTGCTCCGCAAATGCAATCCGTGAAAGCGGTATCGGCAATATATACCGGTTCAGCTTGGGCATAATCTGTGCCGTTTCAAAATCTGCATAACGGGCGGCATTTTCCATTTCAAAATCGTTCTGTATCAACTGACCGATTTCCTCAAACTCTTCTTTCCCCATCAAATCATAAGCAAGATAATCATCAAATATTTTTTTGTGTCCTGTATTGGAATGGTAGGCTCTGGCAAAAGAACAAAGTTTTGCAGTGATACTTTCCTGTGCTGCTATCATTATAAACTCCTTTCCGGCAAAAAGCCGCCTGCACTGCACAAAAACAGACAGACGGCCTTTTCAAGAAAACCTGTTTTATACTTCCGTAAAACATCTCCATCAGCCGCCTGTGTCACAACAACACATACAACATGATGCAAGCACAGCAATGCTGCCGAAAACAACACTTTCGGCTGAATCCATATGAATCTGTGCATTACCGTGAATCTTCATTTCCATTACCTCTTTCAAATTTATACGGAAAACATAGCGGTAGACAAATATCTCTCTCCCGTATCGGGAAGAATTGCTACAATCACTTTGCCTTTATTTTCGGGACGCCGGGCAAGCTGACGGGCTGCCCATACTGCCGCTCCCGACGAAATACCAACCAGCAGGCCTTCCTTACGTGCCAATACTCTGCCGGTTTCAAATGCGTCCTCATTGGAAACCGTAATAATCTCATCATATACTTCCGTGTCCAGTGTCTCCGGCACAAAGCCTGCACCGATTCCCTGTATTTTATGGGGACCGGGTTTTTCTCCCGAAAGAACCGGTGAACCGGACGGTTCTACCGCCACTACTTTGACAGACGGATTTTTGCTTTTCAGATATTCTCCCACGCCCGAAACGGTTCCGCCTGTACCCACACCCGCTACAAAAATATCCACTTTACCATCTGTATCTTCCCATATTTCGGGGCCTGTTGTATCAAAGTGTACTTTGGGATTGGCACTGTTGGTAAACTGACTCGGAATAAAGCTATGGTCGTTGGCTGCCGCAAGTTCCTGTGCTTTTTCGATAGCACCTTTCATTCCCTTGACTCCTTCCGTCAGAACCACTTTCGCACCATATGCCTTTAACAGATTTCTTCTTTCTATGCTCATGGTTTCGGGCATGGTCAGAATCACCTGATAGCCTCTCGCTGCCGCAACCGCTGCCAATCCGATACCAGTATTACCGCTTGTCGGCTCAATAATCACGGAATCCGGTTTTAAAATTCCTTTTGCCTCGGCATCGTCAATCATTGCCTTGGCGATTCTGTCCTTGACACTTCCTGCCGGATTAAAATACTCCAGTTTGCCCAGAATGGTTGCTCCCGTGTCCTCACTGACGGCATCCAATGCCAACAATGGCGTTTTACCAATCAGGTCTGTAATTTTTTGATATATTTTCATTGTTCATGACTCCTCAAAAGATTTTTTTATCAAAAGACAGAATATCTGTCAACATCGTTTCCGAGACATTCGTTTGTTCATAGTAAAATCTCCTGACTGAATTAATATATAACCTATGTGAATAGTAGGTTATTTCTGTTTTGTATTATCTCATATCAAAAACTTTTTGTCAAGTGTTTTTCCATCTTTTTTGATAAAATATTTCGGTCTCCCTGACATCGAATCCAATCTTTGGCATACTGAATAATTATTTCTAAAATTTTTGTCTATTTTTTGGAGTTGATTTCCATATCGCTTTTACTTTAAAATATTAATTAAAAATAACAGTGGAAGTGGAACCGACATGAAATTTGAAGATTTTGATTATTTAAAAGAATTCGGGGCTGTCCTGGAACCCGAAAAAAAACGCTTTCAAATAAAACTTCTTTCTCCCGACGGCAAAGAAAATTATATTATCGGATATGCCCCCTCTGAAAGCATGCAGATTATTGTCCGTGATATTCACGAAAAAAATATCCCTGATTTCGGCCTCCGTTTCGGCGGAACAGGCCGTTATCTCAGAATCAATTTCTGTCGCAGCGGAAAATGTGAATTCCAGGGAAAAAACGGGGAAAGTCTCTATCTTTCCGCCGGTGAAATCGCTATGGATTACAAAGTGGATGATGACGGCAGTTTTTCTTTTATCACAGAAGATTATCTGGGCGTGGAAATTATTATGCAGGTGGACAATGTCATTACGGAAATCCCTACCTTGGCCATGCTTAAAAAAGCCATCAAACGAATGAGTATGCCCGAATATGCCACCCATATCAATACGATGTACTTTGTCTCTGCTTCGGATGATACCAATCGCACTCTTGCAGAACTGATTCGATATTGCTTCAACGGATATGACTGCGAAGCGATGATTATCAAAACGGCAGAGCTCGGTCACAATATCGGCACCGACCTCACTACCGCCAAAGCAAGAATCAGAACTTTTGCTACCGGCACGCAAGCCAAAATTGCAGAAGATATTTATCAGAAACTTACACGGAATTATTATCAGAAATGGCCTGTATCGGTCTTCGCCGAAAAGTATGGACTCAGTGAAACTACCATTAAAAATTATTTCCGCAATGTATACGGATACGGCTACAAAGAATATCAAAAAAAAATCCGTATGGAAAAAGCCGCCGACTTACTCCGGAACACCAAGCTCAACATTGATGAAATTGCTTTGAAAGTCGGCTATCTGAGTCATACCAAATTCGGAGCCGCTTTCAAAGAATACTATGGCTCTACTCCCTCACAATACCGTCTGAACTCTAAAATGAAAGAACAGGAAAACAATCTGTGATTTTGAAAAATTTCCCATATTGCTTTCTGTTTGGAATAATAAATCTGTTTGGGTACTGCCAAAACCGGCAAACTATGTTAGACTTACTGTAGGGGAATTTCTTGAAATAACTGTAAAGGAGCTGTGACACAAAACGGGAGTCCGATGAAAATCAACAGGTACACTGTATTGATTTTTTTCGGACTCCCATTACAATTTCAATCAATTTCCAAAACATCGTCTGTCTTGACAAAGCACTCTCATCGTGCTAAAATAAGAATGTCAAGGGGAGCTTGTGTACAGGCTGAGAGGAAGTTGTCAACTTCGACCCGTAACCTGATTTGGATAATGCCAACGTAGGGAAATAATTTATTTCGTGTTCGTCAGAGAGATTTCCGAATCAGGAAGTCTCTTTTTTATTTTCAGGGGGTGACAGTATGCTCAAAATTAACGGAACGGATTCCGATTCTGCCGGAAAAACGGTGGAACAATATATCGCCGAAACCAATTACAATCTTTCTCGTATCGCTGTGGAAATCAACGGGGAAATTCTTCCGAAATCCCTGTACGGCTCCACCGTTCTGCATGATGGTGATACAGTTGAAATCGTTGGCTTTGTAGGAGGCGGCTGATATGATTCTTGATGAAAAACAAGCAAAACGGTATGTGCGACATTTTGCCTTGAAAGAAATCGGTGTTCGGGGACAGAAAAAACTGCTCTCTTCCAAAGTGCTTGTCATTGGTGCCGGCGGACTCGGTTCCCCTGCCATTCTCTATCTTGCGTCTGCCGGTGTCGGAACCATCGGCATTGTCGATTTTGACAGCGTGGATTTTTCCAATCTGCAAAGACAAATCATACACAACACCCGGAATATAGGTATTCCTAAAACGACTTCTGCACAAAATGCCGTAAAAGCTCTCAATCCCGATGTAACTGTGCGGCTGTATGATTTTCCCGTCACTCCCGACAACATCACAGACATCATCTCGGAATATGACTTTATCCTTGACTGCACCGACCGCTTTGAAACAAAATTCCTTGTCAATGATGCCTGTGTCCTTGCCGCAAAGCCCTTCTCTCATGCAGGAGTTATTCGCTTTGAAGGACAGGCAATGACCTATGTTCCCAAAAAAGGCCCTTGTCTGCGGTGTCTCATCGGTGAGATTCCTCATGATGCCGTCACCTGCAAGGATGCGGGTGTTGTCGGGGCGGCTGTCGGTGTTCTGGGAAGTGTACAGGCTCTCGAAGCGATTAAATTTCTTCTCGGAACAGGTGAACTCCTCTGCGGAAAGGTCTTTTCCTTTGACGGTCTGACCATGCAAGTTCGTGTCCATTCCATTCCTCATGCCGATCCCGGCTGTGCCGTCTGCGGCAACACTCCGAAAATCCTTTCTCTTTCGGAAAACAGGAACGATTATCAAATACATTCTTGTGATACAGGCGGTGAAACCGTATGATTCAAAAAATCCCTGTTACACAATACTTCAAAAAGGAAAATGATATATTGGTGGATTTGCGAGAGAAAACAATATTTTCGTTTGGCACTCTGCACGGAGCTGTCAATATTCCCATGAGTGAAATCGACAAGCTGTATGCTTTGCCCTATGATAAAAATATTGTCCTGTTTTGTCAGCACGGCGATTACAGTGCCGAAATTGCACAACTGCTTTCCGATAACGGCTTTCATGTCACCGACCTGACAGGCGGTTATATGGAATGGCTTCTCCATTGTGCAAAATAATTTGAAAAGAGTGATTGATATAATGAATGATGATAAATTGATTTTGGGAGGGAAAGCGTTTTCCTCACGTTTTATTTTAGGCTCAGGCAAATATTCTCTCTCTCTGATTGAAGCGGCCGTGCGTGATGCCGGTGCGGAAATCATTACCCTTGCCGTAAGACGTGCCAACACGAAAGAACATGAAAATATTCTGGATTATATTCCCGAAAATATTACTCTGCTGCCGAATACCTCCGGTGCAAGAACTGCCGAAGAAGCTGTCAGAATCGCACGTCTGGCAAGAGAACTCGGCTGCGGTGATTTTGTGAAAGTCGAAATCATGCGGGATTCCAAATATCTTCTTCCCGACAACAATGAAACGGTCAAAGCCACAGAAATCCTTGCAAAAGAGGGATTTGTCGTTTTGCCTTATATGTATCCCGATTTGTATGCGGCAAGAGACCTTGTCAATGCAGGTGCTGCTGCTGTCATGCCTTTAGCCTCCCCCATTGGTTCCAACAAAGGACTTGCCACAAAAGAATTTATACAGATACTGATTGATGAAATCGACCTCCCCGTCATTGTGGATGCCGGTATCGGCAGACCTTCCCAAGCCTGTGAAGCCATGGAAATGGGTGCTGCTGCCATTATGGCAAATACCGCTCTGGCAACTGCCGGTGATCTGCCGTTGATGGCGGCTGCCTTTAAAGCTGCCATTGAAGCCGGAAGAAAAGCTTATCTTGCCAAACCCGGACGTGTCCTGACAAGAGGGGCTTCCGCCTCCGATCCTCTGACAGGATTCCTGCACAATTAAGGAGGCTCTCAGCATGGAAAACAGTTTTTTTGTGGACAGCGAAAAGCTCTCCCCTGCCGCCCGTGAAAAAAAACACCGTCTCGAAAACGATCCCTCTTTTCGCACCGATCACATGGAATATATGGACGGTATGGAAATCATCCGGTCAGATATCTGTGAAAAAGTCATGTCTCAGGTCAGAAACTATGATTACAAGCAATATACCGCCCGTGATGTGCTGGCGGCTCTCCGTCATGAAACCTGCTCTGTCGAAGATTTCAAAGCACTGCTCTCCCCTGCCGCCGAACCTTATCTCGAACAGATGGCCCACAGAGCAAAGGCGGAAACAGGCAAGCATTTCGGAAATACCGTCTATTTGTTTACCCCTCTGTATATTGCCAATTACTGCGAAAATTACTGTGTATACTGCGGCTTCAACTGCTACAACGACATCAGGCGAATGAAACTCACTATGGAACAGATCGACCATGAAATGAAAATTATTGCGGATTCCGGTATGGAGGAAATCCTTATCCTCACAGGCGAAAGCAGAGTGAAAAGCAGTGTCGAATATATCGGAGAAGCCTGCAAGCTCGCACGAAAATATTTTCGTATGGTCGGACTGGAAATCTATCCTGTCAATACCGATGAATACCGCTATCTTCATGAATGCGGGGCGGATTATGTCACAGTCTTTCAGGAAACCTATGATTCCGACAAATACGAAACCCTTCACCTGATGGGACACAAACGTGTCTGGCCCTATCGTTTCGACGCTCAGGAAAGAGCATTGATGGGCGGTATGCGTGGCGTTGCCTTTTCCGCACTGCTGGGACTCTCCGATTTTCGCAAAGACGCTCTCGCAAGTGCCATGCACGTTTACTATCTCCAGAGAAAATATCCTCATGCCGAAATGTCCCTTTCCTGTCCCAGACTCCGCCCCATTATCAACAATGATAAAATCAATCCGCTGGATGTCCATGAAACACAGCTTTGTCAGGTGCTTTGTGCCTACCGCATTTTTCTCCCGTTCGTGGGAATTACCGTTTCCTCAAGGGAAAGCGAAAGTTTCCGCAACGGCATTGTCAAAATTGCCGCCACTAAAGTTTCCGCAGGCGTTTCCACCGGTATCGGTGACCACGAAAGCAAATATACCGGAAAGGAGTCTGACAGTGCGGAGGGTGACGAACAATTTGAAATCAATGATGACAGAAGTTTTGACAAAATGTACAGGGATATGTCTCAAGAAGGTCTCCAGCCCGTACTGAATGATTATCTCTATGTGTAAAATTATCTGCATTACCAACAGGAAATTGTGTGACAATGATTTTTTGACGCAAATCGAAAAAATCATTGTTTCCCGTCCCGACAGCGTGGTTCTTCGGGAAAAAGACCTCAACCAAAATGATTATACGGCTCTCGCTCGAAAAGTACTGTCTCTTTGTCAGAAATATTCCGTTGCTTTCACGATACATTTTTACTATCAGACAGCATTAAAACTTGGTATCGGACGGATTCATCTTCCGCTTGCGGTTCTCCGCCGGATGAGCCGTGACGAAAAAAAATGTTTTTCCGTTATCGGTGTATCGTGTCACAGTGCGGACGAAGCCAAAGAAGCAGAATCACTCGGAGCGTCCTACATTACTGCCGGTCATATCTTCCCCACAGACTGCAAAGCCGGTCTTGCCGGAAGAGGTCTTGCTTTTCTTCGTGAAGTGAAAAACCGTGTTGACATTCCCCTCTATGCCATTGGAGGAATCTCTCCCGAAAACGCTCCGGAAGTCATTTCTGCCGGTGCCGACGGAATCTGTATCATGAGCGGCTTTATGAAAAGCGACAATCCCGATGAACTCATTTCAGCGATAAAGGAGAAATTTCCGCATGAATAAAGAAACCCTTTTACTGTATGCCATTACGGACACCGACTGTATCGGAAACCGTGATTTCTTTGAGGAAGTGGAACACGCTCTTCAGGGCGGTGTGACGATTCTCCAGCTCCGTGAAAAAAATCTGTCAACGGAACAGCTCACCCGAAAAGCCAAACAGCTCAAATCTCTCTGCCGGAAATATCATGTACCTCTGATTATCAATGATAATGTGCAGGCTGCCATTGACAGCGGTGCTGACGGTGTTCATGTGGGTGCCGATGATATGGATGTCGCTGCTGTCCGAAAAATAACAGGAAGTCACTTTCTCATAGGGGCTACCGCCAAAACTTTGGAACAGGCCAAAAAAGCTCAGGTTCAGGGAGCAGATTATCTTGGCTGCGGTGCTTTGTTCACCTCGCCTACCAAACACAATGCCCAACCTATGACAATCTCCACTTTAAAAGAAATTACCTCTGCCATTACAATTCCTATTGTTGCCATAGGCGGTCTTACCTATGAAAACATAGACATCATTCAAAACTGCGGTACAGCAGGAGCTGCCGTTATCTCTGCCATTTTTGCAGAAAATGATGTCAGAACCGCTGCGGCAAAACTCAAAGACAAACTTCAAACAATCATTCATTGAATGATTCACAAGCGGCAGACCGGGGACACCACTCTCTGTCGCTATACAAAAATAATGCTATGAAAGGAAGTATATCATGAAAACAGCATTATCAATCGCCGGAAGCGATTCCTGCGGAGGCGCCGGTATTCAAGCAGATATCAAAACCATCACTCTCAACGGAGTCTATGCCATGAGTGCGGTTACGGCTCTCACAGCACAGAATACCACGGGAGTTCGTGCCGTTTACGAGGTTTCACCGGAATTTCTCGGGCACCAAATTGATGCAGTTTTTGAGGACATCCGTCCCGATGCCGTGAAAATCGGAATGGTTTCGTCTGCGGCACTGATTCTCACCATTGCCGAAAAACTGACCTTTTACAAAGCTCAAAATATCGTCGTTGATCCTGTCATGGTCGCTACCAGCGGTGCAAGACTCATTGCAGAGGATGCCATTCAGGTACTGAAAGAAAAACTGCTGCCTCTTGCCGCTGTTATCACACCCAATATCCCCGAAGCAGAAGTCCTCGCCGACATGAAAATTACCGACAGAACCGCTATGTCTGATGCCGCTGCCATCATTCATCAAAAATATGGTGCTGCCGTACTCGTCAAAGGAGGACACAGTATCAGCGATGCAACCGATATTCTCTACCGTGACGGAACATTGACGGTATTTGAAGGAAAACGTATCGACAATCCCAATACACACGGTACAGGCTGTACACTGTCCTCTGCGATTGCCGCCAACCTTGCCAAAGGCTATCCCATAGAGGATTCTGTCAGAAAAGCCAAAGAGTATATATCGGGTGCCTTGTCTGATATGCTGAATCTCGGTGCAGGTTCGGGACCGATGAACCATGCGTTTGACTATCACGGTCAGTTCAAAAACTAAAATGCTTGAAAGGAAAATTGTATCATGAGAACTTACAAAACACAGATGGAAGCCGCTAAAAAAGGGATCATTACTCCCGAAATGAGAATCGTTGCCGAAAAAGAGTATACCACTCCCGAAAAAATCAGGGAATCTGTCGCTAAAGGTGAAGTTGCCATTCCCTGCAATATCAATCACAAATCTATCTCTCCCGAAGGAATCGGCACAGGCTTGAGAACAAAAATCAATGTTAATCTCGGCATCTCGGGCGACTGCAAAAATTATGATGTCGAAATGCAGAAAGTCGATATGGCAATCAAATTCGGTGCGGAAGCTATCATGGATCTGAGCAACTACGGCAAAACCAATACATTCCGCCGTGAACTCATTGAAAAATCTCCTGCCATGATCGGAACGGTTCCGATGTATGATGCAATCGGCTATCTTGAAAAAGATTTATTGGAAATCACTGCCGAGGATTTTCTGAAAGTGGTTCGTGCCCATGCAGAAGAGGGTGTTGATTTCATGACCATTCATGCGGGTATCAATCGTCGTGCGGTAGAGGCTTTTATGCGTGACAAGAGAAAAATGAATATTGTTTCCCGTGGCGGTTCTCTGCTGTTTGCGTGGATGATGATGACCGGAAACGAAAATCCTTTCTATGAATACTATGATAAAGTACTGGATATTTTGGAAGAATTCGACGTGACAATCAGTCTTGGTGATGCACTGCGTCCCGGCTGCATTGATGATGCTACCGATGCGGGACAAATCTCCGAACTGATCGAACTGGGTGCTTTGACCGAAAAAGCCTGGGAAAGAAATGTGCAGGTTATGGTGGAAGGTCCCGGTCACATGGCTATGGATGAAATCGCTGCCAACATGAAACTCCAGAAGCGTATCTGTCACAATGCACCATTCTATGTGCTTGGTCCTCTGGTAACGGATATTTTCCCCGGATACGATCATATCACTTCTGCTATCGGCGGTGCCATTGCTGCCGCAAGCGGTGCAGATTTCCTCTGCTACGTCACCCCTGCCGAACATCTGAGACTGCCCGACCTGAATGATGTCAAAGAGGGAATCATTGCCAGCCGTATCGCTGCCCATGCCGCTGATATTGCCAAGGGTGTTCCTCATGCCAGAGACAAGGACAACGAAATGGCGGAAGCACGTCACAAAGTGGATTGGGAAGAAATGTTCAAAGTCGCTGTCGATCCCGAAAAGGCAAGAGCTTATTTTGAAAGCACTCCTCCTGCCGACAGACACACCTGTTCCATGTGCGGCAAAATGTGTGCCGTCAGAACAACCAATATGATTCTTGAAGGAAAAACTGTAGAATTTTGCAGTGAAAAATAAAAATATATGATCGGTAAAGCAAAAAACCGCTGACAGGATAGGTCCTTGTCAGCGGTTTTTTGCTTTTGATGCATCTTATCTTTGTTTTTTGCATCTTACGTGCCAATCCGTTGCACAGTCCGACACAATATGCTATACTCTGTTCATCACAAAACGAAAGGTTGATTGTTATGAGCGTCTTCTTTTTCACTGCGTTCACAGTCGCAGAAATTCTGCTGGTCGTACTCACACTGACCAAATTTTCCGAAAAATCCGCATGGCTTAACAACAGAGCTATCATCCGTCTGGCTGAAACGGTTTTGTTACTGGGAATCATTCTTGTTCCCTCCACCCATATGAAATGGCGTTTCCTGACAGCATTGTTTGTTATCATTATCAGATTTCTGACAGCAGGCATTGCATGGCTTATCAAACGCAAAAAAGTGTCAGGTCTCAAGAAAAAAGCCGGAACGGTTGTCAACTGCATATTTTCTATTCTTCTGATTGCGTTTACACTGGTTCCTGCCTTCCTTTTCACCAATTACAACGGACTTCATCCGACAGGCAATTATCAGGTCAAGGAAACCGGTGCGATTCTTGTTGATGAAAGCCGCAAGGATTCCTTTGAAAATGACGGTTCTTTCAGGGAAGTACCTGCACATTTCTTCTATCCCGACACCGATAACGGAAACTTTCCTTTGGTCGTGTTCTCTCACGGTGCCTTCGGCTATTATCAGAGCAACTTCTCTACTTATGAAGAACTGGCAAGTCACGGCTATATTGTTGTCAGTCTTGACCATCCTCATCATTCCTTTTTCACGACAGACACTGAGGGGAAAACCGTTACCGTTGACACCGATTTCATTAACGATGTCATGAAAATCAACGAAGAAACAAGCAATCAGCAGGTATTTGATTTGTCACAGGATTGGCTGAAACTCAGAACCGATGACGAAAATTTTGTACTCGATACCATCGAACAGGCAAAAAATACCTCTCGCCTCAGCAAAATATGGCATACGGAGAACGAACAAATCATTCTTGACGTTCTTGCAAAAACCGATACAGACAAAATCGGTTTAATGGGACACTCTCTCGGAGGAGCTTCCGGCGTGGCTCTGGGAAGAACACGCAATGATATTGATGCCGTCATCGCCCTCGACGGCACCATGCTCGGAGAAATTACCGCTGTCAATAACGAAAAAAATGTTTATTACAGTGAATCTTATCCTGTTCCCGTGCTTGATTTTACCAAGGAGAAAGATTATAATGAAAGAGAACTGTATAAGAACAAAAACGGTTATCCCTATGTCAACGAATATGTCATTGCCAATGCCAAAGACGGTAAAACCGTTATCTTTGCCAATGCGGAACACATGGATTTCACTGATTTGCCGCTGATATCCCCCTTTATCGCCTCCATGTTAGGTCACGGTGATGTCAACAGTGAGGAATTCATGAACACCGTTAACGGCATTGTTCTCAACTGGTTCGACTACTATCTGAAAAACGAGGGAACGCTTGACATTCAAGCCAAATATTAAATTATGCAGACAAAAATAACCAGAATTCAACGCAATCAGCCTGAATTCCTCGAGATTCACTGTCATACTGTCAATGATGAAGTACGTGAAATTATCGCCTTTGTCAAGTCACGGCAGGGACAGCTGACAGGTACGGCTGACGACAGACTGTATGAAATCGCTGTTTCCGATATTTTCTATATCGAATCCGTGGACAACAAAGGATTCATTTACACCAAAGAGAAAGTATATGAAACAAGGCAAAAACTTTATGAACTGGAAGAAATACTCAAAGAAAAGCATTTTCTGAGAGTCTCCAAATCCACGCTTCTGAATCTGATGAAAGTCAATGCAATCAAACCTGCTCTCAACAGCAGGTTTATTGCTGTACTCTATTCGGGTGAACAGGTCGTCATTTCCAGAAAGTATGTTTCGGAACTCAGAAAAGCCTTGAAAGGAGACCATTAACATGACATTCCGGGAATTTATTCTGTCACGAGTGCAATTATTTTTCTTTCTGGTCACGCTGATTTTAGCGGCAAGTGCCATTCTCGGAGGAATTCTCATGCCTGAAAAGGAACTGCATTATTATCATTTATTCAGTCCTTTCATCATTGCAGGCTTGTGTACTCTTCCTTCCTGTGTGACATACTTCCGCAGGGAACCTACTTTAAAACAATATATTTTCCGTCTTGTCACGCAGTTTTTGCTGACCGAGGGAGTGGTGATGCTTTTGATTTCTCCGCCCGATAACATTGGTGACAACAGAATGTTATTTTATTTTCTGCTTGGCGGAGCAGTCCTGATCATCTATGTGCTTGCTACACTCATGATGTGGTATCAAAAATATCTTCAGTCCCGTCAATTCACTCAACAGCTCAAAAAACTGCAAGCGTCAGAAAATTGAAAATTTTTATCAAAGCCATATCAGACAAACAATTTCTTTTGCCGTCTGATATGGCTTTATTTTCGGAATAAATTTTCAGCCCTGTATCTGTTCCATGATATACGGATCCTTGATTTTTCCGTCTTCGGCAAACGTGAGCACTTTTGTCATAATTTCTGCTGTTTTGGGATCTTCGTCAATGAACGGCAGGAACAGTTTACTCTTTTTGCCGCTGCCTACCGCAAGCACATTGATTTGATGACCGCCAACTTTATGAATTACACCGCTTCCGAGATGGATTGTATATTGTCCGTGCTTGCCGTCAATGAAAGCATGATTTTTCTCAAAGCGAACATTGGTTATGCCGAAAAGCGAAAGATTGAATTCCAGAATCACACGACGCATTTCAACGGTAGAATGGGTGGTTTCCGGATCAACACCGCCTGCATGGGCAACGCTGACGGCTAAATCCACATCACGCATGATTTCTGAATAAATGATAGCGGGTACATCGGAGATTTTCAGAAGTATCCCTGTTTTTCTGTCAGCAAAGAATACCCCTTCCAGTGTGGGAGCTTCCATATCTCCCGGAGAGAACCAGTCTGCCTGTGCGTAAATGGAGGCGATAATATTGTCTTTATAGTAAATTTTCTGCAAGCCGTCTTCATAGTCGGCTACCCAGCGACGAGACTTCAATGCTCCGACTGTTCTCTTTGTCTGAATCCGGTTTCCGGCAAACATCAGAGAACGGTCTTTGTCGAGTTCTTCGGACAGTTTCACATACAGTTCACGGAACACCTGACGGAAAGGCTGTTTTCTTCCCTCTTTGCTGCCAAGCTCCAGCAGCATTTTCTGATAGTCCGACCAAATTCCTTTTTCATACAAATCAAAGGGATGTGCCACACGAAGAGATGTGTCCTCTGACAGAGCATATACTGTTCCGTGATAATCACAAAGTCCCTGTTCTACAGGAAGTCCACTGACAAATTCTCCCTCTGCTGCCATAAACACAATATTTTCCGTGATAGCTTTGGTGACAGGATTCTCGCTCAGCTTATGAAGTTCGCCAAAGGTAAAGCTGTCCCTTTCTTCCATAGCCGTTTCAAACATCTTGACGGTACGGCTATACTGTTGCTTGAGTTTCTCACAGAAAGCTTTGATTTGTAAAAACTGTTCGTCTTTTTTGAGGGCAGCGGGAACCGATTTCAAAGTTTTTCCGCCTTTCTCGATGGTAAGCGATGCTTTTCCGAGGATGTCAACCGTGATTTTGACATCATAATCACCAATTTGTGTAAAGTCAAAATAATGGCTGTTTTCCTCTGCGAGAGCGGTCTCCATAGAAAGTGTCAGTCTTGTTTCGTCACTATAGCCTGCTGTGACAGCAAGATTTTTCAAGGCAAAGGCGACAGCTTCTCCCTCACTTGCCCGACGCTGTGCTCCGAAGTGCTTACTTTCTTTGAGAAAGTTCTGTATAAACTCATAACGCTGTAAAATATCCGCTTTTTCCTTTGACGGAATGATTGCCAGAGCCATCAGCAAATCTTTGTTACGCTTGTCGGAAATCAATGTTTCGGTTTGCATGATGTTCATTTTGCCCAGAGCAGCATCGGCATATTTTCTTGCACGGGTATGCTTGTTGCCGGCAGAGGAATATTTGGCACTCTTGTAGAGCTTTTCAAAACTTTTTTCTCCGAGCGTTTTATACACTTCCAAAAACCATTTGACATCAAAACAGCCGCCGTTTAATTCCTGTACGGTCAGAGGTGTATATTTGGCAATGATAGCCTCACGCTTTTCATCAATATGTTCCGAAGTATGTGCCATGAAGTAGTAACAGCCCGATTTCATGCCCTTAATGCCAAGATAACTCTCAATAATGTCTATCCACTGAGGGGCATACATAGCAATCTCAATCAAACGGTCAGCCTTGATTTGTGAGCCTTTCAGTGCGGTTTTGAGTTTTTCGGCATTGTCCTCTGCTGTCGGATAACACACCGACAGCAAATGGCTGAGACTGTCTTTTTTGGAAATCTGACTGATGTAATAATTGGTTTTCAGAGATTCGTTTCCAAGAGCCTTCAAAATCTGCACCAGTCTGTCAATGCCGTAAATTGCCTGAATACTCTTGACAGACCTTGAAAAAACGGTTTCACTGTCACCGCGTTTGAGTTCCACGTCCAATACTTTGTCAATTATTTCCTGTGCAAATAAATGACCGTTCTGATAGAGCTGACTGTTCTGCGGAATGGTGTCATCATCACAAAGCGTTTTTCCTTCCTCTGCGAGAAGCCGTACATAAACATTATTTTCACGGTGGCTATTTGTCGGAAATTTGAGCGGCTGATGACTGACAAAAATACTCAGTTCCCTGTTGGCATTGGAGAGTCCGACAATTTCCATCATGGATTTGAGAAAAATATCTTTGTCAATCAGTCCTATGCGATAGGCTTTGAGATAATATTCGGGGGCAACATGGATAATACCTGTATATCTGCCGATTTCTTCTCTTTCGATATGTCCCAGAACGTCCAGTTTTTCGGAAAGGGCATGAAGCAGACGGAAATTTGTTTCAAAATCTTCATTGATTCTGCCATGCAGTTCCGAAATCAGCCTGTTGACGGCATAAGTATGGGTAAAATCATATTTTTTATCCGATCCGTAATAATATCTGTCACTTTTCTGACGTTCGAGCCATAATTCCTCTTGTGTCATGTTCAGAGTGATATATCCGACAAAATGCTGTAACACTTCCATTGGAATAGACAGGTGATAGCGTTTCCTGATATAGGAAATGACATCACTGTTGAGACTCGCAAATCTGTAATTGGTAAAGCGTTCATCTTCGGATTCCAGTTCAGCCGCCCTGCTGTAATCCGCAAGCTCTCCGAAAAACAGTTTCAGATTCTTTTCAACTGTTTTCCGAGAACTTTTGGTGAGAGAATTTTCATCAAGCCTGCTCAATTCCAGTGAATAAGCAAAGAATCTTTGGGGCGTTCGGATAATTTCCTCATAGAATCGGTTCCATAGTTCGGAAAAAGGCATATTTTTTTCCAGTTCTTCTGTATCGTCGGATGTCAGATAATAATAGTACAGTGCTCCCATATTGCCTAAAATACGTTCTTCGCCCCAATGGTCTTTAAATTCCTTTTCAGCGTTTTCATCAATGATTCTCATCAATCCACGATAGATTTCATTGAGTTCATTTTTGGTCATGCCGAAATAATTTCCGACAATGTTACTATCAGGATGAAAGTCAGGCGGTGCAAGCTGTGCTTTAGGGTTGTACAGGTCATAACCGTTTTCTTTGGTGACTTTTTCGGCGGTACGTTCTCCTGTCAGTTCTGCAATAAGAATCTGCTCTCTTTCGGTGGGAGCGGCAACACTTAAAGCCGCCTGTTTTGCGGCAGTGAAGTCATTTTTCGGATAACTGCTCAGACCATATTGCAGCATATCCAGAGCGGCCAGGCGGGTATTTTCTTCTTTGGCTTTGAGCATTCGCAGAATACTGGTTTCAATGCCTTTTTCGTCACGCTTTTTCAGCAGTTCCAGTACACCCGAACGCAAATCCGCCGTTTTGAACCGTGCGAAGTTTTCTATCATCTGATATTCACTTTCGGAAAGCGTCTGCTTGCCGAGAATTTCCACAGCACAGCCACGTGTCATGCTTTCCTTGTCGGCAACGGCATTGATAATCGTTTCACGCTGTTTGGGAGTGGCGATATTTTCACTGATTGACTTAATGGCATAATGACGGGAATAGAGGTCAAATTCCGTAATATGGTCACAGAGAAAATCAATTTTATTGTTGTCCTTCAATATGACCGCACAGTCCAGCATACACGCCAGAATTTGTCCTTTTGTCACAGAGGTGCCGAACCAAGGATATAAAATCGGACTGAAAGTTAATGCTTTTTGCGGCATATTCTCATATAAGCCCAGCAGAATATGATAATGCTTTTCAGCGAGTTGTGTGTCTTGACGCATTTTTTGTACAGAATGGTTTCTATTGTCTGCGTTGTGGTCATAGGGATATTTCAGACGATAGACAGAAAACAGTTTGTAATTGTCGGGATATTTTTCGATCACTGCCAGAGCCGCCTGTGCCGTGATATCGGGATATTGCAGTTCCATGCAGAAATAACCGATGGCAAGCAGTTGGATTTCATTGAGTTCATACACGGGTGACGGATTCTGAAACAGTGCTTTGAATCTTTCTGCAAAACTTGCTTTCCGAATTCCCAGAAGTTCTTTAATGTTCTCCAGTGCTTCATGAACATCATAGAAACCGATTCCCCAGAGTCCCATATAAATATCAACGGCATCTGTTGTCATGATTTTGCCCAGAGCATTTTCACGGCTTGCAAGAACAAAGGGAATATCTTTCAGCATTTTCTCTGCCAGACGGTCGGGATCTTCATAACGGCAAAGTCCTGTCCATGTGCCGACAGCCCGTTTCACAGCAGAAAAACGAACCATATGATTATCATTGATGGTTGTGACGATTTTGATAAATGCCTCAGCCGTGCCGCAGTCGGCATTTTCACAGATTGCCTGCCGCAGTCCTTCGGAAAGTCTTGCGGCTAACAGCAGTCTGCACATCAGATCATGCAATTCCGCATTATCACAGCAGAACACCGCACGGATAACAGATACCGTGAGAATTTCCGTATTACGTTCACTGTTCATCATTTCTTTAATGGTTTCTATCACGTTGGTGTCGCCTTTGTCGATACGGGCGGCAATCAAATAGCCGTCAGAATCGTTTGTTTTCTGCTGACTGAGTGACATACTATAGGGACTGTCCGTGCCTGACAGGTATTTTCCCATATCATTGATATCCGTATTGCGAAATCCTGTCAGATAATAAGCACTCATCAGGTCAATGGCTCTCTTCCGGAAAGGAGCATAATCCTTACTGCGAAAACTTCTGCGGGTATAGTTTTCGGAATACTGGAATTTGTTGAACTTCTCCAGCATATAGTCGAAATCCTCACGGAATTCCTTTGGGATCATGAGATCCATCAATCGGGGGTACTGATTCTGAAAATATGTGTTCAAATTTGGAATAAATCCATTCACTTCCATATCCATCCAATGGGCATGATGATATTGCATGATATGCTTGAAAATCTTTTTTTCGTTCTTGTTCAAAGAATCAATTTCTTTGCTGTGTGCTGCCTGAAACTGCTCGTCATACTGTTGGAGAGCTTTGTCAAAGTCTCTGCTCATTGTAAAATTCCTCCTTACCACATTCTGCCTGCAAGCATGACCAATTTAATAAAAGTCAGGCTTTGTATTTCGTTCAGATTTAATTGATCGTTAAGGTCATCAAGCCGTTTGCTGTCCGCAAAAACAGCGACAACTCCATCTGAAAAGGCTTCCAAAGCATCAGCCGTTGCTTTTTTGAGGTCAGCATTTTTTTCACCGTAAACCACGCCAAAGGACACTTTTCCCTGAGAAGCTTTGTCCTGTATTTCCTGCGGCAGAAGTGCCTGCAAAAGTTCTCCGCTTGCTCTGCGTTCATTATAGGAACTCACGCAAAAAAGCACCGTCTCTTCTATCAGGTCTTTTACGCTCATCACCTCTCGACTGTAAGAGACGGGAATGGCTGTAATTTTGTTTTTCTTTCCCGAAACGGATTTGACATTGACATTCATCTGCATTGTTTTTCCTCCTGTACTGTCTTTTTTTTATTATAGCACACCATCAGGGTATAAACAATCACTAATCAACCCTTCCGGGATTTATCGGTACATTTTTTTGTACCATTGATAAATTTTAAAAAATATGATATACTGTTGCAGTAAATACTCTATATAGAAGGATAAATGATATGACACATGAAATGAAACTCTCTCCCGAACCGTTTACAATGATGGTTTCGGGAATCAAAACAATTGAGCTGAGACTCTTTGACGAGAAAAGACGGCACATAAAACCGAATGATCGGATACAGTTTACCAACACGGAAAACGGAACGAAAATAACCGTCAGAGTAATTGAAATACATCCATTTAACAGTTTTGCCGAACTGTACGCAAAATTGCCTTTGCTGAAATGCGGCTATACGGAGCAGACTATACAAAATGCCAAGCCTGAAGATATGCTGGAATACTATTCCATAGAGCAGGAAAAATTATATGGAGTGGTCGGGATTGAAACAGAACTGATACGAAATATTTGAAACAAGGGTATGACAAAAAAACCACCGTTTGAAGCGGTGGAAAAAACTTTATATACCCAGTTTTTCGATTTTTCGGAACATAATCTTGATTGGTCCTTCCTGACTGTCTACATGAAAATGTCCTGCATACCAATATTTGTAATTCAGTTTCTTTTCGATTTCGCCAAGCCATTTTTCCGTAGATTTGTCAACGGTACTTTGATCGATTTGCGAAAGAAATGCCCATGTAGGTTCATAGTCAATCGGCACTGTATGAGAAAATACACCATCTATCCGCCAGTTGACGGTTGAGAGCTGTTGTTCGACAAAAGCCTTGATTTCTTCGCTTGGCTGTTCCGATTCAAACCACTGCCAGCCATGAATCTGACGGATATACTTATCTACCGAATAGGCACCGCCTATGACAATATATTTTTGCCCGTCAAAATCATAGATTTCACCGTCTTTGGCAAAAATCAGATTCGGATAGGCAGGCTCCGCATATACTGTACCTCCATGCCACTGCTGTTCCCGATAAGACGGTATCAGGAAAGGACGCTCTTCATGATTACCGTGTATACAGAAAAGTGTTACAGGAAGCATATTCAGTTCTGCTTTCAGATTGTTGTCCATGCCGAAAAGATAATAATTGATACCTGCATCACCTAGTATAACGATAATATCATTTTTCGTAGTGTTTTGTTTGTCGCAGAAATCTCTTATTCTGTCAAATTCTCCGTGAGTGTCGCCCGTTATATAAATGCTCATTATAATGCTCCTTTGCCAATCATTTTTTCGTTGATTCCATATTTTATTTTACAGACTCCCTGCCTTTTTGTCAATATATGAAATTTCCCCTGCCGACAGCAGTGCCAAACGGGTTATAAAAAAGTAACTATGTAATATAAAAGTGCGTACTTGTATTATTTGCATCCGAGATTTATAATAAAAACACAAACTAAAAATTAATACAGACCAATGCCTGTTAAGGAGGACTGAAAAATGAAATGGATTGCAAACGGCTATCAGGAAACCATTCATCAAGGAATTGCCGGACTGAAGAAATTCAACGGCAAATTATCCTTTGGCTCGCATACGAGAGAGGAAGCTCTTTTCAAGCTCAAACACGAACTTGAAACAGCAGAGGCTGTTTTGATCGGGGCAGGAGCAGGTCTGTCCACTGCTGCGGGATTCACCTACAGCGGTGAGCGGTTTGAAAAGTATTTTTTTGACTTCGGAAAAAAATACGGCTTCCGTGATATGTATTCCGGAGGATTTTATCCTTATTCTTCGGAAGAGGAACTCTGGGCATACTGGGCAAGGTATATTTATATCAACCGTTATCTGGATGCTCTCAAGCCCGTTTATCATGAACTGTTCCGTCTGGTAAAAAATAAAGATTATTTTGTTATCACTACAAATGTAGACCATTGTTTTCAGAAAGCCGGATTTGATAAAAAAAGGCTGTTTTATACACAGGGGGACTACGGACTGTTTCAGAGTGTAAATCCCGACATCCGACGAACCTTTGACAATGAGCAATGGGTAATCCATGCCATTCAGTCGCAGGGATTTGTGCAAAACAGCGAGGGTATCTATGAAGTGCCTCAGAATCAAAAACTGCTTATGAAAATACCGTCGGAGTTGATTCCGAAGTGTCCGGTTGATGGCAGCAATATGACAATGAATCTGCGGTCTGATGACAGCTTTGTAGAAGACGAAGGTTGGCACAGGGCTTCAGCAGCATACGCTGATTTTCTGCACAGACATGAAAACAGACATATTTTGTTTCTGGAAATCGGTGTAGGTTCCAACACACCTGTTATTATCAAGTATCCGTTCTGGCAGATGACAAGCACTAATCCCAAAGCAGTTTATGCCTGTCTGAATAATAACGAGGCATATTGTCCCCAACAGATTAAAAGTCAATCTGTCTGCATAGACGGTGACTGTAGCAAGGTCATTTCTCTTTTGCAGTAAATCATCCATAAAAAATTCCCAATCGGTCGGGTGACTGATTGGGAATTTTTTTATATTTTGAGCAGAACGCTTTTCAATGTTTTTCTGTACAGCAAAGAGATATTTATGTCACCGTGACATAGAAATATTTTTTAGCGACTGTCCCTGTGCTGTCCTTGACCTTGACACAAATCTCATATTCGGCAGCTTTGGCAGGCTTGACAGATACGCTGTTTGTTGTTTTGAAATCCTGTTTGGTAACCCATTTTGTATCCGTTGTTTTCTTGTAGTATACGGCATAGGTATAAGGTGCCGTACCGCCTGTTGCGGAGATTGTCACAGGAATGGTATTTCCAAGTTTGGCAGTGACAGGGATTTTTGCAGTAATGCTCAAGGGTGTGGAAACTTTGACCGTAAAGTATTTCTTGACGACATTGCCCGATTTATCTTTCACCTTTGCACATACATCATAGGTTGTTGCCTTTGCAGGCTTGATGGATGCGGAAGCATTGGCTTTGAAATCCTGTTTGGTGGTCCATTTGGTATCGCTTGTCTTTTTGTAATAGAAAGCGTAAGTATAGGAGCCTGCACCGCCCGAAGCAGATGCCTTGACAGTAACGGTATTGCCGAGATAAATACTGTTTGCCGAAACGGAGGCATTCAGTGTCAAAGGAGACTGTTTTACCGTGACAGTAAAGTATTTCTTTTCAATGGTACCGTCAGCGTCCCTAACCTTGACACATATGCTGTATGTAGCGGCATTAGCAGGTTTCACGGATATGGTGCCGGTTTCTTTGAAGTCCTGTTTGGTGGTCCATTTGCTGTCAGTGGACTTCTTGTAATATACAGCATAGGTATAGCTGCCTGTACCGCCTGTTGCAGAAGCCTTGACGGTAACTGTATTGCCGAGAGAAACAGAGGTTGCCGAAACAGAAGATGTATTGACAAGAGGAGAACTTTCGGCAATCACAAGAGAATCCGTCTTGTTGACAAGATGACAGATATTATGATGGTATTGAACGGTTGCAAGGATATTTTTGGAGAAAGAGCCTGTCAAAGGAACTGCCACTGTATTGCCTGTTTTCGTAAAGTCATAGGGAGTTCTGACATTGAGCACGCCTGATACTTTGGGATCAATATAGATTTTGCCGGCGGTTGTAATACTGTCGGATATATTGAGATTGCCCGAAAATTCCGCTCGTGCCGTATTGGACAGATACATAGCGGAATTAAGGTTATACCAGTCAGAGAAGTTTCCTGCGATAGAAGTACCGCTGCCAACAGAGAGATAACCGGATTTTGCATAAATAGTGGAACCTGTGTTCTGATTTCCGGAGAAGTTTTTGTATATAATGGTATCTTTCAGATAAGCACTGCTGTCTGCTGTTTCAATATAGATAGCCGAACCGGCAGCATCCGCCTTATTCTGACGGAAAACGGTATGGGCGGAGGAAGACAGAATGGAATTATCCGATAAATAGATAGTGCCTGTCTTACAGGAGTTGTATTCAAGAATACAGCCCTTGAGAATAACCGCACCTTCTTCGGCATAGGCAACGCTGCCGCCACCGGCATTATTAAAATGTCTTACAGTAACACCCTTGTCCAGTTCCACGGATGCACCGCTGTAAAGACGGAACAATGTATAAGACTTCTTGTCCTGACCGTCAAATACAAAGGTGTCATCATTTTGAGAGCCGCTCTTGATGGTAAGTGTACCGCCGTTTTTCATAACAAATACATCGGCGGAAACATTGTTGTAAACAACAACTTTCTTTTTGGGATCAAGCGGCATAATGGTAACATCTTTGCCGTCAACGGTAATTTGTTCATTGATAGCGGTAGATTCTGCGACATAGACAATTCCACCGTTTGGAGCGGCATCGACTGCCTGTTTAAGACTGCTGTAATAGCTTGTACCGCAGATGGCAACATACTGCTGCGGATAGAGTGTGACGGTATAATCCACACTCTTGTAGAGATTCAGTGAACGGTCATAAGCATTGATCGTGTAATCAGAGCTGTAAATATCTGCTGCCGTGTATTTGTAATCCCATACAAAGTCAACGACTTTACCGTTTTTGACGATTTCAAAGCCGAGATGTGCATCCTTATATTCAGACGACAGGGTGAAGAAAATGGAATTGGAAGCTTTATCAGCAGAGCAGGTCAACGTACCTTCTTTTCCGAGATTGGAGTCAAGAGGCTTGTTGTAAGCTTCGTCGTCATAGTACCAGATTTTCGGCCGGGACTTGCTTAGCGACATGGAAGTGATCGCATTTTTGTAGTAAGATGACGGCTCGGTAATAAATCCGTACCTTTTGAAATAATAGGTCAGGTCAATGCCGATGATTTTGGAAGAATAGGCAGCAACTTTTTCATTCTGACTCATATTGGCTGCATATTTGTCAACAGCGGCATTGCCGGAACTGCCATTTCTGAACATGGTATCAAGCTCTTTCCAGTAGCCGTTGTGGTATACTTCCAGATCCCAGAACATACTGAGTGTCCAGAAATTCGTGGGATTTGTCTGCCAAAGAGAGTTTTCCTCATTGACAGCGAGAGGTGTCCTTTCGGAGTTACGTTTATGGATTGCAATATCATACCATGTTTCATAGGTAAGAGCATATTCCATAGACCACATATTATTGGTTACTTCCGTATATTCTCTGGGATTGACATCAAGAATATGACCTGTTTCATGGGAGTAGCCCCAACCTCGTCTTGTATCGGTAAGAGCGAAAGCCGACATATCACCGTTTTGTATGCCGAGGAATCCCAAAGGCGGCATAAGCACCGCCGTAAGGCTGATTAACTTTGACGGGAAGTACAAAGTTTTTGTATTGTTCCGGTGTCAGACCGTTGAATGCAAAGAGTCCTTCCATATACTCATCCCATGTCTCGGCTGCGGACTGCGGATCGAGACCGTTTGTAACATAGCCTTCATATACTCTGTCGAGCATCAATGTAAACAATGTATGGTCAGAAGTCAGTTCCGTAATATTATGATAGCCCTTTTCACCCTTTACGAAATGTGCATAATAGTCTTTGAGTTCCGTGATGAATTTCTTGACATTATCTCCCTTGCGGAACACAGGAATTTTGTCACCGCCCTCAATATAGACCTTCACATTTTTGCTTTGTTCCTGTTGGGTATAGGGATTGCACAAATATACAGTACCGCCGAGCTCCGTTTTGGTCTCGTAGTCGCTGATATCGGCATGAAGCTGAGGAACCGTTATTTCATTAATCCCCTTTTGAAGCTGTATTTCCTTATACTCATAGGAATTGGAAATATGCTGTGTAAATACTATTTGAGGAATCGGATCATTCGATTCAGCCTGAACATAAATTTTCAGTTTTTCACCCGGAGTCGCCCAGATACCGGTAGACATACGGTTAGACATACCTCTTGTCATTTTGAGTATCTGTCTGGTGTAGTTTGACATATCACCGTTTCTTTGGGGAGTAAACTCTCTTTGGGTGTCATAGTTTTGGATACCGTAATCGGACAGTTTTTTGAAGGAAACGCTTGTCGGTGTCGATTCGTACTTCATCAGTGTGAGAAGCTGTCCCGAGGCCGCCTGAGCATAGTCATGTACTGTAAACCAATCCGTGCTGTACATAGAAATCGCCAAGTCTTTGCCGTCAACATTTTTCCTGACAATCACCTTTGTCATATCATCATCGTTGTACAGTTCAAACTGCAGCGGCGACGGAGTGGAAGTAAACTCCAGATAACCATATCTGACGATATTCAGATATTTTCCTTCACTGTTGATGATGTAGTAAGAACCGTTTCCGGCAGACTTGATTTTATAGCGGTAAGCAGACGGAAAAGAAGAAGCAGAGAAAGAGTAGCCAAGTCCTGCATTTGTCTTATAGGACGGAAAAGAATGATTTCCTTCATTAAGAGAGTCCGTCATAACGGTTTGGGTACCGGCATTGTAGAATATGTATTCTCCGTCGGGAATCGTTGACGAAGAAATCACATTATAATACCATTGCGTGTTTGCGTTGGCAGCAGATACAACCGAAGCGGCATTTGCCGTTACCGCTGCACAGGCGGACATAACAGGCATTGCTGCAATAACCGAGCCTGCAATGACAAGTGATATGGCAGATTTAAAATATTTTGTCCACATGATATAACCATCTCCTTAAAAAAATAATATTTTTATCACTTATCGTTATTATAATATATCTGTCCCAAAAAATCCACCACTTACAAAAAAATCTACTTTTTAGATATAACACTGTGGAAAAAATTATCAATGATTCACAAATCCAAAACATTTTTATTTCATTGAAGAACTAAAATAAAACAGATGATATCCTCGTATCAACACGGGCGATATCATCCGTTTTTTATCCTAATGCGGCAAGAA
>DEFH01000020.1 GCA_002350705.1 Ruminococcaceae bacterium UBA2857
TTTCAAAACTTGGAAACTGCTGATTATCATATTATGACGGAAAATACAAATATTTCCGCCTATTTTATGACAGAAAAATCTCTCCCAATCAAGGCGATTGAGAGAGAAAAAATTATTTCTTTTTAAAGCCGTCTTTAAGAGAGACACTTCTGTTGAAAATGAGATGTTCGGGAGTGCTGTTCTTGTCAAGACAGAAATAGCCTAAACGCATGAACTGATAATTGGACGGCACTTTTGCACCTTCCACAAATTTCTCGGCCTTGCAGTTTTTGAGGGTAACAAGGCTTGTCGGATTGATGTAGTCAAGGAAGTTCTTGTCGCCTGTATCGGGTTCGGGATCGGTAAACAGATTATCATACAGACGGACTTCTGCGTTGACATAGTTTTCAGCATCTACCCAGTGAATCGTACCTCTGACTTTTCTGCCGTCGGGAGTATCGCCGCCGCGGGTTGCGGGATCATATTCCGCATAGACTTCCATGATATTGCCGTTCTCATCTTTTTTACAGCCTGTACATTTTACGATATAGGCGGATTTCAGACGGACTTCGTTACCGGGATAAAGTCTGTTGTAGCCTTTGACTTTCTGCTCAATGAAATCATCTGCTTCAATATAGCACTCACGGCTGAAGGTAATGGTTCTGTGACCGTCTTCGGGGCGGTTGGGATTGTTTTCGACATCAAATTCTTCTGTTTTGCCTTCGGGATAATTGGTGATAATCAGCTTGATGGGATTGAGAACCACCATGACACGCTGTGCCTTTTCGTTCAAATCTTCTCTTAAACAGTGTTCCAAAAATGAATATTCCACAACGCTGTTTGTTTTGGAAACACCGATTCTTTCACAGAAATTACGGATAGAAGCGGGTGTATAGCCGCGTCTTCTCAAGCCGCACAGAGTAGGCATTCTGGGATCGTCCCAGCCGTTGACATAATTTTCCTCGACAAGCTGACGGAGCTTTCTCTTGCTCATAACGGTGTTGTTAATGCCGAGACGGGCAAACTCGATCTGACGGGGCACACTCGGTACAGAGGTGTGATTGATAACCCAGTCATAAAGAGGTCTGTGGTCTTCAAATTCCAGTGTGCAGAGGGAATGAGTAATACCCTCAATGGCATCTTCAAGAGGGTGTGCGAAGTCATACATCGGGTAGATACACCATGTATCGCCTGTACGGTGATGTTTCATACGGTTGATTCTGTAAATAACAGGATCACGCATATTGAAATTACCGCTGTTCAGATCGATTTTTGCACGGAGCGTCATTTTGCCGTCCTCAAACTCACCTTTTTTCATTCTCTCGAATAAATCAAGACTTTCCTCAATCGGCCTGTCACGGTACGGACTGACAGCAGGGTGAGTTAAATCTCCACGATTTGCTCTCATTTCTTCGGGTGTGAGTTCGCAGACATAAGCCAAGCCTTTTTTGATAAGCTCCACAGCGTATTCATACATCTGTTCAAAATACTCTGACGCAAAATAAAATCTGTCGTCCCAGTGAAACCCCAGCCATGCAATATCTTCTTTGATGGCATCCACATATTCCACATCTTCTTTGGTGGGATTGGTATCATCCATACGCAGATTACAGATACCGTAAAAACGCTCTGCCATACCGAAATCCACACAAATTGCCTTTGCATGACCGATGTGCAGATAACCGTTAGGTTCGGGAGGGAAACGGGTATGTACTTTTTTTCCCTCATATTTGCCGCCCTGTGCAATATCTTCCGTGATAAAATCATAGATAAAATTGCCTGCGGCAAGTTCCAATTCTTCTGCCATTTTGATTCTCTCCTTTTATTCGTCATTTCCGTAGGAAATCACTAAAGTATAATTTTTGTATCGGATGCAGTACACATCCAGAAGCACATAAAATATATTGGTATTCGGCATACAGTATCTTTGGTTGCCGACATGACAGCTTTCCAGATATTCATTGTCAAAAAGAGTTTCAAAGCTCTTTTGAATATCGTCCGTATCGGATATTTTTTCGTAAAACTCCGTTTTGTCAAGTGCATGAAAATCATTTTCCGTGAAGTCATAACCGATGTAGTCTTTCATCATGTCGGAGAAATTTTCGTCATTGGTGGGAAGTACGTCAATAAAGAAATAATTCCCATGTTCAAACCAATCTTTTGAAACATTAGAGAAAAATTCACTGCAAAAAGAATTGGTCTTTTCAAGAACGATATTTTTATCGGTTTCGGGATATTCACCGTATTTCAATTCATGAGCCTTGATTTCGGGAAGTGTTGTATAAATTTCCATAGTATTTGTCCTTATGCAAGTTTTGCAAGACCTTTTTGAAGTCTTGCCATAGATTCCTCTTTGCCGAGAATATCAAGGATTTCAACGGCACCGCCCGGGGTGACTGCCATACCGGATGCAGCGATTCTGACAGGCCACATTAATGTACCGTTCTTGACTTCGAGTTTTTGTGCAAGCTCAATCAGACAGTCATGAATGGTATCATGATTCCATTGTGTCAGTGCATTGAGTGCAGAAATGCCCTCTGTCAGCATGGTAACGGAATTTTCGAGATTGGTCTTGCTCTTTTTGTTGACAAACAATTCTTTGTCATAGTCGGGCTGTGTTTCAAAGAATTCTATCTTTTCGGGAATCTGTGTCAGTTTGGTTGTTCTCTGCTGGAGAATGGACGCTACTTTGATCCAGTCAAGCTCTTTTGCGGGAATCGCTTTTTTGAAGTAAGGCATTGCGATTTCGGCAAATTTTTCAACGGGCATTGCCTTGATATACTCACCGTTGAACCACTCTAATTTGTCATAGTCAAAGATAGACGGTGATTTGCTGATACCGTCTATCGAGAAACTTTCAATGAGTTCTTCTATCGTAAACATTTCCCTGTTGTCTTTCGGACACCAACCCAAAAGGGCAATATAATTGATGATTGCTTCCGGCAGGAATCCCTGCTTGACTAAATCCTCAAAGCTGGTGGCACCGTGACGCTTGGACAGCTTGGAGACAGAGCCGTCATCATTTTTGCCCATAATCAGCGGCAGATGAATATAGACAGGAATTTCCCAGCCGAATGCTTCATACAGTAAATTATACTTTGGTGTAGAGGAGAGGTATTCACTTCCTCTGACAACGTGGGTAATATTCATGGTATGGTCATCAATGACATTGGCAAAATTATAGGTGGGATAGCCGTCTGTTTTGATTAAAATTTGATCCTGCAATTCACTGTTGTCAACGGTGATAGAACCGAATACAGCATCTTCAAAAGTAGTGGAGCCTTCCAAAGGCATTTTCTGACGGATGACATAGGGCATACCGTCGGAAAGATTTTTTTCAACGACCTCTTTCGGAAGGTCACGGCAGTGACGGTCATAGCCTCCGCCGATGTCATCGGAATCATTGTGCAAAGAATCCAGTCTTTCTTTGGTGCAGAAACAGTAATAAGCCTTATCCATTGCAATGAGCTGTTTGGCATAAGGAAGATACATATCTTTTCTTTCGCTCTGCACATAAGGACCATACTCGCCGCCAATATCGGGACCTTCGTCATGAAGCAGTTTTGCCTGTTTCAGTGTGTGGTAGATAATATCCACTGCACCGTCAATCTTGCGTTCTTGGTCGGTGTCCTCGATACGCAGGACAAATGTGCCGTCCAGCGACTTGGCCACAAGATATTCATACAAAGCGGTACGGAGATTGCCGACGTGCATAAAGCCTGTCGGACTTGGTGCAAACCTTGTTCTTACATTTGACATTTCAATTCACCTTTTTTCTTGATTTCGGAAAAATCCGTTGATTCAGAATATATTACTGAAAATTTCTTTTCGGGTATGTCCCCGATAGCAATGCTTTCTTACACCGTCATTCATGTTCATCAGCAGTTCGCAGAATGTTCTTAAACCGGCTTCATCATCCGGATTCAGTCCAAGTCTGACAGCACCATTGACGGCATGGGTAATGTCATTTCCCAATTCCATTTCCAGTTCAAGCTGCATTTCTTCGGCAATGTCATCGGCATCTTTTTGGTTGAGGTACGGCAGGTTTCTCAGAAATGCCCGTACATCAATGAATTCCAGCGACTTTTCAAAGAAATATTCCTCTTTGTATCTTAAAAAACGTTCTCTTTTGGGAATATAGTAATCTATGCCTTCCTGCATATCACACATCTCGATATAGTCATCCCAGTCTCCCATGCAGTAAAGATATTCCGATGTCAGAGTTTTGTCAAGGAAATCGGTTTTTTCTGCTGTTTTGTAAACTTCATCTTCTCCGATGATGTCATAGTGTCTTTCGTCAAAGTTGATACTATCCGTCAGTTCCTTCAGCTCTTGTTCTGTGACAGGTTCATTCTGAGTGTTGTAAATCTCCAGGAATTTCCGAAGCGGAATAATCCCGTAAAGGTTTACTGCTGCTTCCATATAATCCTGCAAAAGATTTTTTATTTCATCCGTCATTATGTACTCTCCTTTTTTCAGATACTAAAAACTATAACATATTTTTTCCGATTTAACAAGAGGATTCAAAAACATTGTTGACAGAAATTGATGCTGATTATATAATAAGTACAAAAGATTATGATAATTCATCCGTTTTTTATAGGAGGATGCTGTATGAGTACCATTCAGGAATTAATATCGGAGTATGCCCGAACAAACAGTGACAGTGATTACAGGGAAATTGTCAGAGCGGTTCGGGAAAGCAATAAATTATGGGCAGCTTATTCACCTGTTACCAAAAACAGTTATATGGAGTATTTCAATGGCAAACCGACAGCGTTTCTGTTTTCGGAAAAAGGATTTTGTGAGACATTCAGGGAACATCTGGCACCGCACAACGTAAAAATTGAAACCGAACTTTGCAAGCCTGAAACAAGAATACAGCTTTTCGGTGACTTTTACAGGAGCGGCATTGAACATATCATTATCGACAACGGACAGCAGTTTGTGTGTATCGGTCTTTTTGACGTGATAGAAAAACCCGATTTTTCATCACTTTCCCCACAATACAGACCTGTTGTCAATCCGTCGCTTCTGGTGAATGCAAATTTGTTTTTTCAGACGTTTGATGCAGGCACCGCTACCAAAAATACACGAAAAAAAATGCTTCGGTCTCTCTATCAGGGAAAGTATTTGATGCCTGTTATTGTGGAGCATGACACACCTTTGGATGGTCTGGAAAAAAGTACCCTGAAAGCTATTGCAACAGTCAGCGGAACGGCTGTAACCGTTCCCGCTCTTGAGTTGGATGATGGTCAGACATTGATACCATTTTTTACGGACTGGACAGAATTCAGTCGTTTTGATAAAGACAAACAGTGTGCTGGAAATATTGTAACTTTCAGGGAGATGGAATATTTTTGTGAGCAAGGCGAAAAAATTGCTGTGAATCCGTTTGGATTCAATATGGTAGTGGACAGCAATGCTCTTGCCTTGATTAAAAAGCTGTCCTCTGATATAGAGCTTGAGGAAGAAGTTTTTGAAACGGAACCCATGCCGGAAGAGAAAGAAGTCTTTGAAACGGAACCCATGCCGGAGGAAGAACCAATTACATTGTTTGAACTTCGCTCGGTGCCGCATGAAATGATTCAAATCCTGCAATCTGCTATGGAGCAGACAGACGGTGTTCAAGCCGCCTATTTAAAGGGTATGACGCAGGGAGAACAAAACAGCTATCTGGTGATTGTGGATTTTTCGGGAGATAGGAACCTGTTGAACAATATGGCATGGGAAGTCATGCAGCAAATGCAGGAAATTCCCATAGAATTTATCCTTGCCGATTCCGAACTCGGCAGTCAGGCAGTACAAAGTACCTACCCATTTTACCAAAGAAATTAAGGAGGGAGATAACAATGATTTTTCAGGGAATCAAAGAAATCAATGATTGGATGCTGGTGGAGTATCATTCTACATGGAGTTATGGATATGACTTTATGCTGGATGCGGCACAGGTCATGATTGATACTGATTTCAAAGAAAATACACAGCGTTTTGCGGTGGCGGAAATTTCCGGTTCGCAAGACCAGGAGAGACTCAATGAACTGAAAGCGGAAAATTATATCATCCGCAACTGTGAAACCGCCAACAGAGAACATGGTGTTCTTACCATATCCGGCATGAGTGATATTATGGAATGTCCGATACAGATTGTTTTCTTCAATCAGACAAACATTGTACGGCTTTTCTGTCCGTTCAAAAAATACTTTGAACTGCATGGTGAACATGCGTTCGACAACTATATGAACAGCATAGAAATCAAAGCCTACTGTCTTGATACCGAAAGAAAAGTCCAATCAGCCAAGGAGTGAGAAAATGGAAATTCCATTCAGAAAAGATTATCTGCCCAGAAATGATGTGGTATTTTCCATTATGTTCGGGAATATGGAACTGTTTGCAGCATTGCTCAAGGCGGTGACAGGTCATACCCTGAAAGCAAAAGAAGTTATTTCACAGGCAAGCGTCACACCTGATAATGTGGAGCATAATTATATTCGTTTCGATACTTTCGCCAAAGATGAAAACGGAACGATTTACAGTATGGATATGCAGAATACCTACAGCGAAATTTTAATCAAGAACCGTACAGTATATTATGCCTGCCGTTCTGTATCAGGTCAGACTGTCAAGAAAGGCGAATATGACAAATTAAATAAAGTAGTTATCTCGTTTATCATGACAGGTAAATCCAATACACTGCCTGTTGAAATTGTCAGGCTCTACAATCAAAACAATGAACTTTATACGGACTTGTTTACCCTGTATAATGTGTATATTCCCACAGTCAATCAGAATGAAAGTGTGAATGAAGAACTGAAAATATTTTCGGAGTTTTTCTCTGTTTCCGCCGAAGAACAGATGGAGCAGTTTATTCAGGCACATTTTGAGAATGATTTGGGCAAAAAACTGATTTTGCTGTACGGCAAGGTAATATGCAGAAACGATTTGAATCTCATTCAGGAAGGAGAGTATTTTGATATGAAGATTTCGGAACAGGATATTATGGAAGCAAAAATAGAGGCAAGAGAAAAAGGTCTTGCCGAAGGTCTCGCCGAAGGACGTGCCGCAGGGCGTGCGGAAGGGCGTGCAGAAGGGCGTGCGGAAGAAAGAATCAGTGTTCTTGACAAGGTGAAATCACTGATCAAAAAAGGCTTTGATGCCGAAACCCTGATTGAAACTTTTAACATTACAGTGGAAGAACGTCAGATGCTGGCAATCTGAAAATGCAGAACAGCTTATATGCACGTTTTGAGCGGCATATAAGCTGTTATTTTTTAAATGTATTGACATTGACCTTACGTAATAGTCTATACTTGTTATCATGAGGTGAGGAAATTGAAAATGCAAATCAAGGATTTTGCCAAATTGACAGGTGTCACTGTGAGAACCCTGCATTATTACGATCAGATAGGCTTATTGAAACCTTCGTCTGTCGATATGAATAACGGTTACAGATTGTATGATGAGCAATCGCTGGAGCGTATGCAGGAAATCCTGTTTTACAGAGAACTGGATTTTTCTCTCAAAAGCATTTCCGAAATACTTTCATCACCTGACTACAACAAGCAGGAGGTAATCAGGGAACAGAAATATCTTCTGACGCTGAAAAAACAGCGGCTTGAAAAAATCATTTCTTCCCTTGAAGTCCTCGAACAGAAAGGAGTAATTTCAATGAAAAACGTATTCGACAACACATCATTTGCAAAAGCCGCATACGACTTTCAGGAGGAAGTGAAAAACCGTTGGGGCAATGCTTCTGCCTACAGTGAATATCAGTCTAAAACGAAGGACTATTCCAAAAATCAATGGGACGATATTTACGGTGAATTTGACGGTATTTTCGGAGAATTTGCAGACTGTATGAACAATGGGTTGCAGCCGTCCGATAATGCCGTTCGGAATCTTGTCGGCAAATTACAGGCATATATCACATCCCGTTTTTACCAATGTACCGATGAAATTCTTTCGGGCTTGGGACAAATGTATGTGTGTGATGAGCGATTCAAGGCAAACATTGATAAGCACGGCAAAGGTACTGCCGAATTTGTTTCAAGTGCTATCAGGATTTATTGTTTGTGATCGTACCGCCGCCCAGTAAAATATCTCCGTCATAAAAGACGACAGCCTGACCTGATGTGACAGCTCTTTGGGGCTTGTCGAATATCAGCTTTACACCACCGTTTTCAAGCGGATAAAGTGTAGCAGGCTGTTCTTTTTGATTGTAGCGAACTTTTGCTTTAATCTGCAAAGGTTCTTTCGGACACGCCGACGAAATCCAGTTGACATCTTTTGCATATACCGTATCTGTAAATAAATCGTCATTGGAACCGAGTACCACCGTATTGTCACCCACGTTTTTTGCGATAACATAGGCAGGCACTCCCAATGCAATGCCCAGACCTTTTCTCTGACCTATCGTATAACGGATGATACCGTTATGCGTTCCCAAGACTTTTCCGTCTTTGTCAACGAAATTTCCTGTTGCAAAAGTTTTCCCTGTATAATTCTCAATAAATTTTGCATAGTCTCCGTCAGGAACAAAACATATATCCTGACTGTCGGGCTTTGACGCATTGATTAAATCTTTTTCAAGAGCAATCGCCCTTGTCTGAGCCTTTGTCAGTTCTCCTATCGGAAACAGGGTTTTGGAAAGCTGTTCCTGTGTCATGCCGTATAATACATAACTCTGGTCTTTGGATTCGTCCAGACCTTTTTTTAACAGATATTTTCCCGACTTTTCATCAAATTCCCGTCTGACATAATGCCCTGTTGCAATATAATCCATTCCCAGAAGCTCCGCTCTTTTTAGCAGGGCATCAAATTTAATAAACCTGTTGCAGTCAATGCACGGATTAGGTGTATCTCCGTTGATATAGGTATTGTTGAATCTGTCAATGACACACTCTTTGAATCTGTCCCCGAAATTATAAACATAATGTTCAAAGCCCAATTTATACGCAACAGAACGGGCATCTTCCACATCATCAAGCGAACAGCAGGTTTTTTGTCTGTCAAGCTGTATATCATCATTGGTAAACAGTTTCATTGTTGCCCCTGTCACATCATATTCTTCCATTAAAACGGCCGCCGCAACAGAACTGTCGACGCCGCCGCTCATGGCAACCAGTACTTTCTTTTTCATTGTGATTTCTCCAAACAATTATGAATTATGCATTATGCATTGATTACGTCCCAGGGCGTCAGCAAACCGACGATTCTGCCGTTGGGGGTGCCGTTGTCCGTCAGAAAAACGACGGCTAATTTTTTGCTTCGGAAAGGTTTTTTTTCAAACTCCGCTCTGACATCAAACAGACTGACATCCTTGTGCATGAATTTGAAACGCTCGTTTTCATGCTGATCGGGCGAGAGAAATTCTTCAAAGTCTCCTATTGTCAAATTTTCAGTAATACCGTATTTCAGAGCATAGCTGAACACCGTACTGATACTGAATACCCCTACAAATTCTCCCTCTGATACAACAGGAACATGAGAAAATCCCATTCTCTGCATTTTTTTCATGACAGTCAGTGCTTTTTGTGTGGGAGATGTTTTCAGAACATTTTCGTACAGGGTACAAAATCCTATGGCAAGAGGCGGTCTTTCCACAAACTGTATCACTTCATCCAGAAATCTGATGATACTTTCTGACGGTTCTACAATCGGTTCTCCGTCAATATCGGAATGATGAGAAAGAAAATTGCGGATTTCTCTGCACAGATCAAGTTTTTCTCTGTAATTTTTGCTTTCTTTGTCATTGATGAATTTCACAACAGGACTTCCGAAAGCTTTTTCATCCAAACCGTATTTTAGGCTGAGGGCTTCTTCAAGACTTTTGTATTTGTCGAGAAAATCATCACTTCTCAAGATTCATTCACCGCTTTCCAATCATATTCTTTAAGTCTGCCGTCATTCACAAGTTCGGGAAAATCCCATTGTCTTAACACTTCATACGCTGCCACCGCTGCCGCACTCGACAGATTCAGACATCTTGCTCCGTCTATCATAGGGATTCTGACAGTTGTATCGGGATTGTGAAAAAGCAGGTCTTCGGGCAGGCCTTTTGTTTCCTTGCCGAATACAATATAACATTTGTCCGGATAGGCAATGTCCGTATATTTTTGAGGTGCTTTCTTGGAAAAATAGTAATATGTACCGCCTTTTGTTTTTTCAAAGAAGTCTTCTAAATTTTCATAGTAGGTCAGATCAAGATAGTTCCAGTAATCCAGTCCCGAACGTTTGAGGTGCTTGTCTGTGGGAGTGAATCCCATCGGTTTGACAATATGCAGTCTTGCCCCCGTTACCGCACAGGTGCGGGCAATGTTTCCCGTATTCTGCGGAATCTCAGGCTCTACCAGTACAATATTCAATTCAGACATTTTTGTTTCAGCTCCGTATATTGATTTCTGATTTTAATTATATTATTTTTCCAAAATAAGTCAAGTTATAAAAAAATCGTGTATAATAAATATTCAGTGGGACATATGGGTGTCCATGCCGATATGGTAAAATAAGAATGTAATAAGGAGACGACAGTGATGAAGAAAAAAAATGACGGAAGAAATTACAGAATACTGGGCATATTTTATCGCATACTCAGAGGTTCGCACTTTAACAAAAGAAATATGGCAGATGTATATGGTGTTGATTCCAAAACGGTTGGGAGAGACATAGCGTGTATCAATGGTTTTTTAGCGAATCCGGAAAATCCGATACCAATACAAAATGCCAAAGTTGAGTTTTCCCGAAAAGAAAACAGCTATGTTTTGAAAAATGGCGTATTTCTTGAAAATGCGGAAGTTTTTGCGATTATGAAAGTGCTTTTGGGTGTCAGATGTTTTAATGAGAAAGACATGAAAAGAATCATTCAAAAGTTCAAAACTTTTACATCGGCAAAGGATACGCAGCTTCTCCAGATCATTCTTGACAAAGAAATGTATCATTACAAAGGATTACAGGTACATTCGGACTGTGACAGCGTGATTAATAATCTTTGGAAGCTGACAAGCTGTATTGAGGAACAAAAGTATATCAGCATTACTTATCTGAAAATGGACAGAAGTGAAGTCATCAAAAAAGTCAGACCGTCTTCTTTGATGTTCAGTGAGTATTATTTTTATCTGATTGCCTATGACATGGACGACAGCGAAAAAGCAAAATATTTCCGTGTAGACAGAATCCGCTATATCCGTGAACATCGTGAGCATTTTCGATTTGACCAAAAGTATGACTTCAATGAGGGCACACTCCGTCAGAAAAATCAGTATATGTTTCCCGGAAAAAACATCAAGGTGACATTTGAATTCACGGGACCGTCTGTGCAGGCGGTGCTTGACAGGCTTCCTTTGGCGAAAGTAATCGAACAGAGGGGAAATGTCAGCGTGATTGCGGCGGAAGTCCAGGATGGGAGGGGGTTAATGATCTATCTGCTGAGTCAGGGTTCATGGGTGAAAGTGCTTTCTCCGCAGTCGCTGATCGAGGACATGAAAAAAGAAATTGATGCGATGCGTCAGCAATATGATTAATGCTTTTCGCTGTAATCCGAAAGAGCCTTGATGGCAGAAATAATATTTTGCCGTTTTTGTTCGTTCATGTTTTCGAGAATCTGATTCAGGCTTGCCAAAGAGGAGCCGTCATTTCCTGCGGAATCAAAAATCAGGTAGTCCAGACTGACATCAAGAGCCTGTGCAATTCTGAAAACGGTATCCAAAGAGGGAATACGTGTGCCACGTTCAATATGTCCGATATGAGCCGCAGACAGCGAACACATTTCGGCAAGCTGTTCCTGAGTCAATTTCTTATTCTGACGGGTACTGCGGATTCTTTTTCCGAGAGCTGTGTAGTCGATATTCATTTCCATTGTTAGTCCCTCATTTTCGGATAAAAATACAATTATGTATATTATATCCAAAAAAATCGCAAAACAACATAAATTATTAGCATTTAATCTTGACTATAAGCATTATTTGTATTATAATAAACATAAATTGGTAATCGGAGTGTAAAAATATGGAACAAATTATGAGAAGATTAAATTGTATTTTAGAAGACACAACAAAATTATGCTTTCCTATATTTGCAAACAAATATAAAAAACAGGAAATTATAAAAAAAAAGAAAGAAGAAATTGATGATGACATAGAATTGATATTGTCACAAAATCATCTTTATCTCAATCAGTTTATGAATCATAGAAAAGAACTTTGGAAAAATGCAGAGACAGATGCTCATGAGTTTTTTCAGACGCTTCCTGATGATATACAAATCAACTCCTTTTATTTTCAGGAAGTGATGCATAGATATGTTGAGTATATTAAACAATTCATTTTAAATGTGTAAAGGAGAAGAATTATGGAATATGTGGAGTATTTAAAGCTTAATTCTATTAAAAATGAGTATGAATCAAAACTATTTTTGAGATTTCAAAAAAAATCAGATAAACAAAAGGCGTATTCAGAGTTTTTATCTATGCAGAGTGAATATAGAACCGAATTAAACGGACTTTTATCTGAAAAAAATCAAGATGCAATCGAAAATCTATTAAAGGAATATATCAATAAATTAAACAAACTGTGGGATACTATAAATGAACCTACAGAACATAGTCAGGTCTATCAAGGACAATCTTCAAATAATGGAGCAGTAGCCGGTGGTGTATCTGTTGGAAATTATAGTACAGTTAATAAACTGTATGATGAGGAAAAATTCCATGCAAGACAGGGACATGGTTTTGCGGCAGAAAGAGCCAATCATTTGTATGACAAGTTGACAGGACATGATGCAAAAATCGTAGGTGATAACAATACAAAGAACGGTGCTGACAGAATTGTTGATGGAGTATATATACAGTCAAAATATTGCAGTACAGGTTCAGCTTGTGTAAATGAATGTTTTGATAGTAGTGGCAATTTTAAATATATGAACAACGGAAAACCCATGCAGATAGAAGTACCATCTGATAAATATAAAGCTGCTGTTAAGGCTATGGAAGATAAAATACAACAAGGTAAAGTTCCGGGTGTGACAGATCCTAAAGAAGCTGAAAATATTGTTCGTAAAGGTCATTTCACTTATGCTCAAGTAAAAAACATAGCAAAAGCCGGAACAATCGAATCGCTTACTTATGATTCAGTCAATGGTGTTATTACAGCAACTTCAACATTTGGTGTTACAGCTTTGGTTACCCTCGCTGTCAATCTATGGAATGGTGAAGATTTTAAAACATCACTAAAAAGTGCTACATATTCGGGATTGAAAGTAGGCGGAACAGCTTTTGTTACATCTGTCATTGCTAGTCAGTTATCAAAAGCAGGTTTAAATAGTGCATTAGTTGGAAGTTCCGAAGCAATTGTAGCTGTTATGGGTCCAAAGGCTTCTGCAATTTTAGTAAATGCTTTTAGGCATGGCAGTAATATATATGGTGCGGCAGCTATGAAAAGTGCAGCAAAATTGTTAAGAAGCAATATCATTACATCTGGAGTAACGATTGTGGTTTTATCATCTGCTGATATTGTGAATATATTTAGAGGAAGAATATCCGGAAAACAATTGTTTAAAAATCTTGCAAATACAACAACTACGGTTGCAGGTGGTGCAGGTGGCTGGCTTGGAGGGGCAGCAATAGGCTCTGCTATATTACCGGGAGTAGGGACAATTATAGGTGGTTTGATAGGCTCAATAGCGGCAGGTGCGGCAGCCGGAAAAGTTACCAATGCAGTATTAGGTACTTTTATTGAAGATGATGCCGATGAAATGGTAAGAATTATTGAGGGTGAGTTTCAGGATTTAGCAGTAGACTATTTAATTAACAAACAGGAAGCAGATCATATTATTGATAGATTGAGTGAAGAACTTGATGGTAAAAAATTAAAAGATATGTTTGCAAGCAGTAACCGTAGGAAGTATGCGAGTAACTTACTGATTCCGATTATTGAAAGCGAAGTAAAAAAGCGTAAAGTTGTAAAAGCATTAACAAATGAACAAGTGATTGACAGTGTAAAAGAAGTACTGGAAGAAATCTCCGATAATATGGAAGCCTCTTAAAAATTAAAATTGTGTATTTATATAAAAAGTCACAGGAGATATAAAAAATCTTCTGTGACTTCGGCATTTTTTGCAAATAAATATTTGATGGGACAAACGGATGTCCACCTCGATGTGGTATGATAAAGACATAGCAAACAGCTGTGTGCAATTATATTATTAATCAGGAGGAATCTTTTATGTTTTGTAAACAGTGTGGAAAGGAAGTTGCAGAAAACGCAAAATTTTGCGGTTATTGCGGTGCGAATCTGACAGAGGAAGATGTACAGGATACCCGGAATACTCAGAATACCCAGAATACGGAAACTCCGGTGACAGCCGGCAACAATGATGCAAGTTTGGCATCCGGTATTCAGACACTTGCAGGGGCAGTCATGGCGATTCTGTTGTTTTTTCCTATTGTAACGATACATATCGGCTATGGACATGATATGGACATGAATGCCTTTCAGCGACCGGGCGGCTATCTGATGATAGTAGGTGTTCTTGCTGCATTTGAGCCATATCTGAGACCTTATTTGAAATTGAAACTGGGAAATTTTGCTAATGTAGGTTCGCCTATACTGTGTATTTTAGGACTGATTATTGCAAAAATGGATGTTGCTTCCGAGGTAACCTATACATTCGGAGGAATGATTATATGGGTTATGGCATTGCTCAGTCTTGTTAATGGATTTTATCTGCTGAGTCGGGGGAAAAAGAATTAATTCGTTTATAGGAAAAGTCACAGGAGATGTAAAAAATCTTCTGTGACTTTAGCATTTTGTGCAAATAAATATTTGATGGGACAAACAGATGTCCTGATGAATATGGTATGATATACTTGCAGTGAAAAGCTGCGATACAACCAAGGTACCCCCGGTTGTTATTTTTGTGATAGCGAAAGGTCACAGGAGAATCAAATCTTCTGTGACCTTTTGCTTTTGTATCAGTTTTTAAGTGACTGCATGGGAGCAGGAATCCTGCCGCCCCTTGCAATGAATTTCGCAGGGGATTTCGGGTTGATGTCCATGATGGGGCCGTTGCCCAGCAGTCCGCCAAAATTCAGTTCTTCTCCGGCACTTTTGCCGATAGCCGGTATCAGACGGACAGCGGTTGTCTTGGAGTTGACCATGCCGATAGCGGCTTCGTCTGCAATGATGCCTGAAATAATTTCCGCACTTGTATCACCGGGAATGGCTATCATGTCAAGACCGACAGAGCATACGGCTGTCATTGCTTCGAGTTTTGTCAGTGAGAGAGCCTTGGAGCGAGCGGCTTCGATCATGCCGGCGTCCTCTGTAACGGGAATGAATGCACCGGACAAACCGCCTACATGAGAAGATGCCATGACACCGCCTTTTTTGACGGCATCATTGAGCAGTGCCAGACAAGCTGTCGTACCATGAGCACCGCATTGTTCCAGTCCCATTTCCTCAAGTATGTACGCAACGGAATCGCCGATAGCCGGAGTAGGAGCAAGTGACAGGTCTACAATGCCAAAGGGGACACTTAATCTTTTGGAAGCCTCTTTTGCTACCAGTTGTCCCATTCTTGTAATTTTAAAGGCGGTTTTTTTGATGAGGTCGGCAACCTCTGTGATATTGCAGTCACCGGCTTTGGCAAGAGCCGCCCTGACGACACCCGGTCCCGATACGCCTACATTGATGACACAATCCGGTTCACCTGCACCGTGAAACGCACCTGCCATAAAGGGATTGTCTTCGGGAGCATTGCAGAATACCACCAGTTTAGCGGCACCGATACAATCCCTGTCAGCGGTTAATTCAGCTGATTTGCGGATCACTTTGCCCATTTTGGCAACAGCATCCATATTAATGCCTGCTTTGGTACTGCCGATATTGACGGAAGAACATACTTTTTCTGTTGTGGCGAGTGCTTCGGGAATACTCTCAATGAGGGCATAATCTCCCTGGGCAAAGCCTTTGTGAACCAGTGCGGAGTAGCCGCCTACAAAATTGACACCGATCGTATCGGCAGCCCTGTCAAGAGCTTTGGCAAACTTTACGGGATTCATTGTCGGACAGGCGGCAGCCAGCATGGCAATCGGGGTAACCGCAATTCTTTTGTGAATAATTGGGATACCGTATTCCTTGCTGATGTCCTCACCTGTTTTAACGAGGTTTTCGGCATAGCGGCAGATTTTGTCATACAGCTTTGTACAAGCCTTGTCAATATTATCATCAATGCAGTCCAGAAGTGAAATGCCCATTGTAATGGTTCTCACATCAAGATTTTCATTGTCAATCATATTGATTGTTTCGAGTATATCCAGAGAATTTATCATTTTCAAAAAATCCTTTCCTGCAGCTTTTCAATTATGCATAATGATGCATTGATTAAATCTTGTGCATGGCATTGAAGATGTCTTCGTGCATGACGTGAATTTTCACGCCCATGGATTCCCCTTTTTCTGTGAGGGTATCGACAAGCTGTGCAAAGGGAACGGCACATTTTGTAATATCCACGAACATAATCATAGCAAACATTCCCTGCAAAACGGACTGTGTGACCTCTAAGATATTCACATCAACCTTGGCACATTCCGTTGATACTTTTGCCAGGATCCCGACATTATCTTTACCTAAAACCGTGATGACAGCGTTCATAACAAACATTCCTTCCAAAATAGTTTTATATTCCATATTCTATAACATATTTTGATTTTAATCAAGAGAATTTTTCATTTATAATAATTTCTTTAAAGAAAAAGCGGGAAAATTCTGTCAGAATGAATGTTTTAAAATGCAGAGGAATATGTTATAATCTCTTGTTGTAAAGAGTTAGAACGGGAAGAAAAGGAGCGTGTTCGTATGAAATATAAGTTTATCTCAGACAGCCATACTCACAGTGAAAATTCCTTTGACGGCCATGACAGTGTCATTATGATTTGTGACAGAGCCGCCAATCTGGGACTGTATTCCATTACCGTTACCGACCACTGCGAATGTAATGAATTTTATGGTAATAAAGATCATTTTGATTACAGAAGTGCGATTGCAAATTCCATCAGGGATACTGCCAAAGCCCATGCGTTGTATCATGACAGACTTAAAATCTATACGGGAATTGAACTGGGACAGCCTACGCAGGACAGAAAAGCTGCCGAAGAAGCACTTTCCCTGACAGAATATGATTTTGTATTGGGTTCGCTGCACAATCTCAGGGGAGAACAGGATTTTTATTTTCTGGAGTACACACCACAGAATGCTCCGCTGCTGCTGGAAAGATATTTCTGTGAACTTCTGGAACTGGTACAGGAAAATTGTTTTGATTCGCTGGCACATTTAAGTTATCCCATGCGGTATATTGGAGCACATCCGGAAATTACGGCTAATATGGATTATTTTAAAAGTGAACTGGATGAGGTTCTCTCTACACTCGCCAAAAATGACAGGGCACTGGAAGTCAATACGTCAGGTCTGCGTCAGATGATGGGAAAAACTTTGCCGGATGAAGATGTTATCAGACGATTCCGCGAATTGGGCGGCAAATATGTAACGCTTGGTTCGGATGCCCATCGCTGGGGAGATGTCGGTGCAGGGATCGAGGATGGCTTGCAGCTTTTGCTGAAGTGCGGCTTTACACACTTTACTGTGTTTGAAAAACGTCAGCCAAAGCTTTTGCCAATATCGTAAAATCAGACAGGAAACGAGTGAAACATTTCGTTTCCTGTTTTTTATTGGGAAAATGCACAAAAAATATATGGAAAATTGTGGTCTTATGTAGCTTTCATATTAAAAAGACTTGTGGTATAATGTTCTCTATAGTGGGAGAAAGGTCAGACGGAGGAATATATGAAGAATTTTAAAGCGGCTATCTTTGATGCCGACGGTACGATTATCGACTCCATGTATGTGTGGGAAAAAATCGACAGGGATTTTCTGACACAGCGTGGAATACCTGTTACACGGGAATACACCGATACCGTAAGGGGAATGTTTTTCAGAACGGCTGCGGAATATACCAAAAGCTGCTATGCTCTGTCGGAAAGCGTAGAGGAAATTATGCAGATATGGCTTGACATGGCAAGGCATGAATATGAGTTTCATGTCAAAGCGAAGCCCTATGTCAAAGAATACCTGGCATATCTGAAAGCACACAATATACAAATTGGTCTTGCGACTTCTTCCGATCCGTATCTGTTGGAGCCTGTTCTGAAAAATAACGGACTGCATGACTATTTTGATACGGTGTGCTATACGAGCGAGGTCGGCAAAAACAAAAGCTTTCCCGATGTCTATATACGCACCGCAGAAAAACTTTCCGTGAAACCTGAGGAATGTATCGTATTTGAGGATATTCCCGAAGGCATTGACGGTGCCGACAAGGCGGGAATGTATACAGTGGCTGTGTACGACAAAGCCTCTGCCAAAAACTCCGACTATTTAAAGCAAAAGGCTAATCAATATATTTTCGGCTTTTCGGAAATGCTGGGGGAAATTTGAATGGAACGAAACAAACTTTTATATTTCATTGTCGGTGCGGCTTTGACAGCATTCGGCTATGTCATCAGAGTGATGCAGGTTGAAAATTATCATCGGAGCAGTACGATTTTAATTGCAATGGGATTGTTTTTTATTTTTGCAATCATGTTCAAAAAGGCAAACGAGGGAATTTTGTTGACGATAGAGCTTCTTGTGTGTTTCGGAATCCATATCATCAGGCTGACAAACATTCCCTGGTACAATGCCATGTATGACAGTGATCTGGGGAAAATCGTCATGGGCGGTCCGATTCTTCAAAACGGTTCTTTCCAGTATATCATATTGGTATATATCCTGTGCGGAGTGGTTCTGGGGCTTTTCTTTGAGATGATTATCCGTCAGTATAACAAGATTGGCTTGGGAGACTGAGCAATGCATAATTAAATCGGCAGGGCAGTTTTTTGACTGTCCTGTATTTTTATGTTTGCCAATATTACAAATTGTATATCTTGAAAATGATGTATGCATTACAATACAATTTGTAGAATCGAAAAGTTTTTTGCAGAAAGGTGTTGACA
>DEFH01000024.1:0-13259 GCA_002350705.1 Ruminococcaceae bacterium UBA2857
ATAAGCCAGATCGCCACTATCACAGCAAAAAATATGCCGTAACCCAGACCAATTCCAATCTGCTGCAAGCCACAGTAAATCAGCCAGTCCAGAGCCATTGCAACGACTACCAGTGCCAGATAACCTACCTTTTTTACGACACCTTTAATGCCTTTTTTGCTTGAAAGCTCCGCATTGTACCAAGCTGCTGACATTCCCGTGATGTAATCAACAATCATTGTTATTACGAGAATCACAATCGGCACTGCCACCATTCCCAGATAGGACAACAATGCGGCAAACACTGCCGACAAACTCAGATTCTGTAAAATTTTATTCTCCATCTTCAACACCTCCCAAAGTTTCTGAAATTTCATTTAACGGTACAGGTATTTCAACCGGCATGACATCAAGCTCCAAATTTTCATCATCAAGCGAAAGCGGCTGTAAATCCTGTATATTCGCCTGTAAAGATTGTGCAGAAACCGTTTCTGTTTCAGAAATACTGCCTTGAATCCAAATCTTTGACGGCTGCATGGTTGTGTCAACAGACAGGATGTTTGTGCCGTCAATCGTCGGAATGACAGGCAAAGAAACCATCTCTCCGCTCGGATAACGCTTCTGCTCACGGAAATCAATGTATTCTCCCTCGCCCAAAGGCTCATCAAGAAAAATGTTGGTCGGACTGTAAACAGTCGCTTCCGAACCTTTTTCCAGCCGCCAATCATCAATTTCGTCAAATTCGGTGTTGATTCGTGACTGCGGAATAAACACACCTATATGTACATTTGTTGTTTCAGACAATGTAAACGGATTTGATAAATTGTTATTATTGCTTTCATTGACTATATTACAGCCGACAGTGCTGTTTGTATGTGAGAAAATATATGTTCCTGCGTCAAGCACAATACGATTTGTGCACATCGTATTTCTTCCTCCGGCAGCAGCAGGCGTTCCGCTCAGAGTTACTTTGTTTCCAACAATACTAAAGTTCAGACCGTAATAAACAGCCTGTTTGTTATCGTTTATCAAATTCTCTTTTTCAATTATCACGGGTATAAGATACTTTCCCGTTTCACTGTCATAGTCTCCGACACCGCCATCCGTGCCGTAAATCCGATAGTTACGCAAACGGTGTCCGTTGGACAGGAAAGAATATGGAAATGTTTCGGATTCCAGTTCTTTTTTGTTTTCCTGTGAATTTCTCGCCAGAAGAAGATAAAAAAGTTTTCCTTTCATTTTTAACCCTCCTGTTCAATCCAGCTGTCTGTTGTCGATTCGTAGATGAAAAGCCTTTCCGTGTCGATTGCATAAGCGAAATCGCCTGTGCCGAACGAAAATTTGTCTGCTCCGTAAGTTCCTACACAAACAGCACGGGTTAAACGACTGTTCAATTTATGCACATCTGCTCCCAGCAACATCAAGTCTCCCTCACGGTCAAGAACCATACTGCCAAAATCGGGATAGTTATCATCGGGAAAGTTCATGTTCAAAGTATTTATCATAACATCACGCTCCTATCTTCTTTCTCAGCAAGGCACACTCCAAAGCAAGACATTCCGAATATCTTACTCCGAGAACAATATTTCCGTTTTCGTCCTTGTCCTCGCAGAAAAGCCCGAAATCTTTGGCATTAAGCCCCTCCGATTCAAAGGCAGATTGAATCTCCTGGGCAATCACACCGACATGACGTCGCTTGCCGTTTTTGAATCTGAAGACTTTGTAATTGACCTTGCTCCAGGCTTTCAGCAGACGTTCATCAATGTCTTGTATGTCCTCTTTCATATTCATGTCGAAAGTGGTGATAACATCAGCGTTGGCATAAATATTGTCCCACTTGTTGGCAGAGCTTCCGAGATTGACAGCTGAGGACGGTACCAAACCGCTCCCCGACATGGTATAGTCAACCGTCTGCACGGTGTTGTCACTGTAATTTCTGCCCGTCAGGAACTTGATACTGCCGTCAGAAGACAAATTCATGCTTGATGTTGCGGAAACGTAACCCACTCTTGCTCGTGTAGTATCATCGGGACGTTCCACTGGCTTGCCGTTCTGATAAAATTTATCTACCGTTCCGATTTTGAAGTCAAGATACGGTACTCCACGGACAGTATGGTTTTCGCTGTCCGTATATTCCTCAACTGCTGAAATTGCAACAGGCATATTGCCGTCGGGGTTCAGAAATTTCACTCCGTCAGCTTCCGTCAGGGCAAGACCATTGATTTTTGCAAATCGTGGTACATAGCCGGCTTTAATGCCATAAAAGCCATGCTTTGATTGAGTCCAGCTTGCCATATTGACACCAACCGTATCAGGGCTGTTGTCATCATTGATACGCATGGCACTGGCACCAATCAAAATACCGTTGTACATACCGTTGCCGGTTGCACTCAGACCGTTTATCAAAATGCCTGCCGAAATGGGACGCGAACCGCCGCCGACACAATGATAACCGCACTGCCAGCCTATGTAATCAAATGCATCAGGATTGCCGGGATAACCTTTGGAATCGTCCAAAGAATCTCCGTTGGGATAGTTAAGTGTATATGTTTCAATGCCGATGGAATAGCCGCCCTGTTCATAATCTGCATGACGTTCCGCATAGAAAAAACCGCCGCAGGACTTATTGGCATGGCCATTGTAATCGGCAAGCTCCGCATTGGTGTAATGTACATCACAAACTCTGCCTGTGACGGCAGTTACACCGACATTTCCTTTTGCCTTGTTATAGCAAGTGGCAGCCACCGCCGTGAAATTGGGTGTTGAACTGTCCCCGTCAACATTTGCGGCACCGTCAACAATTACTTCATGATAATCACCTGCAACACGGGTAAATTTCTCTCCGTCATCTGCATAATAATGGATTTTTGTCTGTGTCACGATTGCAGGCGAAACTTCATGATTTTCATAATTTTCCGTAATCTCCCTGTAATGTACGATAACAGAATCGTCACGCTTGTCATCTCCCTGCACCTGTACCCACCAGCCGGCACTGTCATCAAATTCTCCGTTCAGCATGACGGCATTATCTTCCAGTGTTTTCACACGTTCATTGGTCTGTGCATAGGCTTCTTCCTCCGTGGAGGGAGGATTCAGAATTCCAATTACTTCCATTTTATTTCACTCCTTCCTTGTAATGGATTCATAAACATCAAAAAACGATTCAGGAACAATTTTGATAAACTGTCCGTCAGCCGTTTGCACACTGACATCGTAATAATATCTTTCCGGCAGAATATCCATTTCCTCCGGTGTGAGATTCAGGGGATATTTGCCGTTGACCTCATCGGCAGAAGTGAATACTTTTTTGATGACATAGTCACCCGTATAATGCGACTTGACTCCGAAGATGATTTTTTCACCCTCGGAAAGCACCAACTGTTGACCACTGTCATTTTGAAGAACAATGCTGTCAAAAAAGCTTGCCGCCTGATAGGCTTGTTTGTGCTGTTGATAGATTTTCAAAAAATCATCTCCTTTGTTGGGTTCTGTTCAGAAGATTATTGACAATTTTCTGAACAGGCTTTTGTTTTGAGTTGCCGAGAGTCAACGTCAGGGTTTTCCGTCCCTGAGAATAGGATTTTGTGACTTCGGTGATAATGCGATTGTACCTGTCGCCTGTAAAATCGTCTTTGACCGTTACTTTGTCGCCGAGAAAATAATCCGTGCCATATCCGCCCGAAAACGGTACGGCAATTTCAAAACTATGTGTTTCGATATTTTCTCTAATTTCATTCAGGGCATACTTGTCAAACCATGTATCGGTTATCGGAACGCTGACGGAAATATTACATTCCCGTCTGGCAATGCCGCTTGCCGTTGTCGGGATAAGTCTGGAATAACCGTTGCTGTCCGTGCCGTAGACGGCGTTGAGCAGATTGTCTACACCGTGTTCAAAGCTCTGTGAAATCACATTGCCCCATTTTGCAGACAATATCACTCTCGGTCTTTCCGACTGTTCAAAGGAGCGGTCTGTGCCTTGGACGGTGTAGACTTTAAAGCCGCTCGTCGTCATAGTTCCCGAAACATCATAGCCGATTTCCGCATTGTCACACAAAGCGTTGACAACATCGGAAAGATATTCAAATCTTGCCATATATCTGTCACTTGTCAGACCGACTGCACCGCCGCCCCATTTCAGAGGCAGTTTTCTTGCATTGTCCGACGGTGAAATGCAGTTGTTGTCAAGATAATGCCTGATACATTCGGCAGTAGTGCCTTCCACCGAATCATAACCCACATCCCCCTCGTCCGTTGGCACAATGACACGGGTTTCAAGGAATCCTTTGCAGTCCTTGCCGGAAACAACAATTCGCCTGCCGTCATAGGAAACGCTCTGAACTCATAACCAGTCCTTGTCAAAATAAACTGTACCGTTGATTTTGACAGCCTGCAAAACTTCCCTGTCGAACGGCAGTACCATGGAAAAATCACCGACTTTTGAAAACCGTTTCGTATAGTCATAGCTGATAATTCTGTCCGTGGCAAGCAGAAAATCACTGTCAAAGGCACTTGTTAATGTCGGTATATTAAAGAATTTTGCAAACATCTGCTCTTTGCCTCTTTTCAAGTATGATAATGAAAAAATTTCAAAAAACATTGACAGAATGATATATAATAATTATAATATAATTATGGATATGATAAAATTTGAATGGGACGAAAACAAAAACGAAATCAACAAAAGAAAACATGGCTTATCATTTGAAACTGCTCAGGAGGTGTTTTATGATGAGGCAGCGATTGTGTTTGATGATCCCGACCATTCTATTGACGAAGAAAGGTTTCTCATTATTGGAATGATAAAATCATCAAAAATCTGCATTGTAAGCCATTGTTACAGAGATTCCGACAATGTTATCCGCTTAATCTCCGCAAGAGAAGCAACCAAAAAAGAAAGAAAAATATATCAGAAAGGCTGGTGAATACAATGAGAGATGAATATGATATTGAAAATCTCAATCCCCGTAAAAATCCCTATTCCAAAAAATTAAAACAACAGGTTACTATCAACCTCGAAACAGATGTTGTCAATTTCTTTAAAGATATGGCGGTGTCTGCCGGTATTCCTTATCAGACATTGATTAATCTGTATCTTTCCGACTGTATGAAAAATAATCGTACTCTCCATCTTTCGTGGGAGTAATTGTTCCCGTCTGATTTCGGTCAGGCGGGAATTTTACATTTCTCCATGGGATAATTGATAATAAAAAATCTGCACACCGTCAAAGACGGGACAGAAAATTTTATTTTCACCGTATTTGAAAAATATCTCTCCGACCTCTGCGGAAGAATCAATATACTGATTGCAGTTTCTTCCACGTTCATCGGTAATGCGGAAATTCTGCGTATTGACGATAATCGGGAAATCATGGGATTTCAGTGTAAATCCTGTACCGTTGACGTTAAAAGGAGTTGCCGCACCCGATGGAAAGCGGATTTTCATCGGCAGATGAATGGGATTGTCCGACAATAAATAGGTAGTCGGGCTTTTCAGTGTAACGGAGATTTCCGCTCCCTTTTGCCAGTAGGGAAAGTCTGCCACGAAATCTACATCAAATCGCCAAATGAATTTGCCGTCACGCTTGAATGACGGAACATTCTGCGGACGGCAGGCAATTTTATAATTGGCATTTTTGGTAATCATTTTGAGGATTCCCGAAAAGGACGGACTGAAAATCCGTTCCAGTGTCTTTTGGGTATAGTCATCACTTCGGGAACTCCAGAACGCAAACGAACAGGGAATTGTTTTCGGTGCCAGTTTAACGGAAATTGTCTGCTGACCGTCGGCAAAGGCAAGCTGTTCCGATGTGAAAATGCCGCTTGTACCTGTCATGTCGATACTTTCAACAAACAGGGAAAAATTGTTGAAAACAACTTCCTGTCCGACACTGTTTCTGTAAATAACATTTTTGTCGCCCCGCAAAACAATCACCTCTAATCGTCAAACATCTGAATTTGTATAGGAGTATCTTTCAAGCCTTTTGCTTCCAGATAAGCATTGATACGCTGATTGATTTCCTTGTTGGTAGATGTCCAGTATTCACTTTCAGGTCTGCCCAGAATGTCTACAAAAATCGCTCTCTGGTGACTTTCATCGGCAGCATGGGCAGGCTGTTCCTCTGTCGGCTGAGTGTCGGGCATACTGTCTGCGATTGCCGTAATAATTTCAAGTTTCAGCACAGCCAAATCCTGTACATCAATCATTGTCCCCAGTTCGTCAAGCGTAGGTTTTACAAGCTGAAAATTACGATTGATGACAGCTTTTTTATTGCAGGCTCTGTCACACATTGCCGCATGGCAAAGCTGTAAAACGTCCTCTATGCTCCAATTCTGCCAGTCCGTCAGCAGAATTTCAGACAACGGCTTGTAAGTCATCTCCAAACACAATAAAGCGTTCAGAGAGTATCGCACCCGATACTCTCTGCCTGCAATGTGAAGTGTACTGTATTTTTTTACAAGGTCTTTCAGCATGGTTATTCACTTGCTTCAACGGTAACAGTGAATGTCTTTGTCAGGGTAATGCCGTTAGCGTCCCTGACAACAAGCTTAAACTCATAATCCGTATCGGATACAACGGTAATTGCCTGTGTAGCGGCAGCGGTAGAGCTGTCCTCTGCCTTAGCCGTCCATGTATCGGAGCCGACTGCACGGTAATAGAAGCTGTATGTATACGGAGATGTTCCGCCTGTTGCAGAACCGCTGAAAGTTACTGTCGAACCTGATGTAATGGTCCCACCGTTGGCGATAACGGTATCACTGACTTTGATAACGCTTGTATTTGTCATGCCGCTGCTGCCGATGTAAAGCGGATCGGTAAACCAGTTGGCAATAATCGCCCCACCTGTTTCCGTTTTCGGATCAACGTCAAAGAACATTGCTCTCATCATCTCGTGAACTTCGCTTTGCATATACGTTCCGTTAATCGCAGTTGTAGAATACGTGATATTTCCCTGTGTAATTTGTTCCGTCGATTCCTCGTTCGGCTGGAACTGCACCTTAAAATATTTATACAGATTCCATTTGCCGTCACGCTTTCGGGTAGCATGGGCAACGGCAACATACGGGATAATTTCCTCACCGGTTGTAATGACGGCACCGGCAGCCGTTTTTGTTTCGCCGTACATGGCAACACGTTCATCAGCAGTCAGAGCATGAATATTGTAAACGATTGCTCCCTCGCTGACGGTAGTAGCTCTGTCCACGACAACGCCTGCACCGTAAAGCGGCGTACTGTTTGATGTCTGAGAATCCCTGAATGACATGATACGTCTGTCAAAATCCATGACAGAGCCGTATGTTTCATTTTCTTCATTAATCATTTTCCACATTGCCAGACGCTCAATGTTGATAGGTGGTTTTGCTTTTACGGGAATTTTCTGTGCCATAAAAAATTCATTCCTTTCAATTTTCGTAATCGTAGATAAATTCAATGATCCTGTGGTAGTATTTCGGGAAGTCGTTGGAAAGGCTGCAGCTTCCCGACTGACGGACAAAGTCATTTTCAAGAAGTAATGCCGTTAAATCACGGCTGATTTGGTCTGCCTGCGATTTGAAATTCGTGCCTGTTGTATAGATGTTAAAGGTGACATGATAGCGTGTAACCTGTTCCTGTCCGCAGCCGAAAAAGGCAGGCACATCATAAAAGCTGTACACAATGAACCGTGGTGGCGGTTCTCTTGCAAATTCGGGCATTTCATGATAAAACGGCACCTTGAATGTACTCAAAATGCCGTCAATTATTTCACAAATATTCATTTTTAAGTATCTCCCATTTTGTCGATTGCGGCGGAAACGCTGTCAATAACGATTTGTGCCGCTTGTTCGACTTTGTTGTCAAAGCCACGTCTGATATGCGGATGGGGCTGAATTGTGCCTTTGTTCAATTCAACTTCTTTACCGTTGCGGATTTGTATCATAGTCGGACTTGAACGGTCTATCCCGAATGGAGCAAAAACACCGTTGCCCGGTCTGCCAAACTCATAAGTCATACCAACGACACCGGGATTAAACCCATTTTCATCTTCATGAAAAGTATCTGCCATATATCCGATAGCAATACCAAAAGCACCTTTTTTAGTGGTATAAATCTTTCCTTTTGAGATATAGTGAGATAATTTGGATGGTGCAAGCTGTCTTTGTTCGGCAAGGATAATATCAGCACCTTTATGTAAAGCTTGGCGAACTGCTCTATTGATATTTTCATCAAGCAAGTCAAGTTCTTGTATAAAACTTTGAATATCGGGCAAATCCATTTGAAAAAATTCTGCATTTGCACCGCCTATCGTTTCGGTTTTACCGCTTGAAGTAGTAACAGTTCTTGCAATAGTGCGAACTTTGCTTTGCCTTACATAATTACCATCAATATTCACTAAATCTTCTACGTTAGAATAGCCCCACTGTTCAACTTTTCCGTTTCGTTCAACTGCTGGTACTAAATTAGCGAGAAAAACTTTTTGTACATCATCTGGAAATAGCCTTTCATAAAAGCGAGTACTATCTTCAATAATCTGTCCGTTTTTGTTCTGAACAAATCTCATTCTGCGAATACTTTTTCTTTTATATTTCGCCACGCTGTCGCCTCATTTCGGGCATAAAAAAACCACTCACAAAGAGTGGAATTTTTATTCAAAAGTTATTTTTATTTCACTGCCGACAAATTCCCATTTGACAAAAGCAACACAATCTTCCCACTTTTTGTCTATTTTATCGGCTTGAAAAAGTTTGTCAAACTCTTTAACCTGACTGTTTGGAACTAACCAGCCGGAAAGATTTTCACATTCGATATTGTCATCTTCAAATTCATTTCCCTCTCCGCAGTCGAGAAAGAAAGTCTTGTCGGACTTGTTTGCCAAATCTTGTATCATTTTCCAAAATTTCAAGAATTTAGAAGTTTCTTGCCCTCTTAACCCGAGCATTTGTCACACCGCCTTTCAAAATCGTTACAAATTCACCGTTTTGTTTTGTAACCACAACATTCAAGTCTTTTATAAAAAACAATGTTTCGTCTGCCTGACCTCTCCAATCACCGATTTTCAATGGTTGATTGTGATTTTTGACAATGTCACATATAATACTTGTAAATTTATCTCTATCTTCTTTTTTCTGTGGATCAAGTCCAAAGTCCAATATGTGACGACCAATTTTTTTGCCAAGCTGTGCATCGGTAATGACAAATGGTTTATTGATTTCTTTGATAAAAACTCCTGTATTCCCCGAACCGACACTACCCGTAAAATATCCGTGTTCACCCTTTGTCCAATGAACATTTTTATTTCCTCTTGTTTCCATTATATCATACTTTTCGATATTTTCAAGAGTGGTAAAGTCCATCAAAGCACGAATTTCTTTGCATATCCGAAAGGGAGATTGATTTTCATAAAGCATATTGATAATTTTCATGCAAAGAAAATCATGTTTCATTTTCCAAAAAGGCTGTCGCAAAATTTTATCCCTTTTCAAGTGAGAGTTTCACAATCATGTCATTCAAGCCTGTTGTAATATTGTCAATGCGGTAACGGGTGCCGTCATAGTCAAGGTGAGTGAATTGGTCTTTGTCAAAGTCACGTTTCCAGACCTGTGCAGTGAGGTCGATTTTTCTGCCGACTCCCTCAACGGAAGTTTTCAGCGAGAGTGACGGCAGAGAAATATCTCCTTTGACGTTCAGGGAAGTTTCAGACGTTTCACCCGAATAGCCGTAATTTTCGGTAACTTTCACGAGAGTAAGGGATTTATTGAATAAAACTCTTTTCATGCCGTCACCTCACAAAAGATTTTTGGAGTGCATATCAAGCAGGGATTGTGACATCTTGTTCATGAAAATCTGAGCTGTATCGGGACGGTTATTTGTATAAAAATCGCTGACAAGACCGAGAACGGCAATGGTAATATCCTCATGTTCATCAAGCTGTGCAAGGGTAAGCCCTGTATATCCAACTGCACGGCTTTTGGCGGCGGCAAGACAGGCAGTCAGGGCAGTTTCGTCACCGTCCGAAATGCCCAGCCAGTCTTTGAGAGTATTTACGGTAATTTCCGAAACAGTCATTGTCAGTTACCTGCGGCAACGACAGAGCCTTTGACGATTTTCTGAGTATTTTCAACGGTGTTGTCGATTTCAAGCCAGAGAACAAACCCCGTGGCGTGCTGAGTGGCATACATTTCATTAAGAACCTGAATATTGGCATCTTCGGAAATCTTGACGGCAAGACCGCTCATATCGCCATAATAGAGGAAGTCTTTTCCTGCGGTTGCACTTGCAAAGCCCGTCATATTATCGGAAACATAGACAGGTTTTCCGAGAAGTGTATAGCCTGTCGGAGAATTGAAGTCCTTGATAAGCAGATAATTGCCCTGACCGTCCTTGAGTTTGCGGATAATGGTACGGGTAGTCGGGTGCATGAGCCAGCAGGCATTTTTCTGGTAAACATCGGGAATCGTGTCCTGAACGTCAATGAGATAGTCGCTTGTAATGGAACTGCCGTAAGTGATATTCATAGCCTGAGTGACGGACTGTTTCAAGCCGCTTGCCGTACCGCCCAAAGTGGAAGAAGTACCGCCGTTGATAAGATAATTCTCAATGAAAACGGCAAGTTTCAGAGCCATTCTGTTGACAACGAATGAAACGATGTCAAACTGACTGTTGTTGATGAGCTTTCTTGAAACGACAACAAGACAGGCAGCCAAAAAACCCTTCAGTTCGATAGCGGTTAATTTGACGGCGGTAGCGGTAAGACTTGAAAATTCGCTTGCAAAAGAAACCGTAATATCACCGCTCGAAGTGTCAACTTTCGGAATAGAAATATCGCCTTTGACAAAGTATTTTGTAGTTTTTGAAAACAGCGGAGAAATGTTTACCACCTGATCTATGATCTTGTTGACGATCGTTTTCGGGATAACGGCACCGTTATCGCCGTAAGTCAGATTGGCACGAGTTTCAAGGGATTTGTCGCCCGTGACCTTGCTTTTGAGATAGAGTTCAAAAGAGCGGATTTCCTGTTCTTCTGTCGGGGAATTTTCGGCAGTCTTGCCAAGTTCAAGATTTCTGTGTTCTCGTTCCCTGTCAAGCTGTGTATTGATTGCTTTCAGTTCATTTGACAGTCTCACATATTCATTGCTTTCTTCATCGGTAAACACACGGGTTTCCTTATTGGCGGCTTCAAAGAGTTTATCCAGTTTTCCAAGAATGGTATTTCTCTTTTCTTCGAGTTTAGTCATGATAGCATTTTCCTTTCATTTTCAAAAATTCAAAATATTTTTTCTGCTGTTCAAAACGTGAATTTTCAACGCTTTCGGCAGGATTTTCAACGGTAATGTCACTTTCAAAACGACATTCACGCAAGATGTCACCGTCACGGAGTTCAATACTCGTTGCGGTGTAGGCAGGTGTCTTTGTGAGGATAGAAACCTCGTCCAGTTCGATTTCTTCAAGGGTACGTATCTCGCCCGTATCGTTCCAGGAATCCTTTTTGCACTTGAATCCGAAACTCCAGCCTGTCAGTTTACCGTTTTTTGCGGCAGAGATAACCTCTCTATCAGAGATAACGGCTTTTGCAAAAAGTCCAATATTATCTTCACGGAGTTCCAGACCGCTGTTTGTATCGCAAATAGTGCGTTCATGGTTAAGCATAAGCTGAACGGCATTACCGTTTTTAAGTGCTTTTGCAAAAGTGCCCTGCCTGACTATCTCACGGAACGGCATACCGCCCACACGGTGCAGAACACGGCTTTCACGTTCCACTGCATTGACATAACCGCTTATCACAGCAGAATCGGCACTTCTGATTTCAACATTCATACATCATCACCACCTTTCGAGGTATAAAAAAAGCACCTTGATTTCTCAAAGTGCAAGTTATTTTCGGGCATAGAAAAACCGCCAACGTGGGCGGTTAATCTTCATCAAGATAAGCAAATTCCTCCGACATAGATTGTTCTTTTTCTTCTTCTGTGAGCATATCAAGAAATTTCTCGGTAGATTTTTTTTTGAAAGGAAGTTTTGTTAGTTAAAATAACTTTCAAGTTCAATTTCAGAATCAATGAAAACAGCATCTACATAGTAACTGTTACATACTTTTATTTGCTTTCCGTTCAGCTTATAAATTTTGATTTGTGAACCGTCAACATCTTCAAGCATATTTCCCTTCTCTATTCCAGGAATGTTTTTTTCAAGAGCAACACATTGTTTTCTAAAAATGTTTTCGTCCGCTTGTGTACAAATGTTATAGCTAAACATAATCATTCCTCCAATCCTAACTTTTTATTTACAGATTTTCTTGTTTTTGTAGCTGTAAGAATTATATCTTCAATTGCTTGTTGTTTTGTTAGATTTTTTCTTGACATCTTGTCTGCTACAAGTTCTTCAAAAGTTTTATTTTGGTCGGTAATATCCAATTCTTTACGCTTATTTTGGTCAGCCATAAGATTACGTGCTTGTGTTCTAAATGTATTCTTAATTCACATGCTTGCCTTGCTTGCTGTTCAATAGGTAATGAAGTATCTATCAAATCAGGAATTGTCTTATCGTGAGCCAAATACCATTTGCGAACATCTACATCTGACATTTTACCTTTCATGTCAATTATTTCTTCATAACTTTTATTTGATAAATCTTTTGCACTATCTGAACTTGCACCGGAAGCCCCACCATTTGAATAAAGCCTTGGTTGAGCGACACCGCCAAAGCCACCGCCTGAACTTGTACTGCCTGTAAAATATCCGTGTTCGCCTTTTGTCCAGTTAGGATTTTTATTGTATCTTGTTTCCATTATACCACTGTCATCTTGCTTGTCAATGGAAAATTCACCGAATTTGACCGTCTGATTTGTATTCGGCGTGTAAATCGTATGGTTTTTGGTGTCAAAGAGAACATCTTGAAGTCCGAGTTTTATCCAGTTGAGATTAAACGGCTCACGGTCTTCTTCATATCTTACTTCATCAACCTGCAAAAAGCCCTCATGCAAGGCAATCTGATATGCCTGATAGCGTTTGAGAATGTCACCTTTGAGAAGTTCCTTTGTATCGAGAATGTAATAATGGTCTGACTTCTCTGACCACAAAAGCATAAATTTATTAAGGGCAGTCTGAAATACCGCTACAACAGGCATAACGGCTGTCTTGATTGCGGAAATGTACTCTTCATCGGTTGCCTTGCCGCTGATGACTCTGGAAGAAAGATTGAATGTCTCACAAATCAATTCATTGTTGGTGTCCTTGCTTTCGTTAAGCTGCATTTCAACGGAAGTGTTAGAACTCTCCACGAATGTGAACTACCCATTGTCTAA
>DEFH01000024.1:13387-17943 GCA_002350705.1 Ruminococcaceae bacterium UBA2857
GATTGCGGTTGCCATTGTTTCAAGCCTTTGTTCAAGACCATCATGTTTGAGTTATTGGAGTCGTAGAGAAGTCGCCACTTTTCTTTTATGTCGTCAAGGGCTTCTTGTGTCACTTTGTCGTCAACCTGAATAAAGCCTTTTTTATTGCCGCCACGTTCCACAAGATAGCGTTCATAGACGATCTGTTTGTAAGCGGCATTGAGAATATCATTATGTTCCCGAATGATGCCGACACCCGTTACACCGTCCTTTGTATTCCGGCAGATACGCATGATTTCATCATCAAAGAATGTTCGAGTACCTATCTGATACCGAGCCGCTTTGTAGATAGGATCATCATTTTTTGTAACGGTGACATTTTCATTTGCGACATACCGCAGGGAAGTATATTCATTCCGTTCTCTTGTCGGATAGATGTAGCCGGCACCGCAAAGAAGATAATCTCTGACAAAAGCATTTTTCATCTGGTAAGGATCAAGCAGATCACCCGTGCTGTCATTGAGAAGCCGCAGACGAATATCATCTGTAATTTCGGTCGTTTTGCCGTCCTTTTCCCTGTAAAGTTTTATAGGCAGTTCGGCAATTTTGTTTGAGATGAAGTCAACGCAGGCACTCACGGCAGGTATTTCAAGAGCGGTTTGGGTATCGGTAACAAGTCCCATAATTTGGCGGAGATGTTCGTCAACTTCAATGGTTTCAACGGCACGGTATTCTTTTTTCGCAAAAAGATTTTTCAAAAATCCCATTTTCATCACTTCCTTTCATTGACATTTTTTAGAAGACATGATATTATAATTGTACAAGATATTGCACAAAAGGAGAGATTTAATTATGTTGGCTGTCAATTATTCCACGATAAGAAACAATCTGAAAGATTACTGCGACAAGGCTACCGATGAAGGAGAAACGGTTATTGTAACACGCAAAAATGAAAAAAATGTCGTTTTGATGAGCCTTGAACAGTACAACCAAATGCAAAAGGATTTGAGAAATGCACAGTACCTTGCAAGGATAGACCAAGGTGTCAAACAGCTTGAAAACGGTCAGGGACAAGTCCATGAACTGATAGAGGTAGATGAAGATGAATAAAATCTGGACGGACAGGGCATGGGCGGATTATCTTGACTGGCAGCTTACCGACAAGAAAACGCTGAAAAAAATCAATGAGCTGATAAAGGATATTGAAAGAAACGGTGTATCTCAGGGAATAGGACACCCCGAACATCTGAAATACCGCAAAGAATGGAGCAGGCATATTGACCATGGCAACAGGCTTGTTTATGACGTTGTTGACGGAAATTTATGGATAATCGCCTGCAAAGGACATTATGAAGATTGAAAAACTTTTCCCCGCATTTGCGGGGTTCTTTTTTAGTTCAGAGAAATTATGCCCCATGTAAGCGGCTCGCTGTCGAGAACTTCATATTCATTCAGCATATAAATGGCATTGATAAGAGCAACAACCATATCAACTTTACCCTTGGACATCTTTTTTGTGATAAATATATTTTTGTTTGTATCATACTGGCACCGTGCATTCTGAAAATTTATCTCAAGCAGTTTGTTTTCTTCATAAAGAAATTCCTTTTTCAAAATTTTCTCTTTAAGAAGTTTTGTGGCAGGGTGTAGGACAGAGGAATGTTGCTTGACTGCTTCCGTTGGATATACAATAATTTGGTGATTTCAATAATGAGATTTCTTTTTGCCATATTGATACAGTATTTTTCATCATTTCCGTCAAAGATATGCTTGTAAACTGCACACTGTTTACGGACATACAGCGGAGCATTGATTTTTCTGTCAAGGACAGCCTGCACATATTCAATATCTTTGTTCAAACAGTTATGCACCGCCTTTCAGAATTTTCAGGAGAGTATCATTGTTTTCCTTGTCTTTTTGGAGTGAAAGAGAGCCTAATTTTGCCCTTGACTGCGGTGAAAGTCCCAGCTCATTGCAAAGCCTGTAATAATCCTGTGTGTAGCCTTTGCGAATTGACATAATATCTTTGTTAATGAGTAAGTCGGGATTGTCATTTATCATCATTTCAAACTGTTGTAAACGATCTATGACAACCGCACATTCTGCGAGAACATAGCAGTCAAGTTCTCCAAGCAAATCCACATTCTGATAAACGTCACGGATTTTGCAAAAAATCAATAATTGGCTGTCTGTCAGTGTATAGGGCGGTGCAACATATTCAACATCGCCTTTGAGTGAATCCTGTATCTGCTGACGTGAATTTTTATCAGCTTTGGTATTGTGCCGTGTCTGTAATTCAATCGGTTTAGCCGGTCTTGCCATGTTCTCACCTCCTGAAAACTTCATTTTGGGAAAATTTTGCAGAGATGCCCCCAACTGTACGATGTCCCTGCATTCCAAAATTTCACTTTTGAGGGTGCGGGGGGCTGTTCAATTAGCAATGTGCAATTATATTTTTATTTGCAAGTGAAGAATATTTCTTAAATTTTCGGACTTTATCAAGCCTTTTTCAGCCTGCTCATGGTGAAGCCGACATAGTGTAATTAAATTGCCGTTGTCAAGCCGCAGGTTGTAATTTTTCTCTATCGGAATAATGTGATGTACGGATAAATCTGATGTATTGATTTTTTTCTCAACGCAAAAGCAGTATCGGCATAAATAACAGTCCCGTCTTTGAATCTCACTGCGTTTTTCTCTCCAGATACGACTGTTTCTGAATTTGTCAGCAAGGCTGTCACGCTTGTAATCATACTTATATTTATTCCTGTATTCCGCCCGTTTCGGGCAGGTTTCATTGTATTCATGTGATTTTCCACAGTATACACAGCTTTTTTTCATATCATTTCCTCAACACAAAAGCCGCCCGATATGGACGGCTCTCGTGCAAATTTGTATCAAGGAGTATTCAGAATGGCTCGTGTAATCATTTATTCATGATACCATTTTAGCACTTTGATATATAAAAAAGTATAAAGTTAGCTTACAAAAAACGAGCGACTTATTTGTGCATTATGTATAGCCGTTCTCTTGACGAAAGATATTTAATGCCTGTCCGTGCCATTCACAAATAGTTACATATGATTTACCCATTTTCTCCGCTACCTGTTCAAGCGTATAGCCATTGATATAAATGTCTGTCAGCAAAGAAACAAACTTCTCATTGCAGACCTTTTCGATTTTGTCATGTGCCTGAGATTTCAGGTCAACAAGCCTGTTGATTTCGGAATTGATGACGTTACTCAATTCAATGATTTTGTCAATGACTTTCATGCTGTCGGAAATGCCGCCCTGTACTTTGTCCTTGTCATAGGCAATGCCTTTGATACTCTGTGCATCGTGCCGCAGTCTGTCAAGCTCCGACTGCTTTGCGTTAATGGCATTGTCAAGATATCTGATACTCCGTAAATATTCCTTTGCCGTCACTGTTCAAACCTCTTTTCTGTCGCTTCTCCTGTTCCAATCTTCAACAGTTTCTTTTCTCGAATAACTGTCACTTGAACATCTTTTACACCTCTTGCAGTAAACATAGTACAGATTGCAATTTCTGTTAATGCCAATACATTCCAACGTCGGATATTCATTTCCGCATTTGCAAGGTTTAAGCTGTTCCATGTCTGTATTTCCTCCTTTTGCCGTAGTGCTTTTGGACAAAAGCCAGCTCACATAAACCCTGTCCGTCAATTTCAACATCAAGCTGTACATTCGTGTATGCCTTGATCAACTCCCGTTCAAGAGCCTTTCCCGTGCCGCAAGGCATTTCAATTCTTGTTTTCTCGCTCATATTACCAATTCACCGCCTCATCAATTTCCGCTTTTTGCTGTTCTTGGGACATACGCAGATAAATCATTGTCGTATTGACTCCCGAATGTCCAAGGAGATCGGCAAGCAAAGAAATATTATGATTACGCTTCAGAAACTCTATTGCAAAAAAATGCCTAAATGAATGAGGATGCATAACCTCTCTTGGAATACCGTATATTTCTGCATATCGGGCAAGATTTTCGGATACACCTCTTGAAGTGATGGGTTTTCCGAATCTGTTGCGGCACAAAAAATCGTTATCGGAATAGTCTTTTACAGCAGGAAGTATCTCTGACACCAGATTTTCAGGAAAATAGATGCGTCTGATCTTGCCTTTGGTTCTCATATCAACATAGCCTTTTAAAAGGTCTTTTTTCTGATACCGCAGCACTTCGGATATTCTGCCGCCTGTTTTTGCCAGAAGTTTGATAATGATCAGCATATTGATTTGATGATCTCTTTCCAGCATTTTTATCAGGCAGTCGTACTGTTGAGCAGTGATGACATTTTCGACCGATACGACTTTTTGTATTTTCATTCGCTTCACCTTGATTTCAAGAGATAGATATTTGCAATACTTTTCCAAGGCCGCCAATCTCAGATTCACTGTTTTTGGCGACCTTGATTCTGTCAATGTCTGTTTCCATTGAACGATATTCTGTTTATTGACATCGGAAAAGCTTTTTGCAAAATCCTTTAGTGCATACAGATAACTGTTCCGTGTATTTTCAGCGAGTTCTTCTTCATAGAGGTATTGGTGAACTACCCATTGTCT
>DEFH01000041.1:0-1309 GCA_002350705.1 Ruminococcaceae bacterium UBA2857
AGCCTGATAAGCAGTGCCGGCACCCTGTCTGATGTTCAGACCGTCCGTTGCATTGACTTGCACACTGTAATCAACCTGCTTTGAAGAATTCAACTGATAAATCGGTACGCTTGATTTCGTGGAAGTGGTGGTTGTTTTGGTTTCTTCCTGCCACTTCGGACGATAAAAAGCGTAAACTTCCCAAGAGGACAAATATCTTGTCTTACGCTTGAAAGCAGAGGTTGTCGCCCAGTCTCCGCTATAACTGCCGTCAACATTGCCTTCCAGAGTTGTCAGGGTATTTCCGCTGACGCTTTCAATGATTCCCACATGGTCACAAAAATATTTATCCTGATTGGGATAATCAGCATATCGCATAAAAAACAGGTCTCCGGACTGCGGCGGCATATTTTCCGTTTTCTTAAACCATGTGCCGTACTTGCCGTCCGAATATCTCGGAATCGTTCCCGCACCGCCCTCAACGGCTTTGATGTACTTTCCGATAAAGCCGCAGTCCTGCATAATCGCAGACACAGAAAAGGCACACCAGTGTGTCACATATCCGAGACGTAATTTTGTGTTACACACATAGTCACCGTTTTTGCCGATATAGGTTCTCGCCTGTGCAAGAAATTTCTCTCTGTCAGTCATTTTTATCATCTCCTTTGATTTCAACGGTTGTTTTGAGCTTGCCGACAATTTTTTTCAAAAAGTTCGGAATGGGTACGCCCATTCTTGAAAGATTCTCCAAAGTGGAAATCAGTTCGTTGATAATCAGCCAGATGGCCACCAGCACCGCAAAAAATACACCGTAACCAAAACGGATTCCAATTTGCTGCAATCCGCAGTAAATCAGCCAGTCCAAAGCCATTGCGACAACTACCAATGCCAGATAGCCCACCTTTTTTACAACACCTTTCATGCCCTTTTTGCTTGACAGCTCCGCATTGTACCAAGCCGCTGACATTCCTGTGATATAGTCAACAATCATTGTTATTACGAGAATCACAATCGGCACCGCCACCATTCCCAGATAAGACAACAGTGCGGCAAACACTGCCGACAAACTCAGATTCTGTAAAATTTTATTCTCCATCTTCAACCCTCCAATCTCTGTTGAATTTTTTATCGAAAATCATTATTTTCATTAGTTTTACCTCCGGAAATTTTGATAGTAATTGAAAAATAACAACCGCAATCCCACCGGTTTTAGACGGTGGGTCAAGGTTGACAAAACGAAAGTTTTGTTTTATAATAGCGACAGTAGGGATGGTACATCCCGAATTTACGCCTGTGGAGTTAGTAGGTTACGAGGACGATGAAGCAGGAA
>DEFH01000041.1:1338-1565 GCA_002350705.1 Ruminococcaceae bacterium UBA2857
TTAGACAATGGGTAGTTCACAGTTTCCTTTCACTTATCCCTCCAAAAAGTTAGAAATTCGACTTTTTGAAGGGTATTTTTTATCCGTTGCATTTGCACAAACTTTTGTTGCAAAAATGCACACTCCAAAGCAAATTTTTCTGTTTTTACGCAAAGAAAAAACCGCATGAACACCAGACCAAAAAGTCTGTATTCATGCGGTTTCTGACGGAGGACAAGGGATTCGAA
>DEFH01000041.1:1697-53792 GCA_002350705.1 Ruminococcaceae bacterium UBA2857
TTCAAGACCGCCTCGTTATGACCGCTTCGATACCTCTCCCTATTCTTTCTGTCACAGTTTCCCTGCAACGCTTAATATCATAACATATTTCGTATATTTTGTCAATAGTTTTTTTACAAAAATTCAGCAAGAGTGAAGAATATCCCATTCCCCACTCTTGTTTGTCACTTTACACTCAGCAAGGCTTTGGCAAGCTGGTCGGGGCAGGACGTGCCTCGAAAACCACACCGGATTCCCTGACATCTGGCAATGACCTCTTCCGCCTTCATGCCTTCCACAAGAGCCGCAATGCCCTGTGTATTGCCCATACATCCTCCGTTAAATCTGACATTTTTCACGATACCGTCCTCGACTTCAAACTCGATGGAGCGGGAGCAGGTACCTTTTGTATAATAGGTATGCTTCACAGAAAATCTCTCCTTTTGTCAAAAAAAGACCGATGTTCTTTCGGGAACACCGGTCTGTATGATAATCAGTCGCTTGTGTAGGGCATCAATGCAAGGTATCTTGCACGCTTGATAGCAACTGTGAGGTCACGCTGATGACGTGCACAGGTGCCTGTTACTCTGCGAGGGAGAATTTTAGCTCTCTCGGATACAAAACGACGAAGTCTTGAAATATCCTTGTAATCAATTGCTTCCACTTTATCTACGCAGAATGCACAAACCTTTTTACGACCTTTGCGACCGCCTCTGCGGTTATCTCTTTCCGGTCTTTCTGCCATTGGTAGTTCCTCCTTTACTTGATACTCAGAAAGGCAGATCCTCATCTGTCGGCATATCGTTAAATTCCCCTGCATCACCGTTTGAATAAGACGGGCTTACAGGTACGGGCTGTTGTCTTGAGGACTGCTGATAGCTGTTTTGCTGATAGTTGTTGTTTTGGTAGCCATTATTCTGATAGCCGCCGTTACCGCTGTTGGAATCACTTTTGGAATCACAGAACTCGACATTTTCGGCAATCACATCTGTTGTATAGCGTTTATTGCCGTCTCTGTCGGTATAAGAACCTGTCTGGATTCTTCCTGTGAGAGCAATTCTTTTGCCCTTGCCGAAATACTTGCATACAAACTCAGCCGTCTGCTGAAAAGCAACGATATTGATAAAATCCGCCTGACGTTCTTCCCCCTGACGGGTAAAACGTCTGTCTACGGCAATCGTAAATCTTGTATTGGCAAGTCCGGACTGCGTATGACGCAGTTCGGGATCTGCGGTCAGTCTGCCGATCAAAGAAACATTGTTCATTGCACTGCCTCCCCAATCAAGCTTCTTTCTTGATGATCATGGAACGGAGCACACCGTCTGTGATCTTGGTAATTCTGTCGAGTTCAGCAGGGAATTCTGCTTCGGACTTGAAGTTAAAAAGAACATAGTACGCATCTGTTTCCTTGTTGATAGGATAAGCAAGTCTTCTCTTACCCCATTCATCAACGCTTTCAATGGTAGCATTCTTTTCGATCAGGTCCTTGAACTTCTTCACTGTTTCAGCAACAGCCTCTTCACCGAGTTTCAGAGAAACTACAAGCACTGTTTCATAAGAATTGATAACTGCCATGATAATAGCACCTCCTTCTGGACATTTGACCCTCTTTCTAAAGAAGAGAGTAAGGATTGCTATGCTGATTTGCATAACAAAAAAATTATAGCACTCTCAACGCAGATTGTCAAGAGTGCTTTTGGGATTTTTTACAGAGTCTTTGTCAGTTCTTTGAGATAAGCCTTGAACGGTTCGCCTAACAGGGGATTTTTCAGAGCGATTTCCACCGTTGCCTGTAAAATACCGAATTTGTCGCCCATGTCATAGCGTTTGCCGGTATAGTCAACGCCTGTCATGCCAACGGTACGGGCAAGTGTTTTCATAGCGTCGGTAAGCTGGATTTCGCCGCCTGCTCCGGGAGCGGTATTGTCCAGAATATCAAAGATATCGGGTGTCAATACACATCTGCCGAGAATGGAATACAAAGACAGCACTTCTTCCTTGGTTTTGGGTTTTTCAATCATATCCGTACAGCTGTAAATATTGTCTTCAAGCCTGTCCACTTTCAGGGAGCTGTACTTGGAGATGTCGCTTTCGGGAACGGCTTTGATGCCTACAACAGATTTTCCGTATTTTTCATATGCTCTGATGAGCTGACCGCAGGCAGGATCTTCTCCGATAATCACATCGTCACCGTAAAGCACCGCAAACGGTTCATTGCCGACAAAGGATTTCGCACAGTTGACAGCGTGTCCGAGACCTTTTGTTTCTTTCTGACGCACGAAATAAATATTGGCCAGTTTGGAGATCGACACAACCTGTTCATACATCTCTTTTTTGCCGGATGCCAGCAGTCTTTCTTCGAGTTCGGGACTTCTGTCGAAGTGGTCTTCTATAACACCTTTTCCGCGATTGGTAATAATCAGGATGTCTGTAATTCCGGAATTCACTGCTTCTTCCACAATATACTGAATGGCGGGCTTGTCTACAATGGTCAGCATTTCCTTGGGCATTGATTTGGTTGCCGGCAGTACTCTTGTGCCGAGACCTGCGGCCGGGATGACTGCTTTGGTAACTTTCATAAGAAAAACTCCTTTAAAAATATTTTTTTAAAACATTGAAAATGCCATTATGACAATCAGATAGGATACAATCATTGACCATGCCAGCGGTATATTGACCCCGCCGTCTTTGGAAATCGCTTTCAGGACATTTTCACTGCTTTGGATTTCTTTGATTTTTCTGATTCGTTTCAGATTATGATGGTAATAGCTTCTGTTGGCACGCAAACCGCATATCAGCTTTATCACAAAGGACAGCAGGCTGAACACATACGGCAGGAACATCACACACAGTTCCGCTTGCGAATAATGGGAAAACGACCATGAAAGATAGTCGTTATATGACGGATAAGTAATTCCTGCTTCCGAAACGGCACTGTATACTTCTTTCCACAGCGGTGACGACCACCAGTTTGTGACAATATAATTTCCCGCTATCAGCAGAAAATACAAAATGGTGATAACCGCTCCCCTGACATACTGCTTACGGTACAGATACCAGCCTCCCGTAAAGAAAAAAGCCGCAAAGTTGAATCTGCTCTGAGAGCTGTCCTTGATTTTCTTGAAAACGGGCATATAATAGGTTGTGTTCGCCTTGACGTGTTTGGAAAGCTCCGCACCGCTGACACCCTCAAAATTTTCTTCTTTGTCCACACCGCCCATTGGATCGATAAATATTGCAAACGGGCTTCCCTGTCCCGCAATACGGAAATCTTCCGGCATATCCTCCAACGAAAACGGCTTTTCCTCATCATCACTGTCATCCTCCGGATACCGGGCCGCAGACTTGAAATTTTCGGTCAGAAAATTTCCGCATTTCCGGCATATCAACGCAGTTTTCGGGTTATTTTCTCCGCAGAAGGGACATTTCACTGTTTCTTCCGCATGGCTGTCGGTTGTCTGTTCGGGTTCGTTATCGTACACTTCACGCCAGCTCTTTTTGGAGCGGTGCAGATCCGCAAAAATACATTTTCCTTTTTCCTTATAACATTCCCTGTGATAAGGAGCACCGCACTTCGGGCATACAACAATATCTTCACCCTCCCGGAAATTTTTGGAGCAAACAGGACACGTTTTTCCCAAAAAATCCATTTTTCAGCCTCCTTCCGATTCCTTTTCCGAATGTATTTTTATCATTATACTATATTATTCATCAATTGGCAAGGATTATGTAAAAACATTTTTCTCAGCCGATCTCACGGAAATTTCCCAGAAAGGAAAACTCCTGTAATTCATCCGACAACGCACACAGCAGTTTCAGCGTATTTTTATCAAAAACATTTCCCGTAAAGTCCAGATAAAACAGATATTCAAACGACGTGCCTGCCATGGGACGAGATTCGATTTTCGTCAGGTTCAGCCCGTTGACGGCAAAGCGGCACAAAATACTGTACAGGGAGCCTGTCTGGTGCGGCAGGGAAAAGCAAAGGCTGATTTTATCTGCATTTTTCTCAATATACAGTTTTTTCGAGATAATAATGAATCTTGTCGTATTGTTTGGATTGTTTTGGAAACCTCGCAGAATGATTTCCAGACCATATTCTTCAGCCGCCTGCTCCGAACAGATGGCTCCTATTGTCATATTCTCCGATTCCGACACCATTTTCGCTGCGGCTGCGGTACTGATATAAGACTCTGCCGTGATATTCCTGCGGCTTCTGAAAAAGTCCGAGCATTGCGAGAGTGCCTGCGGATGAGAATATATTTTTTCCAGTTCCGAAATGCTGCATTTTTTCCTGACTGCCAGCACATGATTTACAGGGATATCAATTGCCATAGCAATATAAAACCGATATTTCAGCATTAAATCATATACATCCGTCACAGAGCCTGCGGAGCTGTTTTCTATGGGAACAATGCCGAATTCCGCTTCACCGTTGCGAATTGCCGAAAACACATCCTGAAACGAGGCACAAAAGCTTAAACGACTGTTCGGAAAAGCTTTCACCGCTGCCTGATTGGCATAGGTACCGGGCACTCCGAAGCACGCTGCTCTGACAGGTTCCTTTGCGGGGACTGTTTTTTCTGCCGCATAGATTTCATTTCTGAGTTTGGTGCCGCTTTCCACAATGTCATGCTGCAAGCCTCTGCTCAGCTCCATGATCATTGCATAAAGCTGTCTTGCCGAACCGCCGTAAATTCCTGCTTTTTCCTCTACGGCATTCAGCACGGCTTCTTCTCTTTCACGGTTGAATATCGGCATTCCATGTTCTCTTTTATACTCGGCAACTTTTCTGGAACATTCCATTCTCTTGGTGAAAAGCTGTGAAAGCTGTTCATCTATTTTATCAATTTCTTCCCTGATTGGCTGTAAACTCATCCTGCATCGACCTCCGAAAGTATATTGATCATTGCCAGTGCCGCTGCGGCTTCTATCACAGGAACGGCTCTTACGACAATACACGGATCATGTCTGCCGTGTATCTCCAGTACACTGTCTTTCTGCTGCCGCAAATCCACCGTATCCTGTTTCTGTGAAATAGACGGCGTTGCTTTTATGGCTGTGCGGAAGATAATCGGCATTCCCGATGTAATGCCGCCCAGAATTCCGCCGTGATGATTGGTTCGTGTCTTTACCGTGTCACCGTCATAGTAAAATGCGTCATTGTTCTGACTGCCTCTGAGCTTTGCACCCTCAAAGCCCGAACCGAACTCAATGCCTTTTACCGCAGGGATTCCGAATACGATGGATGAAACGATATTTTCCACTCCCTCAAACATTGGGGAACCTGCTCCGACAGGCATTCCCGTCACAGCACATTCAATCGTGCCGCCAATACTGTCCTGTGACATGCGACACTCTTCAATCAACGCTCTCATTTTTTCCTCACGGCTTTGATCCACTAATCCGAACACCGTTTTGGATAGCCTTTCCATCAGTTCTTGAGAAATATCCGTTTCGTTAAAGCGTTCATCTTCTATCTTTCCGACGGACGCAATATGTGCCGCTATGTAAATGCCTTTTCTTTGGAGTATCTGACGGCATACCGCTCCCGCAAACACCAACGGAGCGGTCAGTCTGCCCGAAAAATGTCCGCCTCCTCTGATGTCATTGAATCCCTTGTATCTCACATAGCCTGTATAATCTCCGTGTGACGGGCGGGGCATGGTCAATAAATTGCCGTAATCCTGTGAGCGTGTGTTGGTATTTTTTATGACGGCACATAACGGCAAACCGGTTGTTCTGCCGTTCAACATTCCCGAAAGTATTTCCGGAATATCCTTTTCCGATCGCGGTGTTGCTGCCTTGTCCTTGCCGGGGGCTCTTCTTGCCATTTGAAGACAGACTTCTTCCAAATCAATTTTTTCCCCCGACGGCAAGCCGTCTATGACAACACCGATTCCCTCTCCGTGACTCTCACCGAAAATGGATATTTTTACTTTATTCCCCCATGATGACATCTGCTTTTCCTCCCAGTTTCCTGTAATCGTCAAAAAATCCCGGATAGGATTTGTTAATGCTTTCCCTGTCCGTAATGATCATCTCTCCCTCTGTCCGTGCCGCTGCCACGGCAAGCGACATGACAATTCTGTGGTCATTATAACCCTCGACTTGTGCCCCTTGCAGAGACTTCACACCTGTAATCACAAAGCCGTCTTTGGTTTCCCGTATGTCCGCTCCCAGTCTTAAAAGACCGTCTGCCATTGCCGAAAGCCTGTCACATTCTTTGATACGAAGTCTTTCTGCATTTTTGATCACCGTGACGCCCTCTGCCAATGCCGCTGTCACTGCCAATGCCGGCACCATATCGGGGATATCCCTTGCATCGATCTCTATACCGCAGAGCCTGTCCGGTTCAATGGTGATTTTTCCGTTCTGCTCTGTAATTTTCGCTCCAAAGCGTCTGTATATTTCGACACAGGCTTTATCTCCCTGACGGGAAGAAATATCCAGATTATCAATCGTCACCTTGCCGCCCAATGCTCCTGCCGTCATGAAAAATGCCGCCTGTGACCAGTCACCCTCAACAGTGAACCTCTGTGGCTGATAACGCTGACCGCCTGCAATTTTCCAGCCTGTTGCTGTTCTGTCCGCGTCTATGCCGAACCGGTGCATGATATCCGTTGTCATATCAATATAGCCGACAGACTGCAATTCCGATGTCAAAACAATTTCACTGTCCCCCTCCAGCATGGGCAGTGCCAGCAGCAGGCCTGTAATAAACTGTGAGCTCACATTTCCTGCCACTTCATAAGTGCCGCTTCGGAGCTGTCCCGACACTTTCAGAGGCAAGCCGCCTTTTGTTTCACAGGCAACGCCTTTTTCGGGCAGGCAGTCCAGATAAATGCCGATAGGTCTTTCAGGGAGTTTCCCGTGTCCGACAAACTCCGCATTAACGTCCCCCGCACTGCACACAGGTACTAAAAACCGCAATGTTGAACCGCTTTCCCCGCAATCCAGAACGGCTTTCCTGTTTTGAAAAGTATTCGTACCGTCAACGGTCAATGTTTTTCCGTCAAGACAGATTTCTGCTCCCAATGCTTTCATACATGCAATGGTTGCCTTAATGTCATTTGAGAGGTCAACAGGCGTAATGACACTTTTTCCCTTTGCCAGACCTGCACAGATAATCGCCCTGTGTGCCGCACTTTTCGAGGGCGGCATGGATACGGTTCCGTTCAGTGTGCCGCTTTTCACACAAATTTTACTCATTTCCGTACACTTCCCTTTCTTTTCCTTTATTCCCTATCATACCACAATATCTACAAAATGTAAAATGATTTTTTTGCACTGTACATAAAAAAAGTGCCTGTATTATCTTTGTGAATGGGATAATACAGACACTTTTTCACGCATTGCTGACGATATTCAGAAGATGGGCGACGGCAGGAATACTCTCTCCCTGCTGTGAGGATGTCGGAGACATCAACGCTCCCGTTGCCATAAACAGCATATTTTTCAGTTTTCCTGCCCGCAGTTGTTTCATGATATACGAACAGAACACACTTCCCGAACAGCCGCACCCCGAACCGCCTGCATGAACATCCTGTCCTTCCAGATCAAATATCATCAAGCCGCAGTCATGATGATTTTCCGAGATATTGATATTTTCTTTCTGCAAAAGCTCTTTCAATAACTGTGAACCGACTTTTCCAAGGTCTCCCGTCAGTATCATATCATAATCCGAAGGCTTTGTGCCCGTGTCGGTAAAAAAGTGGTACAGGGTATCTGCCGCGGCAGGAGCCATTGCCGCTCCCATATTATTCGCATCTTTCACTTTCCAATCGTTAATCCTGCCCACCGTGATATATTTCACGGACACATCTCCGTTGCTTTTGTCCAGCAATGCCGCCCCTGCTCCCGTGACTGTCCACTGAGCCGTCGGGGTACGCTGTCCGCCGTATTCTATCGGCAGGCGGAACTGTCTTTCGGCGGAACAAAAATGTGAAGATGTCACGGCAACTGCTCTTTCCGCCGCTCCGCTGTCCACAAATACCGCTCCGACTGCCATTGTCTGAGCCATTGTGGAACACGCTCCGTATTGTCCCAGAAACGGTATATTCAGCTCTCTCAGTCCGAACGTTGACGAAATACACTGATTCAGCAGATCTCCTGCCAATATCACATCAATATCCGCATTGACTAAATTGTTCCGTTTCAGCAGTTCGCATACGGCGGTTTTCTGCAAGGCACTTTCGGCTTTTTCCCATGACGGCTGACCTAATTTATTGTCGCTGAACGCTATATCAAAATACTTTCCGAGAGGTCCCTCACTCTCTTTTTTCCCGACAACGCCCACACCGGAACGGATGGTGACATTGTTGCTGATTTTCAATGTATATTTTCCTATTCTCTCAGGCATAGCAAACCCTCCTGTGTCAATTCATGATTATTATAACCCGACTGACAGAAAAAAATTCTTGGTGATACAACAAGAACGGACATTCCTCCCTGTAAGGGAAAAATGTCCGGTTCTTTTTCATTATGAATTTTTCGCAAGCTGTGCCGTAAATACAATCGGTTCGGTCTTTATCAAATCTGATTTTATCGCATCGGCTATATTTTCATAGCTTGCTGTCAGATTTTCACCGGATGTATTCTGCCACGAACCAAACGAATATGTTTCAGACAAGCCTGAACCTGTTCTGAACGATTCGTTGATGGTAAACGGAGAAGCCGTATTCATAACATTGACATTGATCAGTTTATTGACAATCTCCTTCCATTTTTCGGAATTCTTGCCGATACTTCTGCCGTTATGACGCACATCATAAACGGTAACTTTGTCAGCTGCTCCCGATTCTTTCGTTTCATCATCAAGAATCAGGAAAGTGAATTCATATTCCTTCGTCTGAATCAAAACAGGTGTTTCTTCTGCATTGTCGTGGATAATGCGATCCAGGAAGTAGGAAATATTCGGATGAACTGTTTCGCTCAGAATATCCGACTTGAAAATGACCTGTCGGGTATAGAGTTTCTTTGGTTTCTCACTCTCTGCCATAACCAGCTCAAAGTCTGTCTCATAGTCATGATAATTTGCTGTCAGCGTGTAGATTTCATCATTGTAACGGGAAGAATTCCTTACAATCATCATATCACTTGCCGTATCATAAGAGAAATCATTTTTGGTTTTATCCGTCTGACCGCCAAAGTTCTTGTCGTCATGAGAAGCGGCTTTGTAAGTGTAACCAATCACAAGGTCTGCTTTTTCCTTTTCGGTCATCGGACGTTCGGAACCGTCTGCCAGTATCATATACGCCTTGAACTTTACAGGAGCATTTTCCATATCCTCCGTTGTCAGCGGTATGGTGAGTTGATCACTGTCATCAACGGTATCATCCGAATCCACATAGTAAGTATCCATTCTGATACCCTTGACCGTATTGTTTGCATGATTGCCGTCAAGCGTGTAGAACTTGTTGATGTTCTCGTCTGCCTGACTGAACTTATCATAGTAAGCGATCTTGTCATAGTAATGGACAAGTGCCGTTTCGGAAGCAGGGATTTTCACAGTAACTTTCCGTTCTTTTCCGGTCATTGTGGGAGTTTCTTCGGTTTGCTTGTGTGTTTCATAGATATTCTCTGTATCGTCGCTTTTCAGTTTCCATGTGTCCGCTACAAATTCATATCTCGAAACAGGCACTCGTGTGATTTCATAAGTACCCGGTTCTACCCGGATTCGTCCCTCACTGTCAATATGATACATTCCGGCATACTCTTTGATGGTCTCATCTTCGTCAACCGTGATTTCCTCATCTGTCGATTCTATCAGCCAGCCATTATAAGCCTCGCCTAAAATGGTATCTGTTTGGAGTGTACCGTCATCATTGACCGTCAGTGATACAAGCATTTCTTTGCCGTCGGTATCAGTCAGCGTGCCGTCAACATAATGAGCTGTCTGCTTGATTCTGAATACAAATGTCGGATCGCCCCAAGCTTCTTTCTTCATGTTGATATGCTCAAACAATTTGATATAAGCCGGCTGCATTTCATCCTTGCAGGAAAGTTTCTGAACATCAAGACAATTATTTCGTCCTATGGTAAAGTAAACCTGATTGATACGGTTATTGCTCGTGTTCACATAACCGGAATTCGCTCTGACGGCAACTTCTTCCAGATAGTATGTACCCCATGGGATATTCTCTATCTTGATTTGTCCGTTTGCGTCCGTTTCGGGAACATTCTCATCATTGTTATAATACTGAAACTTTGCATTATCATCAGGATCATGCTCCCATACATAGGCGGAAGTATCATCTTCGGGATCAACTCTTTGTGCAAGCATTGCGTCCAGTATTTTCTGCTGTTTATCCGTCGGATTGTCCGGATATACATAGTACTCCTGCAAATTTGCTTTCTTGACAAGCTTTATGATTTTGCCTGTATCGGAATGATCATACAGCCTGAACCGGAAGCCCTCAAGCACTGCTCCGATATCCGTATTGCCGACTTTTTCTCCGGCGGTTTTGGTCAGCTGAATTTTGCCCGGAAGCGGGGAATCGGTCGCACTTTGTACGTATGCCGCCAGTTCTGCTTCTTCCGCACCGACTTTGAAATCAGGCAGTATTTCCATGTCAATATCATAGCCATAGGGAGCCTGTATTTCTTTCCAGAAGTATGTTCCCCACTTCCTGACTTTGACCTCTGTTACACCTGTCTTGTTAAGGTCATTGATCGTATTGGCAAGATATTCGTTATCTACCTCATCGGCAATATATGTATCAGGATTTTCCCTGTCATATATTTCACCGTCTTTGGTCTTTCGTCTGAGGTCGGTTATCCACTTCGTCAAGCCGTCATAGCCTGTCTCCACCGTTGCCAGATAAACAGGTTCTCCCGAACCGCCTATCACAATCGGCTCATCCTCTTCCTCTTCCTCATTGAGAAGTTCCAGACGATACAAATAACTGTTCAGACTGTTGATTGTGCTTTGCTGTTCATTACAGTTAATCGCATAGTTATCATAACTTGTGCCGCTGCGGACAAACCTGTACAAACCGTTTTCTTTGATGTCCCTGATTTCGGACCGACGGTAATTGTTGATTAAAGAAGTGATATTCTGTTTACCGTTGCCGTTGGTGATTTGGAATTTCTTTGCATCATTTGGAATTCTGATACGATAAACCTCGTCTCCCTCATAGTCTGCCATCAGTTCGTCCATTTTGTAGCCTGCGGCATTGCCGACAGAAGTTGTTCCGTCTTCTTTAAAGAATCTGATATGCACATCATCAAGCCGATAGCGTGTTTCGATGTCATTCAATGCAGTTCTCAAATCCTTTGTGCCGTTGTTGACAAAGAAAAGATAATTGTCTGTCATGGTATAACTGATTGTCTGCGTTTCGGTGTTGGAGTAAGTGTCATCCGGTTTGCCCTGAGCCTTGCAAGCATTGCTTACGGCATTGGCATGGGTTGTTACCGTACCGTAATGTACAGTTGAATTGCTGTCCGGAGTGTAGTTATATCCTAATGCATAACTTATCTTTTGTGTTATCTTTCTGCTGTTATCGGAACCGTTATGGAAGATGACATACGGATAAACCCGGTTATCGTTACCCTGTTTAGGCGGCTGGAATACATACACCGTTTGACCGTTGTTGTCGGTATAGCTGTTCTGAGCCGGAACACCGGGCCATGCCGCATACTCTCCGTCAACTCCGCCATAATAATACGCATAGATTGTCTTGCTGCCGCCGTCACTCCAGTTATCCTTATCGGTAAAGTAGATGTAATCAAAGTCTGACTTTGGTTCAAAATTGTCAATCGTCGCATTGTGAATTCCTACACGTTCCGAGTCACCGGAAACCGTCACTGCCGAACCGTCCTGTGTTACGGTGTAAATATATTCTTTGGTATCATCCAGCACTTTGGCATCACTGTAGTTGGTGCCGTCACCCACTGTAAAGGATTTCGCATTCTTCGGAAGTCTGATGCAATAAGAATGCGTTTCCAGTTTCACAGCCGTAGAAGAATCATTGATTTTAGCATCACTCATACAGATTCCACTGTCAACACCGCCTATTACTGCTCCCGAATCATCCGCTGTCGTATAGAAACGAATGTAGGGCGTTTCAATGGAAGTAGTAATATTCACAAAGTTATAAGTATGACCGTCATCACTTGTGCTCGTCAAATCGCTGATATAGCCGTATCTGTCCTCAGGCTGATAGGTAGCTTCATAGGTTTGTATAGATGAAGCAGATGAATATACATTAAACTTCCACTCTCCAGTACCACCCCAACTACCTTCTCCTATACCAAAATAACTCCAGTCGGTTGAAGATGCATTGCCTACAGTACCGGTTACTTTGAAAACCTGCCCTCTGCCGTTTTCCGAGCGATTACTTATACTGTAAGAATTAGATGTATAAACGCCACTGTTATCATACTTATATTGTATCGTTGTATAGTGTTTATCAGACGGATAACTTGTTCTAAAAATCCACTGATTATCATTTTGCTCAGTAATTTTTTGACCCTGACCGCCTCCATTGCCATCACCACTTAACAATATTTCTTGCCATGGATCTGTACCACTCCAACAATCCAATACATAAATGTAGTTATTAATCGGATTGAATATATCATTCGTTCTATGACCACTTAACGATATATTCATAGATTGAGCACCAGAACTATTGCGAAAAATAACATAATCCGCACTTGAAAAGCTATTCATGTCAAGACTTAGTATTCCGTCTATATCAGTAGATAATTGCTCAAATTTCTGAGTAGTAGAAGATGTAACTTGATTCCAAGAAAGACCTACAGCTGTATCATCACTTGTGAAGAAATAAGCATAAACATCAGTCCAACCCAATTTTCTGTTATCAAATCTCAACCTACCGTCTGTATAACTGGTTGAAGTTGTATATTGGTAAATATAGCATTTTGTGTGAACATCAGAGGGTAATGTTAAATCATCTGTTTGATCATTCCAACTATCATTCTTTGCAAAAATAACTCTATCAGCATATTCCGGTACTTCAATACTGTAAATATTGTTTCCCTCAGAGTGCATTTGATGGAGCCCACCATCACTTTGAGAATTATCAGATTTCCAGAAGTGGGCATAGGCATTTCCCCAACCGTTACTGTCTTTATAGTAAATTTTTGCACTGCCCTCTGTCCAACTATACTTAACAATCTTATCATTGCTTGTAAGCGTATTGTCGGTTGTTTCAAACAATACAGGCATATCGTCAGGCTCTGCGGCTGCCGAAACAGGATTCGGAACAACTGACGCTGACTTGTATTCTCCTACAGCAGTCGGGTCTATGGTAGTCGTTTCGCCGCTTTGAATATTCTCAGGCGGTTCATATATCGGATTCTGGGTGAATACCGGATAAAAACGTGTAAGACTGTTGTCATCTTCAACCCTGAACTGCATACCGTTCAGCGTATAGTTATCTTTCTGATAGGGAGCCGTTTTTGTTCGTTTCGCAAAAATCGGATGGACTGTCTCCGAGCCGTCCGGTGCGGAATTCATCTTGATACGGAATGACTTCGCACCGTATGGAATCGCTGCTTTCAGCCAATGACCCACAGCCTCTGTCACTGCGGTAGACTCTCCGTCTGTCGGACTCTCTGCGTTCAGGGAAAGCTGACCTGTGTACTTCATCCGAACGGATGCAATCTGACTGCTGCCCGTATCATCGGAATAAAATGTTACATACATCTTGTCAGACAAATTCCAGGAATTTTTCACCAGATAGAGATAATCTCCACGTTTATCATACGTACCGTCATCTCCGTCCGCATCCAGTTGTGATGTATCGAATGTCGGCCAGATAAGCTGAACGGTATTACTTCCCGTTGTCTGATAGTACATATCACCTGTCGTGAAGTCGGGAGCACTGCCTGTCGCAGCGGTGACCTTGGCATAAATCGGATACCAGTTTCCGCCATTATTGATATTGAACTCCGCTGCATCCTGCGGTATTTCTATACTGAACCAGCATTTGTCGTAATATGCGGATGATGCATCACTCACAGGCTGACTGATAATCGGATGATAGCTGCTCGAATTGTTCTTTATCAGTGAGCCGTTCGCATCACGGAAACGAATAACAGGTTTACTGCCAAGTGTCCACTGATTGTCCCTATCGACAATATACAGATAATCCCCACGCAAAGTATAATCCGCTTCACTGACTTGTACAGTTGTCGTTGTGCTTGTATCGGCAACCTTTTCGACAGTCGGTCCTACCAGTTCCAGTTCATAAACTGTGCCACTTTTCGGAGTATCTTTGATTTTATAAATCATATTGCCGTTTGTGGTATAGCTTGTTGCGGAGGGAGTACCGGACTCTGTCCAATATGCCAGAATAGGATATTTTTTATCGGTTGATTTCGAGTTGTTGACAGTACCGCCGTCTTTATTGCGTCCGTTTGTCAGCGTAAAGGTTGTCGCATTGCTCGGAACAGGCACTTTATACCACTCAATTCCGTCGCTTTTTGAGCCGGAATACTTCATAACATAGCCCTCACCCTGCTGTCCCACACGGGTGTTGCCGTTATAGAACTGGATGTGAATATCATCCCAGGAGTTGGAAGAGGTATTTTTGATATAGATATAATCCGTTGTGCCGTTGCTCTTGCGAATATCATACGCTGTCGTGGTATGATACTCGGAATCCGCCTGCAGCCAGGAATCCCATTGATTGGAATTGGTATTGAAGAAGTATCCTTTGCCCAAGGTGTACGAAATGGATGCGGATTCCTTTCCGTTCAGACTGCCGATAACGGAGCCTGCACCCACAAGACCGTTGCTAAAGATAACATGGTCATAATTGCGGGTATCACCGAGAGGTCTCCTGAACTTGTAGACAGTCTGATTGTACTTATTCTTGTAAGTACTTTCGGGCATCAGCACTTCATTGTTAATCTGTGCATTAAAGATATTGTCTATCGTCGGATCTGACGGCAGCTTTGCACTGGACGGAAGAACACCCGGCCAGATGGAATAAACGGCACGCTGCCAGTTATCGGAACGGAGATCGTCACCGCCAAAGAAATAGGCATAGACATGATTTCCCCAGTTCCAGCCATCGGGCTTTGTAAAGTAAATAAAATCATCGTCGCTGTCCACTTCAAATGCGGTTGCATTGCTGTCAAAAACAGTGTCATGTACATCATCATGACCTTTGGTAATTTCGGCATCCGTCCACTTTGTCAGTGAAAGTTCGTCATTGCCGTAAATCAGACCGTATACATCATTGTTTTTAAATTTGAAATAGTTGCCATAGTTTTTCATATTGGCACAGGAATGACCGTTTACCGTATCGGACGCTGTATGAATTTGCGTATAGCCTGTTTCATAGCGGCCATAGCCTTGATATATTCCGCTGTTGTGTGTGACGCTGACACCATTATTGATTTTAAAGTGCGTAGCACCTGCCGGAATCGCAATTTCATAACACAAGTCACCGTCTTTTTCCACTCTGTCGCTAAATTCGATACGATAATCCGATTTGGCATAAGCATACGGCTCCATCAGATAACCGGGGAACTGTTCACCGACCTCGATATAGTTATCCCCCTCTTTCTTAAAGAACTGGATATGAATATTATCCCAGCAATATTGGTTATTGCGTCGGAAGATAATTTTCTGTGCCATGGGTACATATGCAAGACCGCTTTGTCCGGCTCCTCTTGTTGCCCAACTGTTGCTGCTCCAAGATGTACCCATCTCAACATGACCGCCCTCACCGCCGTTCCTTGCTCTGCGATAGAGCTTGCCTTTGGTAAATTTAAATTGATCCGTAGCTTTGTGGGATTCATCTCCGCCACGATAGAACTTGACTGTTTTGGCACCGTCAGGCGGCTGTATCTTCCAGATGATGTAATGAGTCGGTATACTGCTATTGATGACAGAACCATCATTGTTATAAGTCTTACCGTTGGGATCGTAATATACAAAACGTTCCCATACTTTCCAGTCACCCATCAGATTACCGTTTTTATCATAGAACTTTGCACGGATTTCTCCGAATTCATTGTCCAGATCACCTTTTGTCAGCTTGCGTCCGTTCTGTTCATAGGTGGTATTGATGGTTGTCGGCTTTTTCCAGTACCAGTCTCCCATCTGAACATCTTCAAAAAAGATGTAATCATTATCGGTTCTCGGAAGAATCCAGTTGGTTGGTTCATTGTCAGGCGGAGCTTCCGGCTCGGTATACCGATAAGAATATGTTGTATGAGACTGTGTATCCGGCTGCGGTTCGGGAACGGACAGAGGCGTTCCTGTCATCTGTACGGCAGGTGTCGGCGAAGTAACGGGACTGTTAATGCTGTAAGTAGGCGGTGCACTCACATCGGGCTTATACCACAATTCAAAGATACCGCCCTCAAGACCATTATGATATTGGTCTTCTTTGAGAATCTTGAGATTTCCTGTTTTTCGCGGATCCTCATGCTCCACACGGACAACCTTTTCTGTTGCAGTAATCTCAAAAGGTTTGCAATAACTCCATTCATAGCCCAAAGGAGGCTGTGCCTCAATAAAAGCATACCGTCCTGTCATCACTTTGGTGATAGGTCCAATCATTCCGCTATAGTTCGTCGTATAAATGTAAGGAATCGGATTGTTGCTTTCCGACGATATAGGTATGTGCCAGAATTCTTTGACATCATCGGTCAGTACCCCGTTGCAGCTCATCAATGCAGCGTCTGCCGCATTGATATACTCCTCATCACTGCCAAAAGTTCTGCTTCCCGCATAATGATCACGAAGTACCATCTGAAGCAGATAATACGTTGTATTCGGCAGATGTTTTTTGCTTTCCTCATCACGCTTCACAAGTGTAATGGTTGTTTCCTCGATTTTCTGAAGATTGCCGATACGCTTGTCATTTCCATTGCCCTGAATAAAGCCTGAATCATAGGTTATTTTATCGGCTTGGTTTGAATTTGCCTCCTGCACATCAATCGTAAAATAACAGTCGGCAAGATATGTGTCACCGAGATAGCCTGTCGGTGCCGAGATTTCCTGCAAACGATAGGTATTCAACGGGAAATTTTGGAAAGCAATTTTACCGTTAGCGTCGGATATGACAATATTGGAACCGTTCTCGCTGTCAAGAACATAATTGCCGTCCGAATCCTTGGAAACAAGAACCGGAGCACCATTGCAGGTCAGATAGAAGCTGACATTTTTAAGTGTTACATCACTGTAATTGTTGTTTGCATGGTCACTGTAGGCATCATAATGTGTCTTGTCTATCTTGATGACTTCGGCACTGCCTGTGATTTGGGTATTGGTGACGGTCAGCGTAAGAGGATTGTTGGAAGCCGCCTTCTGTGCCGGAATTGTTCCGTCGGTAGTTTTTTTCTCGGTGCCGTTATCAGTATAAATATATTCATAAGTCGCATTGTAGCCTTTCAGGTCAAGCTCCTGTACTTTGTAGATATACTGCTTGTTCGCATAGTCATATACAAGTAATCCTGTATAATCCGTAGTCATATCGGCACTGTATGAAACAGACTTGATATTATTGGTATCGGAATTAAACGTACTGCCGGGAGAATTATCGGTATTGGAATCTTTTGACGTTCTTGTGAGTTTCACGGAAATGTCACGGTAATTTTTCGTATCCTCACCGTCAGTATATTCTCCGACATACTTATGCAGTGTTTCATTGACATCCCAATCTTTCTTTACCTGAATGTTCGTCAATGGAAGTGTATTGGTAATGTCATATTCAACGGCATATTTTTTATCGCCGTCCTGTTCTGCCTTATAAACAGCACTTCCCACATAACCATAATGTCTGTCACCGTCAGTAAAGATCGGGAGTTCTCCCGAAAGCTCTGTTGTACCGCTCTGAGCCATTGCAGGGGTTCGGACAGTGAAGTTATTGGATGGTTTTGCCGCATCCTCACGGACATTGTAAACAATCACATCACCGTTTGCCGTATACTTCGGCAAATTCTCGAACTCAACGTAGATAGGGCTTTGTGCATCGGCATAAATGGTTTTTGTTTCCTTGTATTTGCCGCTGTCATTGCGAGTATTTCCGCCGGAATTGTCTGCACCGTTATTGGCGGTATCACTGCTCAAAGTGATGTCAATATCATAACGTGTCGAACTTCCGTTGTCGTCCCAATCCTTATAAACCTTGACAGAGCGTGTATTCAGCTTATTGGTAACAGCAAGCGGTGTGAAAGGAGACGTTTCACCGTCTGTGTCCGCATCTGACACCGTTACTTCCGAATAATCAAGATACTGATTGGTATATGAGGGGGCCTGATAGGCAGCGTTTTGGATATCATCCTCCGTTACTTTAAATAAATAAGGATTGTTGCCAATATCATATTTAAGTAACTTCTGATAGGTATATGTCCATACCTCGCCATTTTTTGACGGGAATGAAGAAGCTGTTTGATAATCATTATTTGCAGATAACAATTCTGTCCATGTCTCATTGTCGAGCTGTGTATCTGTCAATGTCGCTGCACTGCTTGATGAAAAACGGTAAAGTTTCAGTTTATTTGTAATATTATCAGGTCTGAAACCAAATTCATCATTCTGGTCTTCCCATTTCTTGACAATATCAACAGCCGTCAGAGGAAGGGTATTGGTAATATCATACTGCCTGACAATGTTATTATCCGCAACTTTTGTACAAGTACCGACATAGCCGTATTTTCTGTCGGAATCGGTCGGTATGATAAATTCGGTCGCTGTAACATCAGTGGCAGTATCTTTTTCGGAAGAAACATTATTTTCTCCCGATGCGACAGAATAAGTACCTGTCGGCAAAGATTCCTTAACAGAATATGCAATAATATTCCCATCACTGTCATATTTCGGCAGATTTTTGAATACCAATGCATCTGTGCTGTTTTTCGCAAGAATTTTCGTTTCATTGTATTTGCCGTTTACATTTCTGCCTGATTCATTGCAGTCCAATGAATCGTTGCTCAATGTAACAGCAATATCATAATGCAGAGCATTGGCTTTATCCTGCGGATAGCCGTTATCATTCCAGGATTTTGTTACTTTGATATCACGGGTATCAAGAGTATTGGTGACCGCCAAATCAGTAGAACTATCCGTTGTAACGGCTGTCGGATAAGTCGTTGTATAACCGTTTACGGCCGTTTCTTCTACCTTGAAGTAATACAGCTTATTTGCCTGTGAGTATTTCAGCAGATTTGCAAAAGTATATGAGGTATTACTCGTTACTGTTACTTCCTGAGGTTCTCCGACCTGTTCCCAGCCGCTTGCCGCATTGTGGGCAAGTGAAGAATCCGTTGTGCGGTAAAGGGTAAGTGTGATTTTTTGAGGTCTGATACCAAACTTGTTGTTCCAGTCAGACCATGTTTTTGTAACGGTCACACTTGTGACAGGCAGAGTATTGGTAATCGTGATAGAACCGTCACCGTTGGTCAGTGTTGTGCTTGCCTGAGAGAAACTCTTTTGATAACCGTATTTCTGCTCTGTTTCATCCGCTGAATAGGAAATTGCCGTACCATCGGCACCATAAACGGGAAGTTCTGTGAATTCCTGACCGGAAGCGTCATCTTTCAAAATCGTCTTATTCTCCGAATAGCTGATTGACTCCGTACCGTTTTCACCATATCCGTTATAAGTTGCTTTCAGATTAGCGGTAACATCATAATGAAGTGCATTTTCCTGTGCCTCAGCACACGAACTGTCATTCCATTCTTTATAAACAGTCACTTTTCTTGTCTGAAGCGTGTTGGTTATCCTGAAAGTTTCCGTCAGTGAGTGCGTACCGTCCCAATCAAGCTGTTCATCCGCATGATCCGTATCAGAATTATTCTGTGTCACATGGGTAACAGTCTGAATGCCGGAATATGCTTCCGTTGCAGCATTATATTCACCATATTGCGGATTTTCATAAGCAGTCACCTTTGTTTCGTTTATCTTGAAGATATACGGATGATTGCTTTCATCATATTTCAGGATTTTCTGATAAGTATATGTGTAAGTATTTCCTGATGTTGACGGAAATGCATTTGCTTTTTTGACATATTCCTTATCACTGAAAGATAACACTTTCCATTCCGAAACCTCTGCGGAAAAATCTGTTACGCCTGCTTGGGAACGATAAAGTGTCAGATTATCCGCAATGTCGGCAGGTCTGAGCTTGAATTTGTCGTTCCGGTCATCCCATGTCTTGACAACATCCACCGCTGTCAGCGGAAGTGTATTCAAAATATTGATGTGTGTCACGGGAGGATTGCTCAAAGCAGAAGTCTTGTCGGAATAAGCCTGAGCACTGCCCTGATAACAATACTTTCTGTCGTTTTCTCCGACAGTGAGGAACGAACCTGTCTCATTCCGTTCTTCCTGCACTTCGTCACCGTTTGGCTGATAGTTATCCGTATCATTTTCTACGGTACTGTACAGATTATAAATCTGCTCATCATATATTGCATCCGTTATATCGCCTGTGTGTGGTTTTTCGGAAACCGTATAGGAAATCATTCTCTTGTCTTGACCGTCAAAATAATAGATCGGAATATCTTTAAATTCCACTCCGTTTTTGACAGCGGGAGATACCGTATCATCAACCTTTTTCGATACGGCTATGACCTTTGAAGCACTGTAACCAAGCTCAGCAATTTGCAATGTCACGTCCGTATTATAATGCAGGGCATTGACATTGCCCTGATAACCGTTATCATCCCAGTCCAGAGCAACCGTAATATCCTGCCTTTCCAGCGTATTGGTCATAGATACACTGTTATCGCCTGCCGCTGTCAGAACGCCCTCACCTGATAACTCCGTATTGCTGACAACGAATTTTGACGCTGTAAGAGCCTTTTGACCTGTGACGATTTTTCCTATTGCCGTATCGTTTTGGAGTACCTGGAAGTAAATATGATCAGGGAAAGGCGAAATACTTTCCTTTTTCACCGTCAGTGATACCGTATTATTGTCTTCATTTGGAGTTTGCACCAAAGAAGTAATGGTGTCATCTACAGGTTCAATACTATAATTGCACAAATTGTCCTGGCTGTCCTTGTATGGCAGATTGGGAATACTCATTGTCAGAGTAAGAGCATCATTATCGGAATTCGCATACAAAAGCGGAACTGCTATGATACCATTCTCGTCAGGTGTAAATTTCTCTCCGCCGCACAATACCTTTAACGGATTACCCTCACTGATATTGATGAGCGGGTGATTATTTTGCATTACCTTGAAGTATAACTTCGGGTATTCCTTTTTGACAGTAAGAACAACTTTTTGGTTGTCTGTTTCATCATTCTCAGAAATGCAGGTTAAATCGGAACCTGCAATCGTCTGACCATTTTCATTCAATTCTCTGATTGTGTACGCATACTCATTTGTACCGTCTGATTTCGGCAAATCCTTGATGTTGACAGACAGGGCATTATCCACTGCCAATGACCTCGGAACAGCAATGATATGATTTTCCGTATTATCTGCCGAAAAGACATCTTTACCGTTTTCCGCCTGCACAGCTTTTTCGTATGTGATATTGGTCAGAGGACCTTCCTGTGTGCCGTCTTGCGGTGTACGGTACAGTTGGAATGTTACATTGGGAGACTCTGTACCCAGAGGCTTTGTAACAGTCAGCGAAACACTGTTTCCCGAACCGCTTTTGGTGAGTGTCATTTTATCCTGTTCGCCTACGGAAGTAAGTGCCGTTCCCGATGCATTGCATTCCTGTACATAATAAAGATAGGTACGATTTGATCTGTCCTTTTCAGGCAGTCCGCTTATGCTGACAGAAACAATATTGGAACCTGCATAAACTCTCGGAACAGCAAAAACACCTTCGCTGTCAGCCTGATATACTTTGCCGTTGATGGTAACTGACAAACGCTCATCAGAAACATTTTTGATAACTGTCTCCTTTGTGCCGTTTTCTCTGACATTACGCTGTATTTTAAAATATACTTCGGGCAGTTCCCGACTGATAATAAGGGATGTTTTTCCATTGGTATTGTCGTGGAAAACACTTTCCTCGCACCTGAGATCGGTATTATCTACACTGTAGGCATATTTTTTGCCGTACATATTCTCTGTCGGCAGGTCGGCTATCAGCACAGACAGAATTCCATCAACCGAATTGGTTTTCGGTACGGTAATCTGACCGCTTGTTGTATTTGCAGGAAATACAGCGGCACTGTCATTTTTCGCATACAGCTTGAGCATTTTTTCATCTGACGTTTTGCTGTCGTCGGAATCGGCACATTCATAAACAGCGGTTGTCTGACCGTTCACGATTTCCTTGACATAGTAGGTGACCTCAGAGACTTTACCTCTGTATCGTTCATCCGAGCAGGTATTCACATAATACGGAAGATTTTCAAAATCCACACTCCATTGATTGGCGTTATCGCCAACTTTATGATTCTCTTCATCCAGAATCTTTGTAAAGTATGCTCCCGTCAGAGAGTTATCAGCCGCTTTCATGACCTGATAAACCTGACTTTGTTCTTCCTCTTCCTTTGAAGAGTCATAAACAGGCATATCAACTGTTTCTTCAGGTTCATCAGACACAGTTACAGATGTAACTTTATCGTCAGCATCCTTTGTGATATTCAGTTTGTAAACGTCATATTTGCACCAAAGCTCATAAGTAATTTTATCGGGACGCAAAGCAAATTTATCATTCACATCATCCCAGTTTTTATAGGCTGTCAGTTTTCTCTTAGGCGGCTCATAGGTATTGGTGAATGTATACAGTTTTGTATCGGAGTTTTCGTCGGTTGCTTCGGAAGTAGTGTAATACTCCACTGTATTCTCGGTGATGTAGTATTCAAATTTGCCGCCGTCTGCCGCAAAAGCGGCACACTGACTCCACTGACACGTCCAGTTATTGAGTTCATTGCCTTCTTTTGTGGAAGCAAAATTGGTATCTAATTCCTTGACACCATCTTTTGTTTTGGTTCGTCTGAGCGTATAGATAATTTTTTGGGGACGCTTGCCGTAAAGGTTGTTTTCATCATCCCATACCTTTTCCGCCCTGAAATTGGACACAGATACAATATCATCAACCAGTTCGTTGGTAATCTTAGATTCGGTATAGTATTGGGCATCTTCTTTCTTGCCTGTCATATGAGTAGTACCGTCATCTTCGATATACTCCACCTGTTCCGATTCTTCATAATCGACATAGTAGTTTTTGGTGCCTCTGTGGACAGCTCTGACATACGAATACTCTTCATCTGTCGATTCCGTACCGGGTACAAAGAAAAGATAGGTCTGATTATCCTCTACCTCATAATTTCCTATGTTTACCTCAACGACACGATAGGTATACAGCAAACCTTTTTCATCATAAATCGGCAGAGAATCAAAACAGTAATGCAGGGATTCCATTGGAATCGTAAGAGTTTCTCCGTCAGTATTTACCTTTGTAAAGAGTTTTGTGCCGTCTTTTTGATTTTCGGTAACAGATGTGACAACAATCTTTGTCAAGTCAACAGGCTGCCAGTCGATAGCACTTGTTTTTCTTTCGAGCCGTACCGTGTAATCTTCACGGCTGCCGGACTCATTGTTTTCATCATTCCATTCTTTGACAAGCTCATGTTTGGTTTTCTGGAGTTTGTTTTCAATTCCCTGTTTCAGTCCTGCATAGAGACGGTCATTTTCAAGGACAAACGGCTGATCCGTATCATAGATATAACTGCCATGATAGAGATTATTGTAGCTTTTTTCCTCTCCGTTTTCAGAATACTCTTTCAGATAATAGGAATACGGTTTCCATATACCGTTCACCCACTTACTGGCTTCAAGACTGTCTATCGTATCTGATATACTGTCATCATCGACTTGGCGGGAGATAGAGCGGACTTCTTCCTCTGTATCATTCCCCTCATAAGTACGGAACAGTTTAAAATAGACATTATCCGGTCTGAGCTTGTGACTTTTGGCAGATTCGTCCCATGTTTTCTCGTAGGTAAAGCTTACTTTGGAAGGCTTGTACTGTGAATCATTCACCTGTACATTACTTGTTGGCAGTCCGTCACCATGAGTAGCACCGCCTGCTTTACATCTTTGTACATTGTAAGTACTGTCGTAAGGCAGATTATCCACTTCACAATGGATACTGTCACAGTATGTCGGCACAGGTATGACAATAACACCCTCGACAGGGATATTATGTTCCTGATCGCTGGCAAAGTAATCCTCTGTTCGTTCCGTACCGGTTCCGCTGTCAGTGCTTGTCATGGTCAGTTTCAGAGCATTGCCGTTGATGTCTTTCTTGACAATATTGCCGGCTGCATCAACAATCTTGATATTGATATATTTACGGATATCGTTCTCATTTGAATGATAGGCGGTTGTGTTGATATCAAATGTCAGCTTTTTGGCAGTCGGTATCGGTGCAGAGGAAGCATTATCCGACTGACTGTATGTCAGGGAGGACTGGTCATCAATACCGTTTTTGTCGCACTCTACAACGGTGTAGTAATACTGATACCACAGACCATTGTTTTTCTCGGACGGAGCAATGCCGCTGTCCTCTTTACTGATACCGTAATCAAGGTGCTCTGAAAGGAAAGTATCCATATTGTCATTATTGGCAGAAATATCTATCGGAAGCTTGATAATGCCTTTTTCATCTGCCTCAAAGAACCTGACAGCTTTTGTTCCGTCGGGAACAGTACCGCCTGTTACGGTAAAAGTAAAATCAGGTATATTGTCACCGCTTGCCTCTTTTGTTACAAGCAAATCAACTTTTCCATTCCCTATGGAGCGAACTTCTTTTATTTCACCATTATTAACACTGTAATTTCCCTCAGGCAGTCCCTGTACAAGTACAGAAAATTTGCCGTCAAAGGCATCACTGCCCGGAACGGTAAATGTACCGCTGCTTGAAGAATACGTTTTTGTTGTATCTTCATAACCGATAGGATTGTTGTAATGGTCTTTTTTGACATCTTCCGTATCGGAGCTGGCAGGAGAATACTCCAAATGGAGTTTGGTATTATTTTTGTCTCTGGTAACAGTTTCCTCAAAATATCTTGCAACAATAATATCATCGTTATTAACATCCTGATACGTGCCGTCGGCATTTAACTGCTGAATCTTGAAAACGAAATTACCTGAAATATTGGCTGTCACAATTTTGCCGTTTCCGCCGTCATCAGTCATCGTAACGCTGATAACGGATTCATCTGTGTTGATCAAGCGGTATGTTTCGCCTGCTTCAAGATTCATGATTTTCACGGAAAAGACATCACCGGCTTTATCTTCTGCCGGAACGGTATAAAAACCGTTTGCCTGCGGATAGGGCAGCAGCGGAAGTTCCTCATCCAGATATCTCTCTGCTGTAATTCCTGTAACATCTTCATAATTGCTGCCGTCAACAGAACGCTGTAATTTAAATTTAAAATCGCTGCTGCCGGCATTTGCCGTGACAATTATATCCTTTTTAATATCGCTTGTAGGCTGATGGTTCATCTCCACATCCAAAGGCTCACCGGAAGCATCCGTAATTCTGTAAATATAATTGACGGCACCATCGGATATAGGAAGGTCTGTGAATTTCACCTGAAATTTTCCGTTGACAGCCTGCCCCGACGGAACGGTGAAAACATGATCTGCATCCTGCTGATAGGATATATACTTATATCCGGTTGTTTTTCTTTTCAGCTTGAAACTGACAGTATCGGATGATGAGCCGCTGCAATCAATGTGAACAGCAGCGGTATCACCAACGGTTTCCGTCGTGCAGGACACGCCCGAATCTTCACATTCCACAAAATAGGTGTACAGATGATTACCGCTGTCTGTCATTGGCAGTCCCTCGATAAGCATATCCTGAGAGCGATCCGCCTTTGAAAAATCCACAACGAATATTCCGTCACTGTCAGGCTGTACAGCTCCTATTGTTCGTCTGACAGTCTTGATATAAATTTCCTTCGGGCGATCTTCCCATTGATTGTCGTTATCATCCCACTTCTTTTCAAAGGTAAGTTGGCTGTTGACAAATTCCTTTTTGTTTTTGAGATACATACCGACTAATGTATCATTCTCTGCTCCCAGAAGATTGTCACTTTGAAAATCACTGGAAATATATTCGACAGTTCCATTATTATTGATTTTATAGCCGACATCCTCCTGACGGTAGCCGAGGTCATAAAGTGTTTCGGGAGAATCATCATATCGTTTGGCGGTCTCCAGAGCCTCACTGACGGAAAACAGGATATTTCCAATCGGTGCATCACCGTTATAGTAATATCTTGGCAGAAGAAATGTTCTTTCCCAGTGTTCCTTCTCATTTTTCAGCACCTTATCCAGTGCAATATCCGGATAACCTTCCGTCTGAAAATGTTCCTTCAGTTGAAAATCAAGTTTTTCGGGACGCATACCATCCGCATTATTGCCGTCATTCCAGATTTTTTCGACAAGAATATTTTTTCCACGGAAAATATTGCGTACATAGGTATTGACCAGAGAAGCACCGTTTCTGTTGGAAGAACAAACAACAGGATCATTATTATCAAAATACTTTGGATTTTCACTTGCCAATGGAGCATCGGAATCGGGCAGTCCGTCATTATTGGACGGATAATAGATTTTGACATACTCGCCTACTGTATTCAGTTCCACAACACGATATTCATACAGCAAACCGGATACATTATATTTGGGCAGATAATTAAAATCGTAATAATACTGTCCTTTCAGATTTCCTTTGTCAAATGTGGTAAGCTGATTACCGCTCACTTCTTTATAGTTTTCCTGCCAATCACCGACCGTTACTGTTCCGTTACCGTTGGTTTGTCTTGTTCGTCTCTGGAGCTGAAAACGAAGTCTGTTGATAAACTCACTATTGAAATACAGAGAATAATCCTCAGGCTTGATCGGTTCGTACATGGTACTGCTTCCCGATTGGTATTCCGCACCGAACACTTTGTTCAGACGGAGAGTGAAGTGCATAAGCTGATTATTCAGATGCAGTTCCGCTTCACCGCCGGCAGTGTTTATCTTCTGGGAATCCCTTTCTTTTTGGGGCTCAAAAGCAGCCATCCGGAGTTCTTCTACCGTATAGGTATAGGGCACGGCATCCTGACCATAAATAGCAAGACCTGTAATTTCCACCGTTTTATCAGCTTTATATACCTTTACTTTGACAGTAATCGGATTCTCATACGCATTCTTTTTAAAGGTAATCTCCGCTTCATTATATGCAATTTCGCTTTCTGTTTCTGTCAGTGTCCCATCTGCTGTTTTGCCCGCAAAAGCACCAACCGTAATATTGAAATCATCATGAGAAAAGCCCTGAACTTCAACAGATGGTATCGCCGTATCTACTTTGAAAAGCGATTTTTCATGGATATATGTGGTATTACGCTTGAGAACAAAGGAATAATCGGTAATGCCGTCAAACTCACTGTTATTGGGATTCTGATTGTTGTTTTTATACTTTTCCCATGTCTTGTTAACGGTAATTTTACTCTGGAAGTTAGTTTCATCCGGAGAATAGTTGTTGTTGACATCAACTCTTTTATGAACAGGAATTTCATTTGCCGAATTGGGATTGACTGCCTTGAGAGGCTGTTCATCTGCTGTCTGTGTAACAGGATTTTGATCACCGTCTCGATAAATTTTAAAACCAATTTTATCCGGTGTATTTTCTGTCGGAAGAGTCTTTGTGACTGTCAGCGACACTTTGCCGTTTTCAGAGGTTTGAGTGCAGGTAATCGTTTCACTGTTCTCCACGGCATTTTCTTCCTGAACCCTATAATCACCTGCGGAAAGATTATCCAATTGGACAGTAATGACATTGCTGCTGTCAGCCTCGGCTCTCGGAACGGTAATGACACCCGAATCCGTATTGACTGTAAAACTGTCCTCAGACTGTTCCGTGATGGTGGATTGAAAGCCCAATCCGGAAAAATCATTCTCGGAAGGAATAATTTCTCGCGTATTCTGATCAACCGTATATGTTTTGGCAAATAAAACTTTACCGCTGCCGTTGGCATCAATCAGTTCCTCTGTCACATAATAGAAAAATTCTTCACCTGTCGGAGAATACTGATACAGCTTTTCCTTGTTTCCGGGAGCTCCAAACGTCCACACAACAGGCGTATTATCGGTGGAACGACGCAGCGTTTTCTCAAATGACTGATACTCTTTCAATGAAAGTTCGGATGAATTTTCATTCTTTTTGCCGACATAGCACTGATGAAGTGTCAGCTTGACAGTCGGATAAACAGAACCCTCTGTCATATTCTGCCAGGTTTTCGTTACTTTTACCTGTACCTGTTGACCACCGTTGTATTCATTGATGAGCTTGTTGCCGCTGATACGGTAGGTATAGCCGTTGATGGCTCTTTCTCTGAGAGAATATCGGATCAATGCACCATTTTCGTCATATTTTTGAAGATTAATCTGACTGCCAAAAGAGACGTAATCATCATGGGAATATACAATTTGCTGATTTCCGTCCTTTTGAACCGTTTTCTGCCAGTTAAACCAGACATATTTCCGACCGCCGACAAGCTGCACCATATCGACCAGTTCACCGAGAGCCGTTGCCGTATCTTCGGCACCCTCTACGATGGCATAGCCGCCCTGAGCAAAGTTTTTGTCTTTGGCATAAACCGTATCACCGGCAGTATAATGACTGCGGTTACTTTTGATATTGGCATAAAGAAATACGTCCGCTATCGGATAGTTATAATCTTCCAGTGCCTTATCAATATTCTGCCAGAGTTTTTCGACTGTTATGCTGACAGTGCTGACAAGTTTATTGGTAATCGTACCGTTATTATAAACACGATTGGACACATTGTGATTGAAAACATTCTTTATATCATCATAGTAGTCGGGAACGGCACTGAATTTTGTATCATTTCCTGCTTTCCTTTGCAGCTTGAAAACAAGGGGTTCATTGCCGTCAAGACCGCTTGCCGTAACCGTGACAGTCACAGTTCCGTCAGATTGTGTTGTCTGAGAACACGTTACACCTGTAAGAGCGTTCCCTTCCCTGTCCGATACCTCATAGGTATATATACTTCCGTCATCCGCCTTTTGGACAAGTCCGCTGATTGCTGCGGAGAAATTTCCATTGGTAATATCTGTCGCAGGGATGATAAATACACTGTCGTTTGATGTATAGTTTTTTGCTCCGGCAGCAGCTGTCAGATGCGATATGTTGCTGTAAGAGGTAACATAGTCGTTGGCTGCAAGTTTATCGGTAATTTCTGTTACATAGTAATCATACAGATAGCCTTCCGAATCATATTTCTCCACATCACTGTACGTATAAGTCCAATGATTGAGAGTATCATGCGACTGCATTACCCAATGATAGTCCTTGCCTATCTGATTATCACGATCCGTATGGGTATTATGACGGAAAAGATTGATGTAAAGGTCTGTACGGGTATTGAGAGTATTACTGTCATCTTTCCATATCTTGTTGACAGTAACATTGGTGGTACCCGAAAAAGTGTTGGTGATAACGATAGGATCAAGGTCGTCACTGTTGGAGTTCGGATTGATCTCATAAGGATGATTTGTGATACTGACAGAAAGATTGTCACCGTCAAGCACACAATTCCCTTCCTCATCAAAACTTGTGTCATTGACCTTTACTTCTTCGATGGTATAGGTGATAATTTTACCGGTATTGGTATACTTCGGGAGATTCGTGATATAGTAGTCATCCACAGCATTGCCGTTTTCATCTTCTATGAGATTAAGCGTAATTTCCGGACTTCCGTCTACGGTGATATAATGTGCCTCCGAACCGTCATGATAATCCGCTTTGATCTTGACGGAAACTGTCTGCATATCAGGCCGTCTGTAACCGACCAGCCAGTCAAAATGAATATGATAGTTGACAATACCGATACGGGTATTGGTGAAAAACACGTCAGACAGTTTATTGTCATTGTTTGTATCGATTGTCGGTTCTTCCTGAACAGCGTAGTAACGGGTATAGCCATTGTTGTAAGTAACCTGGTAAATACCTGCAAACCATGGAAACTCAATCGGATTCACCGTTGTCCCATTTGCAGAATATGTATAATCTGCATTTTTTTCATAAAGGTTATAAACATTAGCTTTATTCTCTCCGACAGTGACAACTTTATCCTGCTTATACGTTGCAGGAAGCTGATTTACCCAGTCTGTGTATGGTTCCTTTTCAACAGTGTCTTTCTTAAAATAATACCCCTGAGATGTTATACTGTCGTCTATGAAATACTCCTGAAAGTCTTTCAGGTTATACATATTGTTGTAGCTGTAGCCGATTCTGACCTGTATACGGGACAGCCAGATATTTGACTCACTCATGACACCGCCTGTATTCATCATATATCCGTTAGAATTGACAAGAGCGTTATTGACGTTTGTCAAAACACCGTCAGGAAGAGTTCCCGGAAAATCGGACTCACTAAGCGGTGTCTGCAAAGGTACATAATTCGCATTTTCAGCAGGACTAATCCTATTATGACTTTTCACATAATGATTCACATAGGCGTTATTGTCAAGATATTTGTAACCTAAGCCGGATGTCCAGTCAGCAAAAAGATTGTTCGCTGCCCAGGGTGTCGTATATGCCCAGCCGCTGCCGGTATCGGTTGCAGAACCAATATTCGGATAGGTATCATAGGACTCAATATTGGATATTGTCTGACCTTCGTTGGAAACAATGGGCAAAGGCATTGCCCTTGGAGACATATATATCCCGATAGGACACTTGTATTCTTCTTCACCGTCATCCATCCATACTTTATGGAAGTGTATTTCTTCACCGCCGTCGCCAAAAATATTTTCTGCCGTAAAGACATCTACACTGTCAGCCGTACCATTAAAGTTATTTTCCTGCTTGACCGCCATGGAATAGACAGCACTGCCAAGCTTTTCGGACACATACGAATGAGTTTCCTCATTCCATACCATGGTGCCTGCCTCAGCAATGGAGTATTTGTTGATATGTCCCTCTTCATCATACATCGGGGCATTCAGTATCTTGACAGCATATTTCGGAGAAATACCGTCTATATCATCCACAAATTTGGTTCTGTCAACGGTAATCGTGGAACTGTCAGCGGTATATTCATTTAATACACCGTTTGTTCTGGAACCGTCGGTATATTTCAGACCTGTCGCATCATAAGGCTCATACTCACCCGTGATATAGTTGTATTTCAGGAGCTGAAGTTTTACCTGGGAGTTCCATACTTTGTCCAGCTTACTGACAGGAAAAGCATCCCAGTCTTTATTCATAACAATCTTGACTTCACCGACAAGACGATACTCATAATCGAAAGTCTTTGTTTCCTCGTCCCAGAAAGCCTGTACTTCAAAATCATGACTGCCGACGGAAATGCGGACTTTGGATTCCGCATCGCCTGTCTGAGGATTTCTGAGCTTGATGAGCGTTCTGCCTTGTACGGTTTCTGTTATCAGAGTTCCCGTTTCGGGGTCGTAAGCCATTTCTATCATGGGGGTGGTGTAAGTACCGGACTGACCGTTATCTGTACGGCCGACATTTGTCTGCACCACTCTGTAGTGATTCAGATTACCTTGATCATCATACTTTCTGACGGCATGGAACAAACCGTCTTTTTCCATCATCTCGGCAGAAAAATTCAACAGGTCAATCTGATTGTCTGTAACATCTTCCCACTCTTTGGTATCGCTGTTAAAGCATTGGAGCTGATAATGTGCCTCACCAGTACCGCCCTGCAGTTCTGCGGCGATCCATTTTGCATCCACACCGTACTCGGTCCAGCCTACAAGGGAATTTTTGACCGCTGCACCGTTCGGGAATACATTCGAGCCGTTATATGTGCCTGATGATGTACCGTTGAAAGGAAAATCCGCCTCTTCCGAAAACGTGTATTCCACGCCGTAATCACCGAGATCTGCATTGATACGCTCTTTGGCAAAGTAGATATACTTTGCACCTGTATTGTCGTATTTGTCGATGTCAATGGGGTTGCCCTCATCATCGGAATAAATATAAACAGGATTTCCGTTTTCATCTTGCTGATCGCTGATTTTCCAGGTGCCGACCTGCGATACCATGTTGCTGGCACCATCAATATAACGGTAGAGGATAAAATCGCCTGCTGCACCACTTGCAACAGCCGCCTGACGATCGGTTTTGTTATCCTCGTCCGACCAGCTGAGAGGTCCTGTAAAGGCAGTCGTGCCTGTCAGGAGAAGATGAACTGTTCCGTTATCATAGGTTTTGTCAACGATATTGGAGTTGACACCGTTGTTGACGGAGGACAGGAGATATTTATCATCAGCCGAACCGCTGTATGCATCTTTCGGCTGTCCCTGTTCATCCGTTTTGTTGTCAACATCATTGACAGGGATTTGTGAATCAAGTTCCGCTTTCGGCTTGAGAGAATAAATAATTGCTGTACCGTCAGAGGTAATTTCTCTCAGACCGCTGATAGTCAGCTCACCTGTTGCGGCATTATATGAGATTTGATCGTCCTTTATTTTGTATTCGCCTGTTTCGTCATCCTTCTCTAAAAGGAGACTTTTCATATTATCTGTTTCATTAAACAGTTCAAAATAGGTTCTGATAAATTCGGGAGTGATATTTTTAGAAATGTCATTTTTATGTGCCGTATCGTTCCAGTTAAAAGTACATTTAAATTCTTTCAGACTGTAATTCTTGAAATGGTTGTCATCTATCGTTTCAATATCATAATCGGCAATCTGATGTTCCTCTGCCTTATAGTGATAGGTATTGCCGTTTTCGTCACATTCCGGCACACTGTAGGTATAGATATCGTTATTACTGTCGGCATGGATGCATAACGGAGCACCTGCTTGCGTAGTGTAGTCCTCATATTCACCGTCGGGGATTTTGCGTAAAACGTCAAACTCTACATTTGTCGGTCTGCCTGTGTTGGTATCACGCCACATGACATTCGCATCAAAGTCAACGATTGGTGTAATGTTAAACTGCTTTGCACTATATAATTCCTCATCTTTTATATATGTATCATAAGGAGATTCTTCCTGTGTCTCATAGTTGATTTTATATATATGACGGTTATCGGGGATATTTTGTTCTTTTGCGGGATCATTGTCCGGATGGTTGTCGGTGTCGATATCGCTGTAGCTGCCGTTTCCGCCGGCTGCCGAATCATACTGTTCAAATACCTTAACTTTCTCTCCGTCACGCACTTCTGTCAGTTGGAGATCGATCACTATACGGCTGATTTTATTCTGAATCAGGAAGTTTTTAAATTCCTGATTGACAGGAGCATTAAAATATACTTTCTGATCCTTATTAAGCTGCATACTGCCGTCACTTTCCAAATATACCGTCTGATTATCGGTATCCGTCAGCTGGTATTCTCTGGAAAGTGTGAACGGTTCATATCGGTAGGTAAGTTCCCCGTCTTGTTCTGTTTCCTTCAGCGTATAGAAAGTAATCTGATACTTTGTTTGCAGATCTTCCGAGCTTGTCAGCATATGATTATTAATTCCTATAAAATTAGATACTTCATCTTGTGCTGTTACCGGAAGATACGGCACCATTGTTATCATCATGGACAGCATCAGCATCAAAGATATCATTCTATGGAATAATCCTATTCTTGTATTCTTCATACGATCTATCTCCTTTCCGAGCATATAAAAACAGAATTCGTTATCATTATTATTAACTATTATATTATACTACATTTTGTGTCATAATAACAGTATTTTTTCTCCCAAAAAAGCAAATAATATGTCTAAAAAAGTGGCTCACTTTCATACTAAAAACTGTTCATTTTATCCATTTTCAGTGCAATTTCAGAGAATCAACAAAAATACCGCACAAAAGTTAACCTATCAAATATAGAAAATTTTAGGCATTATTGTATCAGTTCCAATTTGTCATAAAACAAAAAGCAGGGGATTTTTTCCTCTGCTTTTCATACGATTATTTTCTTTTGATTTTACGACGGATATGTTCCAGACGGTTAAGAGCTTCATATAATGTCTCGTTTTTCTTGGCAAAATGCAGTCTGATCAGATGGTTGACATCCTCTCTGAAAAAGCTCGAGCCGGGTACAGCTCCCACTCCCACATCTCTTGCCAGCACTTCACAGAATTCCAGATCACTCCGGTAGCCAAATTCCGAAATATCCAACAATATATAGTATGCTCCCTGCGGAATCGTATGGGCAATTCCTATATCGTCAAGACCTTTGAGGAAAAGATTACGTTTTTCGGTATACTTTTCCCGAAGTTCCCGATAGTAATCCTCTCCGAAACGAAGTCCTGTCACAGCCGCCTCCTGCAAAGGTGCCGCTGCTCCGACTGTCAGAAAATCATGCACTTTCTTGGCAACATCAATGATATAATCCGGTGCAATGATATATCCCAGACGCCAGCCTGTAATGGAGTACGTCTTGGAAAGAGAGGAACAGGAGATGGTTCTCTTCCACATCCCCGGCAAGGATGCAAAATACGTATGCTTGTACGGTTCATAGACAATATGTTCATATACTTCATCCGTAATGACAAATGTATCATATTTTTCCGCAAAATCAGCAATGATTTTCAGCTCGTCATACGTGAATACTTTACCGCTGGGATTGGACGGATTACAGAGTATCAATGCTTTCGGCTTTTGCTGAAAAGCGGCTTCCAGTTCGTCGGCATTGAAGTGAAACTCGGGCGGATATAACGGTACATAAATCGGTTCTGCTCCCGAAAGAATCGTATCCGCCCCGTAGTTTTCATAGAACGGTGAAAATACGATTACCTTATCACCGGGATTGGTGACAGTCATCATTGCTGCCATCATTGCCTCCGTGCTGCCGCAGGTAACAACCATTTCAGCATTGGGATCAATTTTTCTGCCCATCAGACGTGACTGCTTTTCAGCGAGAGCCTCACGGAAATTCTGTGCTCCCCACGTAACGGAGTACTGATGAAAATCCTCATTTGCTACCTGTGCCAGCCTGTCCAGCAGTTCACGGGGCGGCTCAAAGTCAGGAAATCCCTGTGACAGATTCACCGCACCGTACTGATTGGAAATTCTTGTCATTCGTCTGATAACAGAATCCGTAAAATTTTCTGTTCTTTTAGAAAGTGTTGGCATAATCGCTCTGCCTCCATAGATGATTTTTTCATTTCTATTATAATGACATCAGATGGTATAGTCAAGTGTACGCTCGTCAATCACTCTCTTTGATTTATGCTCGGAACGGGTATTCAGTCCGCCGTCGGGATGTACAATGACTCTCGCAGGCTTGACACCGATACGGGCTTTGAGAGCTGCGGAAACTTCCGCTGCGACTTCCTCGTCTGTTTTGGTATTATCCGCAGACTTTTCGATTTCAACCGCATATTTGTTGGTGAAATCCTTTTCAAAAATACGAATCAGATATTCGCCTGTAATACCGCTCTGGTCACGAACCACCGCTTCAATGTCACTGGGAAATACATTAACGGCTGAAACGATAAACATATCGTCTTTTCTGCCCTGAATATGAATTCTTCCGTGAGTTCTGCCGCAGGAGCACTTTGTATTGTCAATCCAGCCGATATCGCCTGTACGGAAACGAATCAGCGGACGGGCGTGTTTTCTGAGAGTGGTGAACACCAATTCACCAACCTGACCGGGTTCCAGAATCTCGCCTGTATGAATATCAACGGTTTCTACCAAAATGTGATTTTCTGCAATATGCAGACCGTTTTTCGCTTCGCACATTGCCGCACAAGCTCCGAATATATCGGACAGTCCATAGAAATCATAGACTTCCGCTCCCCAGATGTCCTCGATTGCCTTTCTGGTAGCGTCAATGGAGCCGCCCAGCTCACCTGCCACAATAATTTTCTTGATATTGAGATCTTTTTTGGGATCAATACCGCTTTTCAAAGCCTTTTCACCCAACTGCCATGCGTAAGACGGTGAAGTCCAGATCACTGTCGGCTGATAGGTTTTCAGTACAAACAGCAGTCTTTCACTTGGCAGAGTACCTCCCCAGATGCACAATGCTCCGAGGTTCTGTGCTCCGATGACATCGGGACCGCCTACATACAGTGAAAAATTCAGTGCATGGACATAACGGTCGTTCGGACGCATTCCGATCTGCCAGAACCAACGGCTTTCCGTGTCCTGAAACTCATCAAAATCCTTTTTGGTAAAAGGGCTCATGGTCGGAACACCTGTCGAACCGGAGGATGTCGAAATGAAAACGACATCTTCTTCGGGAACAGCCGCCAGTTCTCCCAAAAACGAACCGATACCCTGTGTATCACGCTGTGTTTTCTTGTTGATAAAAGGAAATTTACGGATATCCTTCAATGTCTTGATATCCTCGGGCTTTACGCCTGCCTCGTCAAAGGAACGCTTATAATACGGTGCGTTCTCATAGGCAAACTTCACGATTTCCTGCAAATCTGCCAATTGTCTTTTTTCGAGTTCTTCACGGGGAAGTGTTTCCAATTCCTCGTCCCAGTATTGATTGTTAATATCTCTGCTCATTTGAAAGACTCCTTCTTCACTTGAAATTTTTATGAATAAACTCCCATTTTGCATCACGGGAACTCTGTATGATTTGAATATCCTCATCTGTGAGGTGTCTGAATCGGCTCTGCTTTCTGAGATAAGCTTCTACGCTTGAAAACTCTTTCGGCTGATGATTCAGGGTAAAACTGCCGTTTTCATACTCGGCAAGATACCACAAACCGCAGTCAACTACTTCTTTGGCAATATCAATTGTTTCATCCGTCGGAATCCCCCAGCCTGTCGGACAGGGTGCCAATATATGGATATACTTTGTACCTTTGATTTGCTTGGCTTTTTCGACTTTCCGCATAAAGTCATTCAGATAACCCACACTTGCCGTTGCCGCATAGGGAATTCCGTGTGCCGCTATGATTTCAAAAAGATTCTTTTTTGGGCGGAGATTGCCGTGAATATTTTTTCCGGCGGGAGTGGTAGTTGTTTTTGCTCCGAACGGTGTCAAAGAACTTTTCTGAATACCTGTATTCATATAAGCCTCATTATCATAGCAAATGTACAGAATATCATCATTTCTGTCAATCGCTCCGGAAAGTGCCTGCAAGCCAATATCAGCCGTTCCGCCGTCACCGGCAAAGCCTACCGCATGAAAATCCGTGATACCCTGTGCACGAAGTCCGGCTTGAACGCCTGTCAGCATAGAGGCTGTTCCCGCAAAAGTCGAGATGATCGCATTATTGCCGAAACAAAGCTGCGGAAAATTAAATCCCACTGCCGACATACATCCTGCCGGAAGTACAGCAAACGCATTTTCTCCGAGAACTTTCAGTGCAATTCTGACAGCCAGACTGCCGCCGCAGCCTGCACAAGCCTTATGTCCGTAAAAAAATTCCGTTTCATTCAGTGTTCTTGCATTAACCGCCACTGTCCTCACCTCCTATGCCTAAAAACTGAACCGTTGAGCGTTGCTGCGTCAAATTGTTGAATATATTTTCAATTTCTTCAAAAGAAATATTTTTGCCGCCAAGACCACCTATATAATTAGAATTTGAAACAGATATACCTGCTCTTTGCAGTGCAGCACTGACATTGGTATAAACCGTACCGGCATTTCCGAAAGAAATATCTTTTTCCAGAACAGCCAGTGCTTTGGCATTTTTTACTGCCTTTACGATTTCTTCATTCGGGAACGGGCGGAGATAACGCAGTCTTAACAGGCCGACTTTTTTTCCGTCATTTCTCAGCCTGTCCACGACTTCACGTACAAGCCCTGCGATACTGCCGAGTGTCATCAAAATATAATCGGCATCTTCTGTGCGATAGCTTTCCGTCAAACCTGTATAATGTCTGCCGAAAATCGTTTCAAATTTTTCTTCGGCTTCTGCAATGACATCCTTTGCATTAAGTATTCCAAGATGTTCTTTGTATTTAAAAATGGTGTTGGTGTCCGGTCCTGCCGAAAAGGCAAGGTTTTTGGGGTTGTCCGGTGACATTTTGTTCTGCGTCTGAAATGGGGGTAAAAATTGATCTGCCTGTTCCCGTGTGGGAACATCCACTACTTCATAGGTATGTGTCAGCACAAAGCCGTCAAGATTTGCCATAAAAGGCGTACTGACTTTTTCATGCTCCGCTATATAAAAGCTCATCAGGGCAATGTCAAGGGCTTCCTGTGCGTTTTCGGCATAAGCCTGGATCCAGCCGCTGTCAAGCTGTGAAACGGAATCCCTCTGGTCTCCGTAGATATTCCAGGGAAGTGCTGTTGAACGGTTTGCATTCATCATCACTATCGGAAATCTGCCGCCTGCCGCATACGGCAAACCCTCTGCCATATATAACAGTCCTTGTGAAGAGGTCGCTGTAAAGGCTCTTGCTCCCACAGAGGACGCTCCCATTGCACAGGACAGTGCAGAATGTTCGCTTTCTACATGAATAAATTCCGCTTTCAGACTGCCGTCCTCGACAAATTCCGACAGTTTTTCCACAACGATTGTCTGCGGTGTGATGGGATAGGCGGAAATGACTTGCGGACGGGCAAGCCGTATTCCATAAGCAAACGCTTCATTGCCCGATAAAAATTGTTTAGCCATTACTTTTCCGCCTCCATTCCGATTGCACCGATTTTACAGATTTTTTTACAAATGCCGCATCCTTTACAGAAATCATAATCTATGGATACTTTTCCGTCTTTTCTGAAAATAACGCCGTCGGGGCAATGTAAATAACAGTTCAGACAGCCCGTGCATTTTTGCGTGTCTATCACAGGGCGGATATTTCGCCAGCCCGCATTTTTTGTCACAAGATAGCCGGCTTCATAAGATGTCGTATCGGGAATATCTTCCAAATTTTTCGGAACAAACTCTCTCAGATAGGGTTTCATAACAGAACCTCCCTTGCCCTGTGAATCACGGCAATATTTTTGCTGTGCAGTTTTGGGGGCATATTCTGCTGCACAGCGGTTTCGATATTCTGCAAGGCAATTTTTCCAAATACTGCCGAAAATGCTCCCAGCATGACCGTATTCGTGATGGGAAGTTTCAGAATCTCATTGGCGATACTGTCACCGTCAATCGTGATGATTCTTTCATCCGAAAAGGTCTTTCTGGTATTCAAAAGAATCTTTCCGTCAGGCTTTATCTCGGAAAAAGCGGTCTCTGTGAAAAGCGTATCATCAAGAAATATGCTGAAATCCGCTTTTTTGATTTCACTGCGGTTGCCGATGGGCTGACTGTCAAGCTTGGTAAAGGCTCGTATGGGAGCTCCTCTGCGTTCCGGTCCGAAAGAGGGAAATGCAAGTGCATAACCGCCCTGCAAAGCGTAAGACGCTCCCAAAAGCCGTGCGGCTGTAAAGGCTCCCTGTCCTCCTCTGCCGTGCCATAATATTTCTGTCAATGGTATTTCCTCCCGTCATGTCTTCCAGCGAAGCAGGAATTTCTGTATCCTGTTGAAAATAAATGAAATGATCACAATTACAATGCCCACAACAATCAATCCAACGATTGTCCTTGTATAATCACCAAAGTCGGAATAATTTTTGATGTAGTAACCCAAACCGCTCTGTGCCCCTATCATTTCGGCTGACGTAAGAAGTACAAATGATACGGTCAGTCCCTGATTGCAGCCGATAAATATTTGCTGTAAAGAGGCAGGAAGCATGATGGAAAACAGCATAGTAAACGGATGGACATTCAGGACTTTTGCGGAATCAATGGTTTTTTTGTCCACATTCATGACACCGCTCATGGTTCCGCCCAGAACAGGCCAGAACGTGGCAAGAAAAATCACGAATACCGATACGGAACGGAATGTCGGCAGCAATGCAATGCCGTAAGGGATATATACAATCGGCGGAATGGCACCGAGAAACTTTGCAATATAGGTTGCTGCACTGCCAAGCCTTGCACTCCAGCCCAGAAACAGTCCGAGCGGAACGGCAATCACTATCGCAAGCAAATAACCCTGCAATATGATTCCGATAGAACTTTGAATGTTAATCAGAATTTTGTCGTAATCCTCAATAAATTGCCGGAATACTTTTCCGGGCGGCGGGAACAGTGCAGGTTTCAGTACACTGAATTTTGCGGTTGCCAGTGTCCATGCAATCAGCAGTCCATACACAAAGCCGACAATATCCACAAACAGATTCAGGCTCACCGGTTTTTTAATGAGTGCCGAAACAATCAGTGTCAGAACTTCAATCCCCACTGCAAACCATATCGCATAACCGGCATACGTGTCCGTGACAAGCCTGTCAGGCAGGAATTGTATCAGCAAAAACACGATAAACAGTGCATGAACGACTCTCAAATATCTTTGCTTGACTGTCATCACAATACAACCTCCTCGCCGCCGATTTTATCGGCAATGTCGCTGTAAAACAGTGCAAGCAGCCTGTTTCTGAATTGGTTGTATTCTTTTGTCTGAACAAGCTGTGCCCGATTCCTCGGACGGTCAAAGGGAACGTTGATTTCCCTGTAAACCTGTCCGGGATTGGCTGTCATCATCACGATTCTGTCGGAAAGTAAAATGGATTCATCTATATCATGGGTGACAAAGACAACCGTTTTTCTTGCTTTGGAGCCGTCACCCTCCCATAACTCCAAAAGCAATTCCTGTAATATCGTGCGGTTTTTAGCGTCTATTGCACCGAAAGGCTCGTCCATCAGCAAAATATCCGTATCCATTGCCAATGCTCTCGCAATGGCGACTCGCTGCTGCATACCGCCTGATAACTGTGAAGGATATTTGTTTTTGAACTGTTCCAGACCAACTTTTTGCAGAAATTCATCTGCAATTTTCAGTCTTTCGGAACGGCTGGCAGAATGATTGACCTGCCTGACACCAAAGGCAACATTTTCTCTTGCCGTCATCCAAGGAAAAAGAGAGTAATGCTGAAACACAACGCCACGGTCTGCTCCCGTTCCCTTGATGGGCTCACCGTCAATCAGAATTTCACCGTCTGTGGGAGTGTTAATGCCCTCCAGAATACTCAAAAGCGTACTTTTGCCGCAGCCGCTGGAGCCGATAATACTGACAAACTCGCCCTCTTCTATGGAAAAACTGACATCTTTCAATGCGGTAAAACTTTTTTTCTTTTCCGTGTAATCAACTGTCAAATGATTGATTTCTATTTTACTCATATACACTCATCTCTGTATTATTCAAATTCATCAAAGTGCTTTTGTAAATCCTCATAGATTTTATCATCGGGATTTTCTTCGATCAGGCTTGCCAACGCATTTTTATAAATATCCGTATTATAGAGCTTGTCAATGTCGTAATCCTCTGCATAACCAAGCTCGACAATGGAATTTTTTAATGCCACTGTACCCTGTTTGTCGGGATCGGGAACAGATGTGCCATAACCGCCATAGATTTCCGTATTGATCAAATCTTCTTCAATGTCAATGTATTTTTTAACGTCCTTGATGGTCTGTTCCTTATTTTCCTGCGTGAATTTGTAAGCTTTTATTAAGGCTCTTTCAAAAGCATTGTAAGCGTTCGGATATTTGCTCAAAGCCGCAGTGGCTGCGACCTGACGGCAGCAGGGCTGATTTTGCAGAAGCGGTTCTTCCGAGCAGCGATAAACGATTTGATAACCCTGACTTTCAGCCAGTGACGTATACGGCGAATAGGCTGAAACAGCATCTATTGTATCATTCTGAAGAGCGTTATAGGCATCTTTCTGGCTGTCAAAGTAAATGATATTTACTTTGTCGGCTCCTTCCCCTATTTCAATATTCCTGTCTTTCAGAAGAATCTGGAGTTCCGCATCCTGCACACTGTTTTTCACAGAGGCAACATTTCTTCCTTTCAGGATAGAAACATCCCAGTCTGTCAGACCTTCCACAAACTCAGGCTTGATCACATAGCCGTGTCCGTTTGTCATCTCACCGCCAAAAATGGTCAGATCATGTCCCTGACTCTGGAATGTCAGAGCAGGAACCGAACCGATAAAGGCAACATCCAGCTTTTCGGATTCCAGACCTGTTGACAGTTCTGCCGCTGAAGAAAACAGTGTCAGCGTTACATCAAGACCTTCCTCCTGAAAAAATCCTTCCTCCTTTGCGACGAATCCCAGAAGATGAGCGGTGGAGTTGAGATGTCCGAGATTAAAACTGGTTTTTTCGAGGGCTTTTGCAGAAGAAGAGGTATCGGCAGAAGATGTTGTACTGTTATGATCGGATGGGGTGTTGTCAGACGGATTGTTATTGCATCCTGCAAGAGCCGTTACTGTCAAAGCGGCTGCAAGCAAAGCCGCTGTTAATTTCTTATTCATATCCATTTTCCTTTCTCTATTCAAAAAAATTTATTCACCGCAGCAGTCGGGAATATGTGAGCTTTCATCGGAAGATTCTTCTTTATCTTTACAACATTCGGATTTTTCGCTGCGACAGCAGCTGTTCCGAGAATCTTCTTGTGCATTTGCCTTTAATTCCGATGAATCGGTACAGCCTGTAAAAGCTACCGCACTCAGAGCCGCAATCAGTAATACTGCAATGGTTTTCACTTTCATAACTCTTTTCCTTTCCGAAATTGATGGCATAAAAAAGGGAAGTCCTTTGCCGACTTCCCATGTGAAAGACAGAATCATTCCTCACATTCGGAAAGCACAGCAGGCTTTAACGCAGAAAACCGCTCTCTGCGTCCTACACATATTGTTCATACACATGGTTTTTGCAGTTGGGGTTATCATAGCGTTTGACTCCTTTCCGTTTCGTTGGGTTTATTATAGCATTGGTTTTGATATTTGTCCAATATCCTATAAGTATTATAGGTAATAGGTTCAGCCTATCACTCAATGAATACAAAATGATTTTTTAGTAAGGTTTTTTGCTCAAAATATAGCTTTTTATCAGAATTTGTGTTATAATATATCCAAAAAATATTATAATAACGGAGGGATTCTTTATGAAACTGTTCAAAAAACTCATTGCCTTGTCCTTATCCGCCGCTATGCTGGCTTGTGCGGGAAACGCTGCTTCTTTAAATATGGCAGTATCTGCCTACAGTCTTGAATATGAAGGAAGTGACGTGTTTGTATACAATGACTTTGAGTATATTATCAATGATCAGGACACGGTTGAAATTGTCGGCTATCAGGGGGCGGGAGGACATATCACCATTCCCGGCAGCATTGACGGTAAAAAAGTGGTTTCTATCGGTAAAAAAGCCTTTATGAATCAACATTTTCTGACAGAAATCGACATTCCTACAACGGTGGAATCTATCGGTATCAATGCCTTTCTGGACTGCGACTCCCTGAAAAAACTCCGTATGCCCGACAGTGTGAAAACAATGGGTTTTGCTGCATTTGCACGGTGCTATGCCCTGAAAACCGTCAAACTTTCGGCTAATCTCAAAAGTGTTTCGTCCCGTGCCTTTTCCGGCTGCATCGCACTGGAAAGCATCAAATTTCCTGCCAAACTGCAGTATATTGACTCCGAAGCATTTATCGGCTGTGAAAAGCTGACAGAAATCACACTCCCCTGCAACACGCTTAACGGAGCTTTCCAAAGCTGTCACGGTCTGAAAAAAGTAACCGTAACAGATGGCTGTACCTCTTTGGGATATGCTGCTTTTCAGGAATGCTGGTCGCTGGAACAGGTGGAACTGTCCGACAATATCACCAATATTGGTTACAGCTGTTTCCAGAACTGCGAAAGGCTCGCCTCCGTAAAACTACCTGAAAATCTGACTGCATTGAATTCATCCGTGTTTGCTTCGTGTACGAATCTTGCTTCCGTGACATTCGGTTCCAAACTCACCTCTATCGGAGCCTATGCCTTTTCCGATGACATCAAAATCCAGTCCGTTAAACTGCCCGATACCATGCGTTCCATTGGCACAAAAGCTTTTTACAACACCTCTCTGACAAATGTCCCGTATGGCAAGACTCTTGCCTATATCGGTGACTATGCATTTGCAAACTGTCAAAAAATTAACAGCATTTACCTGCCTGATACCATTACCGGTGTAGGAAACGGTGCTTTTTCGGGCTGCGGCAATTTAACGTATGTTCGACTCCCTGCCAAATTATATCGAATCTGTGACAGTCTGTTTGCAAACTGTTCCAGACTCGCCACCGTTCAGACAGGCTCCAATATCGGTGAAATCGGTTATCACGCCTTTTATAACTGCACTTCTCTGAAAAGACTGGATGTTACTTCCACATTATATGCCATCAATGATGCCGCTTTTGAAAACTGCACCAACTGCACTTTCTACGGTGAAGCAGGCACCTATGCCGAACAGTTCGCCATCAGACGTGCGATTCCCTTTGTAGCCCTGCTTACCAATAAATGCTCCGTCGTAGAGCCTGATGTATTGCTGGGAGATATTATCGTATTCCGCTATAACGCATCAGGCGGCAGGGGAAATTATGAGTATTCCGTGACTTACAAAAAAACCTCTGACAAAAAATATATCACTCTGCAAGGCTATCAGTCCGATACAGGTTTTGTCTTTACTCCCAAAGAAGCCGCCAAATATGATGTCTGCATTGCTGTCCGTGACGCTGACAAAACAGTCAGAAAAAAATACTTTGTTGTTTCCGCTAACAATCCTATTAAAAATCTTTCTGCCATTCAGAATACCACCATCAATTCCGGTGAAAGTATCCATATTACAGGAAAAGCCTCCGGCGGTCTGGGAACGATTTCCTATTGTGTGAAAGCAAGAAATGATTCCGAAAGATATACCTATACAAAAATAGGCTATACCACCAATACCAATCTTGACGTACCTCTCAACAACTCCGGCACCTATACCATCTATGTCTACGCCCAAGACAGCAAAGGAAACGTCTCCGAAAAAACTTTCACGGTCACTGTCAAATACACCGTTCCGAAAAATGTTTCCGAGCTTTCCGCCACCACGATACGATATGGTGAAACTGTCCGTTTTTATGCGAAAGCACAAGGCGGTGATTCTCCTTATACCTATCGAATCGCCTATCGCCCGAAAGGTACGACACAATGGGTTGTTCTTCAGGACTATCAGACTCGTGTAACAAGTACCTTCAAACCCAATCGCATTGGCGATTTCGACATTTATATCAAAATCCGTGATGCCAAAGGCAATGTTGCCAGAAAAGACTTTACTCTGAAAGTGGTCATCTGACAACAGAAATGCCCGTACAGCCGTTTTTTTGAGCTGTACGGGCATCGTTGATTTTCTTTTTCTGTCAATTACTTGACTTTTGATGAAATGATGTTATAATTTTTTTAAAATATCATTTTTTGTCGGAAAATAAGGAGAACTGCTATGGCAAAGAAAATTTTTAAAATCATCGGAACCGTTCTGTTGTGGCTGATTTTACTGCTGATACTGGCTGTCGGTGTGATATTCATCATCGACAAGGTCAAAGACAATCAGGAATGGCAGGAATTGGACAAGGCAGGCTATGTCAACATGGTTTCTGTCGGTGACCACAATCTGAATGTCTGTCTGAAAGGCAATGAAAATGCCGCTTTTACGGTTGTCACCATGCAGGGACTGAATAATATGGCTTATACTGTCGAAATGGAGAGCATTACAGAACCGTTAAAGGACACCTATCGTTTTGCCCTTGTGGATCGTTCGGGTTACGGTTTAAGTGACGATACCCATCAGGAACAGACTGTCGAACAAATGATTACGGATTACCGCACCGCTTTGCAAAATGCCAATGTCAAAAAGCCCTATGTTTTAATGGCACATTCCATCGGCGGTGTATACGCCTCTTACTGGCAGCAGCATTATCCTGATGAAATCAAAGCCGTTATCTATCTCGATCCCACCCAGATCGGCTCTTTAAAGGAGATTGAGCAGGAAATCAGTGAACGTCATGCGGATTTTCAGATGTATCTGAGTGTGATATGCTCCAAACTCGGCATTGACAGACTGTTTTTTAACTCTGCGGAATATACCGTGGGACTTCAGACGGAAGAACAGAAACAATATGCGGAAATGCTGTGGGGACACTGCCCTATGTCATGGACAGTCTGCTCCGAAGAAAACAATTATGCGGAAAATCTCCGCAAAACAGCCGATTCTCTCACTTCCAATGATATTCCAAAACTTTATATTGATGCCGGTGCCTATACAACAGAGGACATCAAGGAAAAAATCGCCTACTCCGGAGAAATCGCCCAAAAAGCAGGCATTGCCGCTCCCGAAATAGATATTCTTGAAAGCAGTGTGGATGATAGGCTCGTTACATCCATGCACGAATTTTTCGAGAAAAATATTCAGACCTATATTGACAAACTGGGAAATGTCACCTATATCAATATCCCGGGAGACCACTGCATTTACAAGCACAAGCCCGATGAAGTGACAAAAGCTGTCAGCGAATTTCTCGACAAGATGCAATGACATCAAAAAAGCGGTACACCAATCAATGTGTACCGCTGATTTTATCGGATATTATTTAATGACAGCCCCGTCTGAAACAGGCTCGACAATCCATACATTTTCAAAATTCTTTTCAAGCTCATTCGTACAGTCATCCGCACAGGATTTGTCAGTGAAAATACCAAAAACAGCCGAACCGCTGCCCGTCATAACAGAACCCTCGGCACCGCATTTTTTCATACAGGCTTTGATTTCGTCAAGTTCGGGCACTTCCGCCACTTCTTCAAATTTGTTGTAAAGAGTCTTTCCGATTTCATGAATATCCCCGTTGCAGATGGCATCCACCATAGGTTCCATGCTCATGCACCGGTCATAACCGATACTGTCGGATTTTTCATAGGCTTCCTTGGTAGAAATCGCCGTCTCGGGTTTGACGACCACCATATAACATTCCGGCATATCCGGAAGAGGTGTCAAAATCGTACCGATTCCGTTGGCCGTCATGGTACCCCCATAGATACAGAAAGGCACATCTGCACCGATATTTTCTGCTATTTCAGCCAGTTCATTTTGTGAAAAACCTGTATCAAGCATTTCATTCAATGCCACCAGAACAGCCGCCGCATCCGTACTGCCGCCTGCCATGCCTGCCTGTGAAGGAATCTTCTTTTTGATTCTCACCGTTACGTCCTGCAAAGGCATTTCCGCATAAGCAAAAAACTGCTGTACTGCCTTGTATGCCGTATTGCTTTCATCACACGGGATACGGCTGTCAAGACAAATAATCCGGATCCTGCCGTCACCGTCATCCACTGTCACCGTAATTTCATCATACAGGGATACTGCCTGCATCACCATATTGACAATATGATAGCCGTCACTTCTTTTTCCGGTAATATCCAGAAAAAGATTGATTTTAGCGGGAGCTTGTACCGTTCTTCGCATAGTCATTACCTTTCGTTCAAAAATCGCTCAATACGTTCCAGAGCCTCTTTGATGTGTTTCAGAGAGTAGGAATACGAGACTCTTGCAAAACCCTCGCCGCAGTCACCGAACGCCGGTCCCGGAACGATTGCCACACGCTGGGAGAATATCAGCTTTTCACAGAATTCTTCGGATTTCATGCCCGATATCTTAATGCTTGGGAACACATAAAATGCTCCCTCCGGCTCAAAGCAGGTCAGTCCCATTCGACAGAACTCATCTACAATGAGTCTTCTTCTCATATCATATTCATCTCTCATGCGTTCAATGTCACTGTCACCGTGTTTTAACGCCTCAACAGCGGCATTTTGTGCAGTAGTCGGAGCAGACATGATGGCATACTGATGGAGTTTCAGCATTTGTGAAATCACCGGTTCGGGACCGAGTGCATATCCCAGACGCCAGCCTGTCATTGCATAAGCTTTGGAAAAGCCGCTGACAACCACTGTTCGTTCTTTCATTCCCTTAATATCCGCAAAAGAGATATGTCTTTCCTTGCCATAGGTAAGCTCTCCGTAAATTTCATCGGAAAGCACGATCAGATTATATTTTTCAACAACTTTCGCAATCTCCTCCAGATGTTCTCTTCTCATCACCGCACCCGTAGGATTGTTCGGGAACGGCAATATCAAAAGTTTACTTTTGGGAGTAATTTTTTCTTCCAGTTCCTGTGCTGTCAAACGGAAACCGTTTTCAGGCTTTGTGTTGATAATCACGGGCATACCGTCTGCCATGATTGTCATAGGCTCATAGCATACAAAGGACGGCTGTGGGATCAGCACTTCATCTCCCTGCTGTACCAATGCCCTGATACACAGATCAATCGCTTCCGAACCGCCTACCGTGACAACAATTTCCTCTTCGGGATTATACTCCACATTAAAACGTCTGGCATAGTAATTGGAAATCTGCTTTCTCAGTTCGAGAAAGCCTCTGTTGGGAGAATACCATGTATGACCTTTTCGGAGAGACTCAATTCCCTCCTGTCTGACGTGCCAGGGAGTCGTAAAATCAGGCTCACCGATACTCAAGGAAATCACATGATCCATTTCATTGGCAATATCAAAAAATTTTCTGATTCCCGACGGTTTCAATTTCTGTACTTTATCATTCAGTATGCTTGCATAATCTATCACAATATCAGGCTCCTTTGTTCATCTTCATCATCATTTTCATAAAATACAACACCGTCGCCTTTGTATTGTGTCAGCACAAAGCTGGTAGCTGTTCCCATGACACCTTCCAGTGTAGACAGACGCTTTGACACAAATTCCGCAATTTCCTGAATGGTTTTTCCCCTGACGGTAGCAATCAGATCATACCGGGAAGAAGCCGCCAAATACACACTTTCCACATTGTCATAGGACATCACGATTTTCGCTGTATCATCAAAGCCTGTTTCGGGCTTCGGAGCGACTTTCAGTTCAATAATTGCCGTGACATCCGCATCAGGGACCTTGTTCCAGTCAATCACGGCTTTATTGCCTTTTATAATCCCTTTCTCTTCCAGATCATACAATTCGTTTCTGATATCGTCCTCAGACTTGCCGAGCATTGCCGCAAGCTGAGCGGTTGTAAAGTCATTGTTTTTGCTGATAAGTTCCAAAAGCTTGCTCATTGAAAAATTCCTCTTTTCCTTAAAATAACTATATTATACCGTATGACCGATTATTTGTCAAAAATTATTTAATGCAATAAACCTGCGTAAATCAATCAATTTGTTTTTGGCGTCTTCCACGCCCAGTTGATAAAGCTGTTCAAGCTTGTCGGGCTTCGTGCAGTATCTGCCCACTGTGACAGGCTGTGACGGTTCTATCACAAAAGCGTTGCCTTTTTCCTGTTCGGAATAGCACCGTTTTTTTTCTGTATTGTAGACTTCCGCTCGTTCCATCATTGCCTTGACGAGTGCGGGATAATTTTTATACTTTCTTTGAAGCACGAATTTTGGTGCATCGCTTTTTGTCTTGTAATAGTCTTTTTCTCTTGTCAGGACAACCACATTTTTACGGGAACCATTGTCAATGGCATAATCAATCGGAATGGGTGCTGTCACCCCTCCGTCAAGAAGATGTTTTCCCCGAAAGCTGACAATATGCGATACCAACGGCAGAGACGAAGATGCCATCACCGCTGTAAAATCATCTTTCATATCTTCTTTGGAGAAAAATACAGGCTTTCCCGTTTCACAGTCAGTCGTGCCTGCAAAAATATTCATACTGCTTTTAAAAAACTCCCCGTAATCAAACGGAAGCAGTTCATTGGCAAGCTCCCCGAAGATAAAATCGAATCCAAAGATACTGCCCGTTTTCAGCAGTGAGGAAACACTCATATAACGCTTATCGGAAGCATATTCCGTAAAAATCCTGTAATTTCGTTTTTTTTGCTTGGATATGTAGGAAAGGGCATTGCAGGCACCTGCGGAAACGCCATAGGTATCGGGAAAAAATATATTGTTTTCGGCAAAGACATCGAGTACTCCTGCCGTATAAGCACCTCTTGTACCGCCGCCCTCAAGAATCAGACTGATTGACATAAATATTTCAGCTCCGCTAAAAAATTTTATATTCCTACATGATACACTATCTCTGTAAACAAATCATTAACAAACTTTTCTGAAATTTTTAATTTTTACAATCGTCAATACCTTCCGAATTATATATTCTTTCAAAAAAGTCATCTTCATTTTCATAATCATTTCTAAAAATGGCCTTCGTTATTCTTATAAACCTTGAGTTCCCCACAAATCTATCTGGATCAATATCTTTCATATAAACACAAATAATTCTCTTTTTTTCAGAGAGTGCAAAATGCAACTCATCTCTGCAATGCTGGGAATACATATAAGGTTCAGAAATCAAAGCAATGAAAAGTTGGCAATGTTTTATTTTTTGAGCATATTCATCCATCATCATATAATCATCACTTCTCATTGTTATAATCCCATCACCCCTATATATGTTATATCCATCTTCTTTCAATCTTTTTATAACAGGTTCAACTAATTTCCCATTTTCAGGAGCATGCGAAAAACTCAAAAATATATAAGGCTTTATTCCGTCATCAGCATTTTTCTTTTTATTTTTTAAACATATTGATATATCCTCTGCACGATAAAGCTTTTCAAAAAAGTCATTATCATACATATAAGGTACATCAATTCCTTGAATGTCACATCTCAACATTTTAAAACGAGGGGTCAAATTGGCATTTCTTTCATAAATACCAATCAATTTTTTATTTTCAGCTTCCGCAAAATTCAATTCCTTATTACAATATTCAGAAGCAATGTAATTATCCGAAATAAATAACAGCATAAATGCACAATTGTCGATTCTTTCGGCAATAACATTATTAAAACGTGCAGCAGTTAGTATACCCTCATCATACCATAAACGGTATCCGTCCTTGTCAAGCCTTTCAATGATAGGCATGACTTTATTCGTATCATCATGAGCATAGCTGATAAAAATATAGGGTTCATTTCCCTGATATTGTTTTACTTTCATATTCAACACTTCTTTCCAAATATTTTTTTATTCTTTGCGTTTGCCGTTTTCCCATTCGCCTTCATAGACGTTTCCGTTGGCAAAGATTATCTTTCCATGACCATGAGGCGTATTGTCTTTCCAGCCGCCAATGTATACAAACTCGCCTTCAACCGTCATTTTACCCGTACCGTTTATTTTATCACGTTTCCAGTTGCCCTCATAAACATCTCCCGAAGTATAGAGCATTTTTCCCTGACCGCTTTTGTCATCGTCTTTCCAGTAACCCTCATAGAGCTTGTATCGTGCATGATTTTGATAGCTCAGTTTACCGAAACCGCATTTGCAGCCTTGTTCCCATTCGCCCTCATACACACTTCCGTCGGAATATGTCATTTTACCGATACCGTTCGGATAGCTGTTTTCAAACTCACCTTCATAGGTATTTCCGTCAGAAAAATGCATTCTTCCCTTGCCGTTGGGCAAATTGTTTGCAAGCTCACCTTCATAAGTATCCCCGTTGGAAAAAGTGATTTTACCTTGACCGACAAATTCCCCGTTGATAAAATTTCCCTCAATCCGGTCTCCGTCGGGAAACAGCATGATTCCCTGACCTTTCGGCTGGTCTCTGCGGAATTCACCCTCATAGAATCCGCCTCCGGCAACCGTGAGCTTACCGAAACCGTCTCTTTCATCGTTTTTCCAGTCACCGTAATAAAGATTGCCGTTTGCATAGGTAAACAATCCCCGACCATGCATTTTACCGTCTTTCCAGTCACCCTCATAGATGCTGCCGTCAGTATAAATGAATTTGCCTTTGCCGTTTCTTTCTCCGTCGGACATTTGTCCCTCGTAACGGTCACCGTTTTTATATGTAATCTTATGGACACACACAACAGATTTCAGGCATATATTCATATCTCTTGCAAGGCAGAGCTTTTCAAAAAAGTCATCTTCATTGTCATAATCCGTTCTGTTGACAGCCTGAATCCTGTCAAGACGCATTTGAAGACCTAAAGGCAGATCCACTGTTTTTTCGATCTGCACACGCAGTATTTTTTTATTCCGGCTTCTTGCAAAGTTCAGTTCGTCCATGCAGTTGCTTGAACCGACATAGTTATTTGAAATAAATGCAAGCATCATTTCGCAGTCTATCACTTTTTCTGCAATAAAATCATCCCATGTTTCAATGGGAGCGATCCCCTCGTCATACCATACACGATAGCCGTCCCTGTCAAGTCTTTCAACAATCGGCATAACCGTTTCTTTATCCTTATGGGCATAGCTGATAAATATATACGGTTCTTTTCCAAGATAAGGCTTTACTTTCATGTTTCGCACTTCTTTCATATAATCTTGATATGATTGTATCATATTTATCCCCAATTGTGAACTACCCATTGTCTAAA
>DEFH01000019.1:0-214 GCA_002350705.1 Ruminococcaceae bacterium UBA2857
ATTTCGAGTCAGGCTCGTTATGACCACTTCGGTAACTCTCCATGTATTTAAATTCCAAAAAGGAAATTTAAAGCTTATTCAGTTTTATTAGAATTTTCATTAGAACTGCCGTTTTTCCGTTGACGTGCAGACGGCTGTAAACCGCTTGTTATCGGCATTTCGGAGAAGTATCGCTGTAAAGTGGCGACAACATTTCGAGTCAGGCTCGTTATGA
>DEFH01000019.1:340-7386 GCA_002350705.1 Ruminococcaceae bacterium UBA2857
GACCACTTCGGTAACTCTCCATAGATATTCTCTTTCAAACAAATACTATTTTACACAAATTCAGCGGAATTGTCAACATGAATTTCAATTTTTTTTTATTGCACAGCGGTATAAAAAATGTTACAATCGTTTACGGGTGATTTTCATGAATATGATAAAGGAAGATATATGGAATTTTGTGAAACATACAGAGAAGCCGATTATTATATATGGCATGGGTAACGGTGCAGATAAGATTATGAACGAACTGCAAAGGCTTGGCGTACCTGTTACAGGAGTGATGGCAAGTGATGATTTTGTCAGAGGGCAAACATTCAGGGGCTTTCCTGTCAGAAAGTTGAGTGATTTTGAGAAAGAACTGTCAGAATTAATTATTATTATTGCCTTTGGTTCGCAGAGGGAGGATGTAATAGAGCATCTTCTTTCTCTTGCACGAAAGCATACAGTGCTTGCGGCAGATGTTCCCGTGTACGGAGAAAATATTTTCAATATGGCATTTTATGATGTTCATCAAAAGGAATTGCAAGAGGTGGAGAAAATTCTGGCAGATGATCTTTCAAGAAAGGTTCTGAAAAATGTTGTCAAATTCAAGCTGACAGGGCAAATGCCATATCTGACAGAAGTTTTCAGCGATAAAAAAGAAGCCTTTACAATACTGAAACTGACGGATCAGGAAAGCTATCTTGATTTGGGTGCATATCGTGGCGATACGATAGAAGAATTTCTGCATTGTACAGGAGGACATTACAGGCATATTACGGCACTGGAGCCTGACAGAAAAACTTTTCGCAAACTGAAAGACTATGCAGGAACATTTCCCGATACACAGCTCTGGAATATGGGAATATGGGGGAGTGACTGTAATTTGTCTTTTCGGAATTCACTTGGACGGGGTTCGTCTGTACAGAATGCAGGGGGACAGTGCTTAGCCGTGACAAAAATAGATACACTATATCAGATACAGCAGGTTTCCTATATCAAGATGGATGTTGAGGGGGCTGAAAAACAGGCTCTTTCAGGAGGAATCCATACCTTACAGCGGGATAAGCCAAAATTGAATCTGGCACTCTATCACAGGAGTGAGGATATATTTGAGTTGCCGTTACTTCTTCATAAAATTCAGCCTGCATACAAAATCTATCTTCGTCAGCATCCGCATATTCCGGCATGGGATTTGAATTTATATGCAATATAGACAATTTTTTTGATAAATTTTGACGATGTTGTTTGCTTCAAATATTGACATATTTCGTACATTGTCGTATAATGATGGCATAAAGCAAATTTATTTTTAGGAGATGTTTATGATGCTTCAAAACAGGAGTATTCCTTTGGTAATTATTTTTGGACTTATTACCTGCGGCATTTATCCGCTGTACTGGCTCTATCAGACAGCAAAAGGTCTGGAAGATGCAGGACATTCCGGTTCCGGTCTCGATCCTGTGCTGATTGTTGTGATTTCGTTGTTTTTCCCGTCTGTTGGCTATCTTCTTTTCGGTATGTCAGCTGACCAGAATCTCAACAGCATCAAGATGCAGAGAGGTATGCCGACATCTGACAACAAGATCATGTACATGATACTCGGTTTCCTGATTCCGATTGTTTTGGTTGCACTGGTTCAGAACGAGATCAACCAGCTTGTTCCTGCTAATAACTGATGCAGAAGGATGTAAAAAAACGTATTGAGAGAGTTGCCTTCACGGCAGCTCTCTTTGTATGTATAGGACTTTTTTATGCTTTGGCGGTAAAGCTGCTGGGAGGAGGAATCCCGTGTATTTTTCATGATATCACAGGGTTACGCTGTCCGGGGTGCGGCATGACACACGCTATGACGGCACTGTTACGGCTTGATTTTGCGGCTTTTATGCAGGCAAATTTGTTTGCACCGCTTATCGTGGCGTTTTTGGGACTTGCCTTTGTCAGCACCTCATTGCATTATATTAAAACAGGGAAATACCGTCTTTCCGCAGGAAATACAGCGATTGAAATTTTATTTCTTGTTTTGTTTGTGGCATGGGGCATTGTGCGGAATTTCATCGGAATATGACAATCCCGACAGACAATCGTTTTGATTGCCTGTCGGGATATTTTTTAATTGATATGTTCAAAGCGTGGGACACGCTGACCGTTGACTTCTACAAACTGATAGAACATAGAGGCAGGTCTTGCCCAGATTTTGCCTTCTCCGAACAGTTCTTTATAAATTACCAGATCTTCCATCGTTTCACTGTTCTTGGCAATGCCGATAAACTCATATTCTCCGCCCTTGAAGTGACGATATTTGCCGGGAGTGCCTCTTTCGGGGAGTTTGGGTTCCGGTTTGGTTTCCTGTACAGGCTGAGTTGTTGTTTCAGGTGCAGTGCCAACAGGTGCGGAAGCACTGTTGATAAGTGCCTGCGGCTGTTCGCCGTTTGTCTGAACAAGTACCATTGTACCGTGTGCAGGGATGTCAATGTGGACTCTGTTGCCGTTGATATCATAGGTTCTGTAGCCGTTCATAACGTCGTACAGCTTGGAGCCGCCGTCTGTATTGAAGTCCAGACCAAAGCTGCTGCCTGTGAGGTTGAGAGCAATATAGACGGTTTCGCCTTCAAACTGACGCTTGAATACCAACTGTTCGTTTCTGATGACAACATTTTGATAGCTGCCGTATTTGAGAGCTTTGAAAGTTCTTCTGACAGCACCGAGTTTGCAGACATGACGATACAAATCATTGTTTTCCATGTCGCTGACATTGACACACGGTCTGAGGGGATAGTCATGGTCGACATTGTTTTTTTGTCCTTTAATGCCCCATTCACTGCCGTAGTATACGCTGGGGACACCGGGCATGAAATACGCCATGGTAAAGGCATTTTTCACGTTGTCAAATTCTTTGATGGTGCTGGCAACACGATTGACATCATGGTTATCCACAAAGTTGTAAGTATAGATATTTCTGTAAATACCGCCGTTTTCAAACTGTCTGCGGAGGGAATGGGCAATTTCAAAATAGTTGTGGTCGTTGTGTGAGGAATAGATACCTTTGTAGCACTCATAGTTGGTGCAGGAATCCAGCAGATTGGGATTGGCGATTCTGTTGTAGTCACCGTGAATAATTTCGCCCATGAGCCAGAAATCTTTGTCCAAGCCCTTGCAGAAGTTCTTGAGTTCTCTCAGGAAATCCTGATCCATACAGTAGGCAACGTCAAGACGCAAGCCGTCTATTTTAAATGTTTCTTTCCACATTTTTACAGCGTCAAAGATATGTCTTTTGACATCGGGGTGACGCAGATTGAGTTTAACAAGGTCATAGTTGCCTTCCCAGCCCTCGTACCAAAAGTTATCGCCCCAAGAGCTTCTGCCGCCGAAGTCGATTCTTTGGAACCATGAGCAGTAAGGGGAGGACTGACCGTTCTGCTGAACGTCCTTGAAAGCCCAGAAGCCTCTTCCGACATGGTTGAATACACCGTCAAGAACGACTCTGATGCCGTTGGCATGAAGAGCGTCACAGATTTTGGCAAAGCTCTCGTTATCACCGAGACGGTTGTCAATGTGATAATAATCATTGGTATCATATCCGTGAGTGGTGGACATGAACACGGGACCGAAATAAACGGCATTGACATTCATTTCCTTAAGATGAGGAATAAAATCCATCACCTTGTCGAGACGATATTCTTTTTTGCCGTCATTGACTCTCGGAGCTCCGGAGAAACCAAGAGGATAGATATGGTAAAATACCGATTCGTTAACCCAATACATAAAATATTCTTTCCTTTCGCCGGTAAAATTTAAAGCGTTATTATCATATCATACTTTTATATAAAAATCAAGAGTTATTTGGTATTTTTTTGGCATTGTTGACAAAAATGTTACCTATCCGTCAAAAAAAGATGTTTTATCATTGAAGAAAGAAACATTCCCTGCCTTGCACCATGCAAAGCAGGGAATGAAGAAATATCAGTTTTTGTAGAATTCCTTGACCGCCATCTGAAAGTCAGCCTTACGCTGTACATTGTCAAGATCACCGGAGCTGTCGGTGTAAAGAACAAGATATTTGCTGTTGTCAGAGAGCACAGCAGGATAGGGGACATTTTCATCCATTTTGGAAGACTTGTCAAATACATAAAATTCCCCGTTTTTCTTTACCTCGTCAATCACCCGTTTGCCATCCTCTCCGAGAGTGTCGGGATCATATTCATACAGTTCCACTGTCACAACGGAATTATTGACAGAGAAATTATACCTGTCGCCGTCTTTGGCACCAATGACCTTGTACATCATTTTGGTTGCTTCCGCTTTCTGCGGAATGTAATTGAGGGCTGTGAGATACTTTTCCAGTCCTTCCAGATTATTTTTGTAGTCAGATGCTTTGACAGAGTTGGCATCCGGTGCTTCTGCGGTAGATACCTTTTCGAGCTGTGTACCTGTGCCCATACAGCCTGTCAGTGAAGCGGCTGTCAGGAGACCGAGTACTGCCACGATTATTTTTTTCATTCCAATTCCCTCCGATAAAATCAATCGCCATTTTTCCGAACAACGATATTATAACCTATTTCCTTTGTCAATTCAAGTATTTTCGGCGGAAACACTGATTTTTGCATATTTTGCCGCCATGATGCAGAGAAACAGGTCAGTTACGGCAAATACTGTCAGCTCGATATCCGAAACGTCTTTGATTTTTTGCTGATTCATGGTTTACCGCTCCTTTCAGAAGCCGTCCGAATAGTAGTCTTTGCGAGTGATGTCCGGATTGGGAGAGGAATTGTTGTCATAAGGCGGCTGATAGGGGGGATGGTTTTGATAAGGCTGCTTGTAGGGAGAAAATGGATTTTCCTGCTGAAAGCCGTTGTAGGTATCGGGATAGAGATTTGCCATATTCTGCTGATACGCATATTCGGCATTGACGGCAAGCCGCAGCTTGCGGGAATAATGTCCTGCCACGATAAAAATCAAAAAATGAATGATGGCATATATCAGCATATATCCGATACATACAATCAGAAATATCATGAAAGACATCAATTCATCTATCACTGCTTTCGGAAGGTCTTCTGTAATGTTCATGTTTCTCAGAACAGCACCAAGACTCAGCAGTCCCGACAGTATGGTAATGATACCGATGCCGAAGGCAGAGAATCTCAAAGCACCGGTTCCTGACGGAGTATAGGAAATGCCGTCGATGGTTCGCTTGACACCCGAAACGGCAACAATCAGACTGATAATTCTGACTGTGATAAAAATTGTTGGCAGCAGCATGATGACAAACGACAGGATATTCTCCGTTAAGGCGAACCATGACGCCAGCATCATGAACAGGAGCGGTAATATCGACAGAACCAGTTTGGTAATGGCAAATACCTGCAATACAGTAAAGCCTGCCCGTATCGAAGAATCCTCATTTTTGGCACGCAGATATACCGTCAGTGTTCCTGCCATTGCCCACACATGACCGACAGCAACTCCCATGAAGATAAAGCTCATAAAACTCATGACAGTTTTCATAGCGATATACATTTCTTCTGTACTGTAATCACTGTTATAGCCGTCTAAAGCGTCAATATAGTAGTAAAAATTGTCAGAGTCAAAAAAACGATCCGTAAATCCATAGGCAGTAACGGCAAAGTAAATATCAACAGCACACATAATAGCCAAAAAAATGATAATTAACAATACGGCAGGAGAGCGAAATACCGCTTTCAGCATCTCATCCGTTTTGCTGACAGCCCGTGTTTGATAAGGATAGGGATATGTATTAATTGTCCTCACTCTCCTTTACGGAATCGGTTGATTTTTCCAAAGATACGGGAGCCTGGGCAGGATATTGGGTATGCGGAATCTCCATGTCGAGCTTGAAGGATAAAACGGGTTTTTCCGGAACAGGAGGAACTTTGTTTTCATAGATATTTTGGAATACCTTGTTATAAGCCCTGTTGACATCATAATACGGAGGATAATTGGTCGGCTGGTGATAGTCATAATTCTGCTCAGTGGCATAGCTTTTGTAAGGGGAGGGAGGAGTATTGGAAAAAAGATCCTGATAAATTTTTGCTGATTTTCCTTTCTGCAAATCCTCCGTCATGCAGATATACACGGAAACAACAACAATGGCAGCAATCATCAGAACACTCACAGCGGCAGATAACAGGACATTCAATGTATTGTTTGCCAGCATGGCAGGAGAAAGCACACTGTTGACAGTGCCGGGCATTACAAGTTCAAACAAAGTGGTAACAAATGTGATAGTTGTCGCAACAGCACCGAAAGAACCGGTAATAATTGCCAGTACAGAGCCTTGTTTCTGTGGAATATCATTTCTGACAGTGCGTTGTATGGCAAGCAGCAGACGCATGAGAGCAATTTCCAGTGTCAGAGAGATGGCACCGAAAAGTATTGTCAGTGCAAACAGTGAGCCTGCACTGCTGCGGTAGGACTGATAATACAGATTTTTTCCGGCATTTTTGGTGTACTCGTAGTTGATGATACTTACGGATGCCATAGAGCATACAATCATGACAACTGTCAGTATGATTCCGGCAACAAGAGAATATTTTACAAAATCGGCTGCGTTGAGGAATTTTTTATGATTTTGTGTTTTGGCAGCACTGATTGTTTTGAACATTCCCAGCGAGAGCAGAAACAAAACTGCACAGACAATTCCGCCACAAATACCGTTGACCAGTCCTATTGCCAAAACAGATTCTCCGAAGAAATAATAAAGGGATTTAAGTTCGTTGAGCGGATAGGCTGAAAATGCCGTTACCAGTGTCCGGAATGTGGCAAAAACCGTGAAAGCAGCTAATGCACATGACAGAGTAAACATAGATGTTCGTGCAAACAGAAGTACGGGGATATTGGCAGCGTTGCCTTTGTTTTCTGTAGAAGAGTTCATATTAATTCCACCTTTCTGAAAATAAAAAACTTAATATTTTTACAAAATTATACATCAATTCCGAACAAATAGCAACAAGATTACAAATATTTTTTTAAAAACATCTTGACAATACAAAAAAATTATGCTATCATATATGAGTACTTCAAAGGGGTATAGCTCAGTTGGTAGA
>DEFH01000019.1:7694-10323 GCA_002350705.1 Ruminococcaceae bacterium UBA2857
GCTTGTGTTATGTATTCAGTTGTAGTGCAATACAAGTTGTATTGCAAAGAGCAAATCGCAGATCCGCTCCGTTCATCGCTCTTATGTCGGCACACAGGCAACAGCCTATGCACTGACATAAAAGCAAGTGTAACAAAAAGAAATATGCCAAGCCAATACCGTTCTATCTACACGCAAGAAGGCATTGACTTGACACATATATCCAAAAGGCATAGAAAGCCTTATTGGGCATCAGAAATTCGTTAGAGGTACTGGGAATACCTTTGCGAGTGAGCCTGTCGTTTAACTCGGAATTAAGCGATGGGCTTTTGGTGTTTGTAATTTTAACTAACCACTATTTACAGCATCAAAATCAGTTTGTCAATACAAAAATCTGAAATTCAACAATTTTATTATTTGTTTTTTTACCTATTATCAACTCAAAGGAACTATTGTATTATGCTGAATTTTGCTTACAGGTGTTCCTTGTTTCGTATAAAGATGTTATAATATGAGTGTAAAACTTATGACAGGAAGTGATCAGAGTTGAAAGAGTATATCCTTATTGCAGGAGTAAATGGCACCGGAAAATCAAGCTTCAGAGGTGTACTTGAAGGACAGGGAGTTCCTTTAGGTCATATTGTTGATCCTGATCTTATTGCTAAGCAAAACAATTTTAATGAGCTTGCTGCCGGAAAACAGGCTGTCAGAGAACTACAGAATTGTCTGAAAAACGGTGAAACAGTAACTCAGGAAACAACTTTGTCAAGTCATCAGGTCAGAAAATCCATCATCAAAGCTAAAGAACAAGGCTATAGAATAGTAATGTATTATATCGGTCTGAATACGAAGTACGAAAGCATCTATCGTATTGCCAATCGTGTCAGAAAGGGAGGACACGATATACCGCCTGATGATGTAATCAGGAGATTTACACACCGTTTTGAAGCACTCGACAGAATTGTTCCGTTATGTGATAAAGTCATATTTTATGACAATGACAACGGTTTCGTCAAAGTTGCAGAAATAACAGACGGAACATTCCGCTATACAAACGGTTATCGTTCCGATTGGATTGTGGAGTATTATAACCGCTTTATATCAGAATAAATATTAAGAAGTCAAGAGGTCAACAGGTCAGACAGGACATATTGTCTTGTCCCCTGTTGGCTTCTTTTTTATGCCATTTTACCGTCAGAGAAAGAAAAATCAATCATTCTCTGTTGTGTCAGGCTTATATTCAAGCAGTTCGCCCGGCTGTAATTCAAGCATTCTGCAAAACGCTTCTATATTTTCCCACGAAACAGGCTTTCCCTCTCTGAGTTTCTGCAAAGTCGATTGGCTCAACAGCTTTTCATTCTTGATACGGTATGTTGAGTAACCCTTGTCTTTAAGAGCCTGAAGAACATTGATTTTATATATCATTCCCACTGTCCTCACCTCTTCTTTATTTTCTTCCTATCATTAAAAAATGCGGACTCATTCCCATCATCGTTTCTTCATGTTCGGTAGCATGTATAATGTCCAACAATCGGTTTCTGCTTTGGATATCGTTCCATTTTTCTTCAAGCGTTGGTGTTATCCATACACTACCTTCAACAGCGTGATAATTGATAATATCAAATCCACTGTCACATAATTCTGCCTTCATTTCATTCGGTGTATGAAAATAGGCATCCGCAATAAAAAAAGGATATTCCTTCGGACGATTATGCTCCCCTGTTTCAAGTTCTTGTCTGATCATATTCATATAAATATCATCATCAATAAAGTTGTTTTCACTTCCATACTTCGATAATGCCCAAGTTGTGGTACTGAATCGAGAGATACCCGCTGCTATAAGCAAGCCTCCTTTTTTCAGCACCCTATATGCCTCGTTTAATGCTGTTTTACGATCATTTATGTTCTGTAAATGGTATAAAGGTCCCATCAGCAAGACTACATCTGCACTTTGATCAGGCAAATCCAATTTTCTTGCATCCCCGACAATTGCTGTATATGGTCTTTTCATATTTTTGATCGCATAGTCCACGGCTGTGGGTGCAAGTTCTATCATTGTAACATCGTGACCATTTTCAGCAAGCCACTCGGAGTATTTACCAATACCGCCGCCTATATCATAAACGGTGCTTGCTTTGGTGATATACTGAGAAATGATCTCCTTTGATCTGTAAAACTCAACCATACCCAATCCATTCTCAAGACGATCTATTTCTGCACCATTGTTGTAAAAATCAAATATAACCTTTTTGTTTTCCATTTTGATATAGATTAACCTCCTTTTCATTTATAACATACATTTTACCGTATCGAATAAACGAATACAAGCCTATATTTTGAACAAAGCATCATCAAAATATAACCGAAAGTTCGTTCAGGTTGTATATTGAATATGAACGATTTATCGTTTATAATAGTTGCTGTAAGGAAAAGATACAACCTTACGGAGAGGAGGTCAGATAATGGACAGACGCTGCTTCAACCCTACACCCGATACGATCTACACAAACAAAGGCGGCGGCTCTTATATCTGCCTTGAAGCAGAGGGACATTTCAGAGCAAAGTTTCAGCGTGTAAGCAAGTACAAGTGAAATACTGAATGAAAATGAGCCGTGGATATATCAAAATGATATAATCCCCATAGAGTAGA
>DEFH01000049.1:0-7433 GCA_002350705.1 Ruminococcaceae bacterium UBA2857
TGTCAACACCTTTCTGCAAAAAAATTTTCAGTTCTACAAATTGTATTCTTTTATAACAAGAACATCCATATTTCCCTGAACGAAATATACAAATCGTAAATCTCAGTCGGAAATCTTCTCTATCACACCATCATGATATGCAACAACTGTATGAATGTTAATATCTTTTTGATAAAGCTCGGCATCAGGGATTTTGACGGTCAGACATTCCCTGTTGTTTTCGAGAATCACTTCACAGTAAATTTCCTGACCGTCAGGCAGTCCCTCACAGCCGAAATCAGGTTCTATAATATCAATCACCTTGTACATTTGAATTCTCCTTTGCAAAGTCGGCAATCTCAATGAGATGGTCGATAATATACTGCTGAGCCTGTTCGGAAAACAAAACAATGGTATAATTTCCGAAAGCACCGACTCCCTGTTTGGAAGTGATTCCGATTTCCGCAGAAGTTTCGGTCAGTTCCCTTCTGGTTTTTCCGCCCATTGTTTCATTTTTCAGATAGCCTTTGTCAACCAGCCAGTCATTGATCATTTTGGCAGGCAGTTTTTTGCAGTTTTGATCTGCGGTAATCTTATTGATTTCGGCAGCCAGTTCCGAAATCGCACAATCCCTGTCTAATGGATGAATATTTTGTAAATCCTGTTCGGAAATTTCAAATTGCTTTTTGAGTGTTTTCTTTTGGGCAGACTTTTCACGAGAGGAGGTGTCTGCACGCCGAATGGCATTCTCCAGCACTTCCGAGATATACAAAAAGCATTTGGCAAGGCGTTCATTTTTCAAAGCGGAATCATTTTGCATATTGGTATCATCAACAGGATTGATACCGTTTGCCAGTTTGAGCATATAATTTTTGGCTCTCTGCATTTTTTCTTTTTCCGTCAGCATGATACATCACCATCTCTATTGTAGCATTAAAAAACCTCTGAATCAAGTTGATTCAGAGGTTTTCATTAAAATCAGCCTTTTACGGCACCGGCAACAACACCCTTGATAATATACTTCTGACAAGCGAAGTAGAAAATAATGATCGGGATAATTGCCAGTACAAGCATGGCCATCATAGCAGCCATATCAATAGAGCCGTAGCCGCCACGCAGATATTGAATTGCCATCGGCAGGGTTTTTTGTCTGTTGAGAATGAGGGTAGGCAGGAGATAGTCATTCCATATCCACATAGCATTGAGGATCGCAACAGTGATAGCAGACGGGCGGAGAATCGGAAAGTCTATCATAAAGAACGTTCTGACGGGACCGCAGCCGTCAATCATAGCAGCCTCTTCAATTTCCAGAGGAACGGACTTGATAAAGCCTGCAAACATAAACACGGACAAGCCTGCACCAAATCCAAGATAAATGATAATAATGCCGAACATATTGTCAAGACTCAGTTGGTTGGCGACAAAAGACATCGGATACATAACCATCTGGAACGGTACGATCATAGAGAAAGCAAACAGCAGATACATTAATTTTGTATACCATGTTTTGACTCTCGTGATGAACCATGCACACATGGATGTACACAGGATAATAAATGCCACGGCAAATACCGTAATAAACAAAGAAGTAAAAAATGCCGGGAAGAAATCAATTTTTTCGATACCATTCGTATAGTTTTCAAAACCCACAAAGCTTTCACTGTTCGGGAACGAGAACGGCTCGTTGCTGACAGCAACATTCTTTTTAAAGCTGTTCATCAGAACCAACAGAATCGGCAGGATAAATGAAATGGCTATCACTACCAGTACGGCAAATTTAATCCAATCTTTGCCCGTCATAGGAGTTTTCAAATTTTTATTTTCATTTTTCTGCTTATCCATTTCCTCCTTTTTTTCTTTGCGGGCTTTTTCCTTGGCAGCCCCTGCAAGGAATTGCTGCCATTCCTCATTGTCCGGGGCATTGGCAGCGGGGGAAGCATCCCATTTTCGGGTTGTATCAGCCATCAGTTTTCAACCTCCTTGCTTCTGGTGAGGTAGAGCTGTGTCAGTGCGATTGCCGCAACAATCACAAAAAATACAACGGCTTTTGCCTGACCGACACCCTGATAGCCTACTCTGCCATAGAAAGTATTGTAAATGTCCAGTGCAAGCATTTGTGTTTTGTTGCCGGGAGCACCTGAGGTAAGGGCATAGTTTTGGTCGAACAGTTTAAAGGAGTTGGTCAGCGTGAGGAACAGACAGATGGTAATAGACGGCATGATTTGCGGCAGCGTCACATGAATCAGTCTTTCCCACGCATTGGCTCCGTCGATTTCGGCCGCTTCTATCAGGTCAGGCGAGATATTCTGGATACCCGATATGTAGATAATCATCATATAGCCTACCTGCTGCCAGTTCATCAGAATGACAAGTCCCCAGAAACCGTAATTGGCATCCGTTGTGATAGTCGCACCGAAGTAATACAGAACACCGTTGATAATCATGCTCCAGATATAGCCCAGTACGATACCGCCGATCAGGTTCGGCATGAAGAAAATGGTACGGAACACATTCGTACCCTTGATTGCCTTTGTCAAGAGCATAGCAAAGATAAAGGCAATCAGATTGATTGTAACGACAGAAACGATAGTAAATTTGGTAGTGAACCAAAGGGCATTCAGAAAGTCATTATCCTGAGAGAATGCCTTGATATAGTTGTCAATGCCGACAAATTCTGTTTTCTTGACGGTTTTGAACTTGCACAGTGACAGGTACAAGCCCATAATGAACGGCACAAGAAAGGCAATGACAAATGCCACCAGTGTCGGCAAAGCAAACAGCGGAAACCACTTTTTGATCGCTTTTTCCATAAAAGCCTCCTGTATAAATCGCCCCTCCTGCCCTCAACGGGAACAGGAGGGGCTATCAAGTTTTCATTTGTGTCAGACAATAGGATTCAGATTATGATGCAGCACGTTCTGTTGCCCAGGAAGTCTTTGCATCGTCAACAACCTTTGTCCAGTCTTTCTGTCCCTGTACATACTCAAGCAGAGCAGCACCGAAATCGCTCTTCCATTTTTCCGACGGGATACCGAGGAATGCCCAGTCAACGGATTTAACATCGCCGCTTGCAGCCTTATCGGACCATGCAAGAAGTTCAACAGCAAGAGGATTGGAGGGTTTTTCGTTTTCGCCGAAGGAGGTGAAAGGAGTAACGAAACCGAGGTCATCAACAACAGCCTTCTTGCCGTAGTCGCTTGTAAAGAGCCATACGAGGAAGTCCATGGAAGCCTTCTGTGTAGCTTCGTCAACTTCACTGTTGATAGCAAAGTAGTTTTCCGTACCGATGCACAGACCTTGTTTTTCTTCGCCTTCTGCACCTGTGTAGATCGGGAGATACTTGACATCTTCAGCCTTTACTTTTCCGCCCTTTTCGATGTCGCCCCAAGCCCAGCTTCCGTTCTGGATCATAGCACATTTTTCGTCTGCAAATTCCGCCATGGAGTCGGAAACGGTCTTGCCGCCGAGCAGGTTCTTTTCGGTTACGGAGTTGTTGGTGTAGAGGTCAAATATATTCTGGTAGTTTTCTGCATACTTGAATTCCAGTTCTTTTGCGTCGAAGCAGTTGACAATGGCATTGCCGTCTGCACCGAACTCATAGTACAGCGGGAGATCCATCAGGTGAGTCTGCCATCTCCAGTCATCACCCGTCTTAAGGGAGGTGGAGCCGAATACGCCGTCAATGCCGAGTTCTTCTTTCTTGGCTGTCATATCCTCAACAACTTCCTTGAGTTTGGCAAAGCTGTTGATCTCGTCCATAGAAGCGGCTTTTGCACCTTCGGTTGCAAAGTACTTTGTCATGATGGCGTTGTTGTAGATAATGCCGTAGCCTTCCACAACGTAAGGAATACCGTAAACGCCGTCACCGTCTTTTACAGCGAGGGACTTGTCGGCAACCAGATCATAGAGCTTGGAACCGGAAACATCGGCACAATACTCTTTCCAGTTCTGATAGCCTACGGGGCCGTTGATCTGGAAGATCGTCGGAGGATCGGTCTTTGCCATTTCAGAGGTGAGCTTTTTCTCATATTCACCGGAAGCAGCCGTTTCTATTCTTACCTCGATACCCGTTTCCTCTTTGTACTTGTCAGCGATAGCCTTATACTTGTCAGCGCTTTCAGGCTTGAAGTTGAGGAAGTAAATGGATTTTACATCTTTGGTATCTACGTCATCATAGAAACCTTTTGCTGTATCGGTTTTTGTTTCGTCGGAAGTTGATGTTGTCGTTGAAGGAGAAGTAGAAGTTTTGTTTCCACTGTCACTACAGCCTGCCAATGCACCGACTGCCATTACGCCTGCGAGGGCACCTGCGAGAACTTTCTTGAATTTACTCATGTTTTTGTCCAGCTCCTTATTAAAAAATTTTGTCAGATTTTCTACTGCGGCAGCCAATTCCCTCCGTACAGACCCCCACAGTAACATCTTGTCCAAATGATACCACTATTTCAAAAAATTATCAATAGTTTTTCGTGATATTTTTTAAAAAATTATATACACTTTGTAATATTTTGTTGTTTATGCTTAATAATCATATTGCTTAAATTTAGAGTATTTTTATTTTCAAGTTTGTTGCATTTATGGAGTTGTAATTTTCTCTCAAATCAATTATAATGAGAATGGCATAAAATTGACAGAAGTAAGAAAGGGAGGAATGCCGGGTGCTTGGCAAAAACGTCAAAATCGAAATATTCGGCACTCTTGTCGAAAAACGTCTGTATTCAGGCTTTGCTGCGGGGAAAAATACGGGAGATTTCCGTCAGATTTACGTTATCAGCAACAGAAAGCTGGAGGGTATCGTGGAATGTACGGTAATTGCGATCGCTCTTTCGGAAAACCATACGCAAACCAGACTGGTGGCTGCTCCCGTCAGTGAGATTTTCTATGAGCCGGAGATTCGTGCCCGTTTGAGCACAACTTCTGTGCAGTTTGATAAAATGATATGTATGTATGAAAAATCCTGCGGAGCAGTGGTATATCACCGTACACGCTTCGGAGTGGTGAGAGTGCTGCTGGTCAAAAACCATAACGGACGCTGCTGGACATTCCCGAAAGGACACGTCGAACAGAACGAGACCGAACAGCAGACCGCTGTCCGTGAAATCAAAGAGGAAACCGGTCTTGATGTAAAAATCGAACCGAATTTCCGTCAGACAAGCATTTACCGCCCTTTCGGAAAAATCAAAAAAAAGGTGGTATTCTTTCTGGCAAGAGCCGGTAAAAGTGCGGTCAATATGCAGCAAAGCGAAATTGACCATTATCTTTGGGTGACGATCGACGAAGCCATGCACCTGTGCAAACATGAAAATGACACCAAAATTCTGCGTGAAGTGAAACAGCGTCTTGACAGATAAAAACACAGCCTTCTGCTGTCCCGATCAGAAAGGCTGTGTTTTTCGTTTTATTCCAGATTGCCCGTATGGAACATGATGGCCGCAAGTGCCGCCAACGGAGCTGTTTCCGCACGGAGAATCCGTTTGCCGAGAGTGGCCGTCTCGGCACCGCACGATAAAAGAAATGCCACTTCCCGTTCTTCAAAGCCCCCTTCCGGTCCTATCCATACAGCAATACGCTTGTCAGAGGGCAAAAGCAGTTCTCTCAGAGACTTTCCGCCCCCCTCATAAAAAAGGAGAATTCTGTCAAAATCCGAAAGTTTTTCTGCTGCTTTTTTAAGGTCGGTAAAGCTGTTTACTTTTGGAATGAGGGCACGTCGTGACTGCATGGCAGCCTGTTCGGCAATTTTCTGATAACGCTGCTGTTTTTTCAGGCTTGCCTTGCCGTCGGGACGGGAAACACACCTGTCTGTCAGCACAGGAACAATCTCTGTCACACCCAGTTCAACGGATTTCTGGATAACCGTTTCCATTTTGTCGCCCTTTGTCAGAGCTGCAAACAGTGTCACCTGCACAGTCGGTTCATTCAGACATTCTTGTGCCGTGACCACTTTCACCAGAACCCCCTCGTCTGTAATGCGTTCAATCTGACAGAGATGTTCTGTCCGTTCACTGTCGCACAGTGTCAGCACTTCTCCCACAGACTTCCGCAGGGATTTTGTAATATGTACGGCATCCTCGCCTGTAATCAGGTGTGTTTGTCCGATTTTATCCGCAAAAAACCAATCCATTTTTTCATTCTCCGTTCAAAATTTCATTTCCGTCGGGGGTACACACGGATGCTCTTGCCTGTTTTTTACTCTGCCGCTCCATTCTGCGAACCACTGCTTTCCGAAGCTTTTGCAGGCGAAAGCGGTTATATCGCTGAATCATCGCAAACGGCAGATTGCCTATCAAAAGAATAACCGTAAGCACCAGTGCCATTCCAAAATCATTCATCACAAACAGCACTGCGGAAAACATACAGTTCATGGTATGGTTCCATTCTCCCCGACAGGTCTCCATAATAAACTCATCCAGATACTCTATCGAAACATCATCAATATGGTCTTTGGAAAAGCCATCCTTGCCGATATGCTGGGGCAGAAAATCTTTCCAACGGTTGATTTTCAGGATATCCTGATAAAATTTTCCGTCACGCTCCCACTTGTGAGGAAGATAGATTTTCCTGTTGCAGTCAAACACAGAAGTACTCACGGAAATACACAAAAAAAATATTCCGTAATGCCACACCGCTCCCAAAACAATATTCACCAACAGGGCATTGACGACAGACTCCTCTCTCAGCATAACATCTCTCCTTTGAAAAAGATATTATTTTTTTATTATACATTTTTCCGTCAGTATAATTGTTAACAAATTATGAACAGCCCCGTTTGTCAAAAAAATTCCCCGCTCCGACAAAAATCTGCTAAAAAACATTGTTATTTCAAAAAGAAAATGGTAAAATTAAATAGACAGTGAGGTGTTACAGATGAACAATACCAATATGCATGATTTGCCAACCGCTCTCGTGAGCATACTCAAAGAAAAAAACAGAAAAATTGCTGCTGCCGAAAGCTTGACAGGAGGTCTTGTTTCCAAACGAATCACAGAAGTGTCGGGAGCTTCGGAAGTATTTGAATGTGGTGTATGTTCCTATTCCAACAGAATCAAACATGAAATTTTAGGCGTTCCGTCGGAAATATTGGAAACATATACCGAATACAGCAGTGAAACAGCCATTGCCATGGCGGAGGGGGTACGGAAACTTTCCGGAGCAGATATTGCCGTTTCCACCACAGGTATCGCAGGACCAAACGGAGGTACTCCCGAAAAGCCTGTCGGTTTAGTATATGTGGGTATCAGCACACAAAATCACAGCTTCGCCAAAGAACTTCATCTCTCCAAAGGCTTTGAGGATGAAAGAGAATCCATTCGCTTTGCCGCTTCGTCCTATGCCTTGTACTACGCTCTCAAAGAAATGGAATGTACTTCCTGATAAAATGCCGCTTTGTTTCTTCATTATAGCATGAAAAGCAGGTCTTTTTTTATCCTAATATGGCAAGAAGACTCCGGTCTCAC
>DEFH01000049.1:7760-12838 GCA_002350705.1 Ruminococcaceae bacterium UBA2857
GGGATAGCTCGTTGATACTGTACAGACTGCTGTACTTGAGCGAGAAGCCCCACCTCTATAGGGGAGTATGTCACCGAAAGATATTAATTATGAATTAGAAACGATATTTTTGCCGCAAAAATTTTGTGCAAAACTATTGATTATAATAAAATTCTGTGTTAAAATGTGTTATGAATGTTAATACTTTATCAGTAAAAGTATCTGTGCGGCTTGTCGCACAACAGCGGATTCCCCCCTTAAAATTTTTATGAACGGAGATGATTTCCAATGGCAAGAAGTGCAGGCATTCTGATGCCGATCACTGCACTGCCGTCACCCTACGGTATCGGTACTCTTGGCAAGGCCGCCTATGAGTTTGTAGACTTCCTGAAGGTTTCCGGTCAGAAATACTGGCAGCTCCTTCCGGTAGGTCCCACAAGCTACGGCGATTCCCCTTATCAGTCATTCTCGACCTATGCAGGCAACCCCTACATGATTGACCTTGATATGCTCTGCGATGAAGGTCTCCTCATAAGAGACGATCTGAAAAAAATCGACTGGGGCACCAACTCCCAGTATATTGATTATGAGAAAATCTTCAACGAAAAATTCAAGGTCCTCCGTCAGGCTTACGAGAACTTCAAATCCCATGACCAGCAGGAATACTGGAATTTCATGCGTGATGAGGACAGCTGGCTGACAGACTATGCCTTGTATATGGCTGTGAAAAAGCTTTTCGACGACAAGGCTTGGACCGATTGGCCCGACCATCTGATCAAATACAGAAATCCCGATACAATCAATTATTATCTGAATTTCCTGTATGAAGACGTGATGTTCTGGAAGTTTACACAGTTCCTCTTCTTCAAGCAGTGGAGAGAACTCAAAGCATATGCCAACGGCAACGGCATTAAACTTTTCGGTGATATGCCGATCTACGTTGCCATGGACAGTGCGGATACATGGGCAAATCCACAAGTGTTCTGGCTGGATGAAGCCAAAAATCCCGTATGCGTGGCAGGCTGTCCCCCCGATTATTTCTCGGAAACAGGCCAGCTCTGGGGCAACCCCCTGTATGACTGGATCTACCTCGAAAACACAGGATTTGACTGGTGGATCAGACGTATGCAGAGTGCCGCTAAAATGTTCGACGTTACCAGAATCGACCATTTCAGAGCATTCGACCAGTTCTATGCAATTCCGTTCGGCTCCGAAACGGCTGTCAACGGTGAATGGCTGGACGGTCCGAAAATGAAGTTCTTCTATAAACTCAAAGAACGTCTCGGAGATATTCCTATCATTGCCGAAGACCTCGGCTTTATGACACCCGGTGTCATTCAGCTTCTCAAAGAGTCCGGCTATCCCGGAATGAAAATTCTGGAGTTTGCCTTTGACTCCCATGAAGACAATGACTATCTCCCCCACAACTACACCCAGAACAGTGTGTGCTACACCGGTACACACGATAATGATACAATAATGGGCTGGTTCCAGACCGCTGAAAAGAAGGACAGGGACTTTGCCGTTAATTATTGCAGCCTCAATAAAACTGAAGGCTACAACTGGGGCTTCATTCGCACTGCCTACGCAAGTGTCAGTGATTATGCCATCGTTCAGATGCAGGATATCCTCGGTCTCGGCAGCGAGGCGAGAATGAATACGCCGTCTACACTCGGCGGCAACTGGGCATGGAGAATGAAAAAGGGAGCGAATACTCCCCTTATCTCGAAAAAGCTTTACAACCTGTCAAAAATTTACAGAAGGCTGGAGGATGACAAGAAAATGAAGAAAAATGCCATTATTGACAATCTGATTACCAATGCCAAGAACGGCTACTGCAAGGATATTTCCGAGCTGACTCCCGGTGAGCTGCATAACGCTCTGGGCAAGGCTGTCATGGGCGAAATCGCTGAAAAATGGAACGAGAGCCGTAAAAACCATGCGAACCACCGCAGAGCTTACTACTTCTCCGCAGAATTCCTTATGGGACGTATGATGTACAACAACCTGTATGCTCTGGGTGTTCTCGACCAGACCAAGAAACTCCTTGAAACCAAGGGTATCGACATCAACATCTTTGAAGAAATTGACGATGCTGCACTCGGTAACGGCGGTCTCGGCAGATTGGCTGCCTGTTTCCTCGATTCCGCTGCAACTCACGATGTACCTCTTGACGGCTACGGCATTCGCTACAAGTTCGGTCTGTTCAAACAGCAGCTCAGAGACGGTGCTCAGTTTGAAGTTGCTGATGACTGGCAGCGTTTCGGCGATCCGTGGAGCGTAAGAAGAGAAGAAGATACGGTTGTGGTAAACTTTGCAGACCAGAGTGTCAAGGCCGTTCCCTATGATATGGCTATCATCGGCTACGGTACGGATAACATCAATACACTCCGTCTGTGGCAGGCAGAGCCTCTCAATGTCTTTGACTTCCTTGCATTCAACGGGGGCAATTACAAGCAGGCTGATGACGAAAAAGAAAAGGCTGAAAATATCTCAAAAGTTCTCTATCCGAATGACAACAATTATGAAGGCAAAGTTCTCCGCTTCAAGCAGCAGTATTTCTTCTGCTCCGCTTCTCTTCAGGACATCATCAGAAGATACAAGAAGAGACACGGCACGGAATTCAAATATTTTGCCGAAGAAACTGCTATCCAGCTCAACGATACACATCCGACAGTATCTATTCCCGAACTCATCAGACTTCTCGTCAATGAAGGCTGTGACTTTGACTGGGCATTCAGCGTTGCTCAGAAAACCTTTGCCTATACTAACCACACCGTTATGGCAGAGGCTCTTGAAAAATGGGACAAAAACCTCATTATCAGTGTTGTTCCTGAAATTTACGATATTATCGTTAAAATCAATGACAAGCTTCTCAGAGAACTGGCTGAAAAGAATGTTGATAACGCAAAAATGAAGATTGTTGACGGCAATCTGGTACATATGGCTCGTCTTGCTATCTATGCTTCCAGCTATGTCAATGGCGTTGCATGGATTCATACGGAAATCCTGAAAGATGACGTTCTCAAAGAGTGGTATGCTCTCTATCCGGAACGCTTCCAGAACAAGACCAACGGTATCACTCAGCGTCGTTGGCTCGGCCTGTGCAACCCCGAACTCTCCGAACTCATCACCGACCTTATCGGCAAAAAGTGGGTTCGTGACCTCAGCCAGCTCAAGAAGCTCGAAAAGAAGATGACCGATGAAGTTGTTGATAAGTTCAACGGCATTAAGTGGCAGAAGAAAAAACAGCTCAGTGATTATATCAATGCTCACGAGGGTGTTTATATCAATCCTGACTTCATCTTCGATATTCAGGTAAAACGTCTCCATGAGTACAAGAGACAGCTTCTCAATGCCTTCTCTATCATGGCTATCTACTTCCGCCTGAAAGAGGGCAAACTCCCTGACTTCACACCGACCGCATTCATCTTCGGTGCAAAGGCTGCTCCGGGTTACGCTCGTGCAAAGGCTATCATCAAGTACATCAATGAGATCGCCAACCTTGTAAATAACGATCCCGATGTCAACCAGAAACTCCGTGTCGTATTCGTTGCCAACTACAATGTATCCTATGCCGAAAAAATCGTTACGGCTGCGGATGTTTCCGAGCAGATTTCCACTGCCGGTACAGAGGCTTCCGGTACAGGCAACATGAAGTTCATGGTCAACGGTGCCGTTACACTTGGTACTTATGACGGTGCCAACGTCGAAATCGCTCAGCAGGCCGGCGAAGAAAATGAATACATCTTCGGTGCAAGAGTGGAAGAAATCAACGAAATCAAAGATACTTATGATCCGAAGGCTATCTATGAAGCTAATCCGGAAATCAAGAGAGTGGTTGATACTCTGATCGACGGACGTTTCTCAGACGGCGGCAAAACGGGCGAAGGCTCCTTCAAAGAACTGCATGATTCCCTGATCAAGGGTGCAACATGGCATCCGGCCGATCACTACTTCATCATGCGTGATCTTCCCGACTACATCGAAACCAAACTCAGAGTCAACCGTGATTACAAAGACAGACGTGCCTTTGCAAGAAAGTGTCTTATGAACACTGCCAATGCAGGTATGTTCTCCAGTGACCGTACCATTCTCCAGTACGCCGAAGAACTCTGGAAAGTAAAATAAGTTTCCGATAAACTGATTTCATGCGGTGTGTCGTCAACAGACGGCACACCGTTTTTTTGCGTAAAAATGCATTTTCCCCTCTTGACAAATCTGTGATTTCTGTATATATACAGTATGCAAGAAGGTGATGATTTGAATCTCTTTATCAACAACAAAAGCGGTATCCCTATCTATGACCAGATTTATTCCCAAATTAAAAATCATATCATCAACGGCACTTTGCAGGAGGATGAAGCCTTGCCTTCTATCCGGAACCTTGCCAAAGACCTGCGAGTCAGTGTCATCACCACCAAAAGAGCCTATGATGAACTTGAAAAAGAAGGCTTTATTTACACAGTGGCAGGAAAAGGCTGTTTTGTCGCTCCGAAAAATCTGGAACTTCTGCGTGAGGAAAATCTCAAAAAAATCGAGGAGCATATTGCAGAAATCCTCAAATTAGCCGTGTCATGCAATCTGGGCATAAATGAAATTACCGAAATGATCAAAGTACAAATGGAGGAATGATGTAATGAACGCTTTGGAAATCAGAGACCTGTCAAAACATTATGCGGGATTTTCGCTGGATCATATCAGCCTGACACTGCCCGGCGGCTGTGTCATGGGGCTGGTCGGTGAAAACGGTGCAGGCAAAACCACTGTCATCAAACTGATTCTGAACATGATAGCAAGAAACAGCGGTTCTGTCACCGTGCTCGGCAAAGACAACAAAGACCATTTCGAGCTTACCAAAGAAGATATAGGCGTTGTCCTTGATGAAGTCGGCATATCGGGATTTTTAAAGGCAAAACAAATCAACAATATCATGAAACATATCTTTCACAACTGGGACAAAGATGTGTTTTATTCCTATCTCAAAAAATTATCCGTGCCGACCAATCAGAAATTCAGGGATTTTTCCAACGGTACGAAAATGAAAATGGGCATTGCGATTGCCCTCTCCCACAAGCCGCTACGATAAATATATAAAA
>DEFH01000028.1:0-22424 GCA_002350705.1 Ruminococcaceae bacterium UBA2857
GCTTTACCGCCCAGAGGCTGCTGTGTAACGAGGGAATAAGGACCTGTGGAACGTGCATGGATTTTATCATCAACAAGGTGATGGAGTTTCAGGTAGTACATATAGCCGACAGTGACAGGGTTATCAAAGAGTTCGCCTGTTCTGCCGTCACGCAGCCAGATTTTGCCGTCCTCACTGATACCGGCATCACGGAAGCACTGGAAAATATCCTGTTCATGAGCACCGTCGAACACAGGAGTCATAATCTTCCAGCCGAGAGCCTTGGCAGCATAGCCGAGATGGACTTCGAGTACCTGACCGATATTCATACGGGACGGCACGCCCAGAGGGTTCAGCACAATGTCAAGCGGTCTGCCGTCGGGGAGGAAAGGCATATCTTCCTCCGGAAGTACACGGGATACAACACCCTTGTTACCGTGACGACCTGCCATTTTGTCGCCAACCTGAATTTTACGTTTCTGAGCGATATAGCAGCGGACAACTTTGTTGACACCGGGAGCAAGTTCATCATCACTGTTTTCCTTAGTGAAGATTTTAACGTCAACGATAATACCGTATTCACCGTGAGGAACACGCAAAGAAGTATCACGGACTTCTCTGGATTTTTCACCGAAGATGGCACGCAGAAGTCTTTCTTCGGCAGTAAGCTCTGTTTCACCCTTAGGAGTAACTTTTCCGACAAGAATATCACCGGCATGGACCTCTGCACCGATATGTATAATACCGTGTTCGTCAAGGTCACGCAGCTGATCGTCACCGATATTGGGAATATCTCTTGTAATTTCCTCAGGACCGAGTTTGGTATCACGGGCTTCTGTCTCATATTCTTCAATATGGATAGAAGTGTAAACGTCATCACGGACAATTTTTTCATTCAGGAGGACAGCGTCCTCATAGTTATAGCCTTCCCATGTCATAAAGCCGATAAGGGCATTTTTGCCAAGGGAGATTTCACCGTTGTGAGTAGCGGGGCCGTCAGCCAGCACTTCGCCTTGTTCGACACGCTGACCGACATCAACGATTGGCACCTGATTGATACAGGTACCCTGGTTGGAACGGGTAAATTTGGTAACACGGAAAGTCTGTTTTCTGCCGGAGTCATATCTGACTCTGATTTCATCTGCACTCACGTATTCTACCACGCCGTCTTCTTCGGAGAGCAGGCAGACACCGGAGTCAACACCGGCTTTATATTCCATACCGGTGCCGACGATAGGAGATTCTGTCACGAGGAGCGGTACAGCCTGACGCTGCATGTTAGAGCCCATCAGAGCACGGTTCGCATCGTCGTTTTCAAGGAAAGGAATCATCGCAGTAGCGACAGAGACGACCATTTTAGGCGATACATCCATGTAATCCGCCTTGGAGGGTTCGACTTCCACAAATTCATCACGGTATCTGCCGACGATTTTTTTGTGGACAAATCTGCCGTTTTCATCAAGAGGCTCGTTAGCCTGAGCAATAATGAAGTTGTCACAGGTATCAGCGGTCATATACTGTACCTGATCGGTAACGATACCGGATTCTTTGTCTACCTTGCGGAAAGGAGCCTCAATCAAGCCGTATTCGTTGATTTTGGCAAAAGTAGCAAGATAGGAAATCAGACCGATATTAGGACCTTCAGGGGTTTCAATAGGACACATACGTCCGTAATGGGTATAATGAACGTCACGCACCTCAAATCCGGCACGGTCTCTGGAAAGACCGCCGGGACCAAGGGCGGAAAGTCTTCTTTTGTGAGTCAGTTCTGCCAGCGGGTTGTTCTGATCCATGAACTGGGAAAGCGGGGAAGAACCAAAGAACTCCTTGATAGCGGCAGTGACGGGACGGATATTGATGAGAGCATTGGGGGAGAGGTTGTTGATATCCTGTGCCTGGAGGGTCATTCTTTCACGGATAACTCTTTCCAGACGGGCAAAGCCGATACGGAACTGGTTCTGGAGAAGCTCGCCTACACAGCGGATACGTCTGTTGCCGAGATGGTCAATATCATCTGTGGTGCCGATACCGCAGGCAAGAGAATTCATATAGTTAATCGTAGAGAAAATATCATCAATAATGATATGTTTCGGGATAAGGTCATCCTTGCGTTTTCTGATTTCCTTTTTGAGTTCCGCTTCGGAGGAGCAGGAATCGAGGATTTCACGGAGAACGGTGAAACGTACTTTTTCGTTAATGCCGAGTTCTTTGGCATCAAAGTCAACGTATTTGGAAATATCGACCATACCGTTGGAGATGATTTTCACAGGATTACCGTTGGGAGCCTTGACGAAAGCCACTGTAACGCCGGCATCTTCAATTTCCATAGCACGTTCCTTAGAGATGATTTCACCCTCGTCAGCGAGAATTTCACCGGTAGAAGGATCAGCGATAGGCTCCGCAAGGGTCTGATTTGCCAGACGGTTGGCAATGCCAAGCTTTTTGTTGTACTTATAGCGTCCGACTCTGGACATATCATATCTTCTGGGATCAAAGAAAAGGGTATCCAGATGAGCCTGAGCACTCTCTACAGTAGGCGGCTCACTGGGGCGGAGCTTTCTGTAAACCTCTTTGAGAGCGTCTTCTCTGTTGTCGGTGGAATCCTTTTCGATGGTAGCGAGGATTCTGTCATCCGCACCGAAGAAGTTGATGATTTCCTGATCGCTTCCGAGACCGAGGGCACGGATGAAAGTGGTAACGGGCAGTTTTCTGTTTTTGTCGATACGGACATAGAAAACATCGTTGACATCATTTTCATATTCCAGCCAGGCACCTCTGTTAGGGATAACAGTAGCACTGAAAAGTTCCTTACCGGTTTTATCATGATCCATTTTATAGTAAACACCCGGAGATCTCACCAACTGAGAGACGATAACTCTCTCCGCACCGTTGATGACGAAAGTACCGCTTGGTGTCATCAATGGGAAGTCACCCATAAACACTTCGGATTCCTTGTGTTCACCGGTTTCTCTGTTGTAGAGTCTTGTGAGGACTCTGAGCTGAGCGGAATAAGTGACATCACGTTCCTTACATTCCGGAATGGAATAGTTAGGTTGATCGACATTCAGATGATAGTCCACGAAGCTCAGTACAAGATTACCCGAGTAGTCAGTGATACCGGAAACGTCCTCGAAAACCTCTTTAAGCCCCTTGTCGAGGAACCATTGATAGGAATCCTTCTGAATCTCGATCAGATTCGGCATAGGGATCACTTCATCCGTATGGGAGAAGCTCATTCTTGTAGTTTTGCCAAGACGAACAGGTTTGGCGTTTACCATACAATCACTCCATTCATAAAATTTGCATAGTCGCACCGTTACAATCCCAAAAACAAAATTCATAAAAAATCTCTTGATTTTTTTCGTAAAATATGTTAATATTCATGTAAGTCAGGGGGAGGGCATTCAGCAAAAAGAGGACACTCTCCTACTATGGTACATTATATTATTCTACATCAAAAGCGGATTTTTGTCAAGAGATTTACAAAAATTCGCCCTATTTTTTGCGAAATTTCCGAAACAGGCGTGTTGCAGGCACCACGAAACACCCGACACCGTGTGAATAAAATCACAGACAAAAAAGAAATGCCTGTTTGGAAAAAACAGGCATTTTTTGGTGTTATGCTTGTTGATTTCTGACGAGATCCGCCAAAGAAAACGGAATGACTTTGGCGAGGTCATCAAGGGAAAGCTGGATTTGAAAACCGATCTTTCCGCCGCTGCAAAAAATGGTATCAAAATTCTGTGCAGACTCATGGATCGTTGTGCGAAACAGTTTTTTCATGCCGACAGGGGAGCAGCCTCCGTGAATATAGCCTGTCAGGGGGAGAAGTTCTTTGGATTTGACCATAGCAACGGATTTTTCCCCGACGGCGGCAGCGGCTTTTTTCAGGTCGAGTTCCTCAGCCACAGGCACCAGAAAGACATAATGATTACCGGATTTGCCGACAGTGACAAGCGTTTTAAAAACCTGTTCGACATTTTCGCCGAGGGCATTGGCAACTTCCACACCTGCTACGGCATCGGAATAATAATGTTCTTTGTAGGGAACTTTCAGACTGTCAAGTTTACGCATTGCATTGGTTTTGTTGTCTTTCGCCATTTGATGATCTTCCTTTGTTGGTTATTGATATTCAAAGCGGTCAGCCTGTCCGAACACGTCAACAGGCACGCCAAGAAGAGACATGATTTCGAGATAGCCCTGATAGACTTCATCTCTGGAGAAGTTGCCCGCTTCAAGCTGTTCATTGCTTAAAGCGTTGAGTTTCTGATAAAAGTCCGAGGCAAGTTCGATATATTTATCGGAATAGACCATATTGTCAAAAAGCAAATCTTCCGCTTCACCGTAGCTGCCCTCTTTTATCATTTTCATTAATTTCAGATGGAGTATATCGGTTGGTGTTAAAGTAGCGGTATCATTTAAATTTCCGACAATTTCATACTGTACATCTGTTTCCTTTTTTCCGAATACGACATTGGCAACAAATCGTGCCATCATTTCAATTTGCCGCATCACCCAGTCATCCTGAAATCCCATTGCAATCCTCCTTTTCTTTAGGTTGTCTGTGTATTGCCAAAGTAAAGAAGAACTTCGTCGTTGGACATTTCCAACAAGCTGATTACTTTATCGATAGACAAACCGTTTTTGATGAGCTGTTTAATTGTTTTGGCTCTGCCTTCCGCTCTGCCTTCCGCCCTGCCTTCCGCTCTGCCTTTTTCACGAATCAGCAGTTCATTTTGTTGTTCCTTGACATACTGGGAGTATAATTTTCCGTCATGTTGTGCATCCTGAATTTTAGCTTGAATATGTTCGGTGAGGTCATCAGTGGGAGAATTTTCCTTGATATAAGTCATAAGATTTTGCAGCTCCTTTCGTTGTGTGTGACCGTTGGTGTTGAGAAAAAGTTTGTAAGTGCCGTCATGGAGAAACAAATTTTCTTCTGTACAAACATTCTCGAATTGATATACAGCATTGCCTTTCTCAAATAAATCGAAATCGCATAAAAAAATCACATACGTTTCCGGCAAAGATTTGTATAGCTGACCTTTGCCGAGAAAGTCCATATCGGAAGAGGACTGATAATAGCGGCTTCTTTTAGGCAAATCGTCTGTATTGGCAGTCTGCATTTCGATATCATAGACTTTTGTACCGTCAGCGGACTGAATATAAACATCATAGCGAACACCGTGACTGTAGGAATCGTTTTTGAGCGTTTTTTGCAGTTCACAGTTTTGAATGTCGGGAATTTCTTCGGCAAGAATGACACTCAGGACACTTTTGGCGATGCTCAAATCGCTCATGACAACGCCAAACATAAAGTCATCTTTGAATTGCAGGCTTTCATATTGTTTTCTGTAATCCATATATTCACTTCCTTAGGAGTATTATACACCAAAAAAACATATTTTTCAATCAAAATCCCTGACAGCAGAAATTTTACTGTCAGGGAAAAATTTATTGGGAAATAATTTCTTTGATTTTGTTTTCGGCAGCCACAGCGTCAGCCTTGCCGCGGCTGTTTTTCATGACGAAACCCACAATGGATTTGATAGCCTTTTCCTTGCCGTTTTTGAAATCGGCAACAGCTTTGGGATTGGCGTCCACTGCCTGTTGACAGAGAGAAAGGAAAGTATTTTCATCCAGACCTGCCATATCGCTTTCAGAGAGCAGTTCACTTGGCTTCTGACCGGTTTCCAGCATTTTGTCCAAAGTGGTTTTGGCGAGATTCATACGAATTTTGCCGTTGTCCAACAGTTTGATGAGTTCGTTAAGACTTTCGGCAGAAACTTTGATATTGAAAGCCTCTTTCTCATTTTCGTTTTCGACATAGCGGAAGATCTGACCGATAATGAAATTGGCGGCAGTTTTGGGAGTCTTGATACCATTGATAGCCTTTTCAAAGAAGTCAGCAACTTTTTTGTATTTGACAAGGAGCTGAGCATCCTTTTCGGGAAGTTCCAGATCATTGATATATCTTTCGAGCTTTTTGTCGGGAAGTTCGGGGAGAGAAGTCCGGATTTCCTCGATACGCTCTCCGGAAACATGGATGGTGACCAGATCGGGATCACGGAAATAACGGTAATCATTGGCATCCTCTTTGCCACGCATACTGGAAGTTGTATTGCTGACATCATCATAACGGAGAGTTTCCTGAATGACTTTTTCACCGCTTTCAATGAGGTCAACCTGACGGTTGAATTCATATTCCATTGCCTTGGCAATGAAAGTAATGGAGTTCATGTTTTTAATTTCGGTTCTGGTGCCGAGTTTGTCGGAGCCTTCGGGACGTACAGAAATATTGACATCACAACGCATGGAGCCTTCCTGCATTTTGGCGTCGGAAACACCGATATAACGCATGATCAACTGTAATCTTTCGACATATTCCTTTGCCTCGTCAACGGAACGGAAATCGGGTTCCGTAACGATTTCAATCAGAGGAACACCGCCACGGTTATAGTCAACTAAAGTACTGCCGTGACTGTGTACAAGTTTACCGGCATCTTCCTCAATATGGATACGCAGGATACGGATTTTTCTGCCGTTGGAGAGCTGAATAAAACCGTTTTTGCACAAAGGCATATCATACTGAGAAATCTGATAGGCTTTGGGTAAGTCGGGATAGCAGTAGTTTTTTCTGTCCATTTTGGAAATTTCGGCAATTTCGCAGTTGGTAGCCAGGCCTGCACGAATGGCATATTCCACAACACGGGCGTTAAGTTTCGGCAGAGTGCCGGGCAGACCGATACAAATCGGACAGCAGTGCGTATTGGGTTCACCGCCGAACTGAGTGGTACAGGAGCAGAAAATTTTGGTATTGGTAGCAAGCTCGACGTGTGTTTCAAAGCCGGCAACTAATTCGTATTTCATGATAGTTCCACTCCTTTCTCAAAGTTTCACACCGAAATCGGTGGGTTTAAAGAGGTTGGCTGCATTTTCATACTGCCATGCAGCGTTCAGGATTTTGCTTTCGGAGAAGTTGTTTCCAATAAGCTGCATACCGATAGGCAGTCCTTTTGCATCACAGCCGCACGGTACGGAAACGGCAGGCAGTCCGCAGATATTCACGGGAACGGTGCAGATGTCTGTGAGATAGGTTTCCACAGGATCGCTGACAGCGTGACCGTTTTCAAAAGCCGTCATCGGAACGGTGGGGGCGAGGATCACATCACAGCTTTCAAATGCATTTTTAAAGGCTTTGACGATAGTGCCACGCAGATTCTGAGCCTTTTTATAGTAAGCGTCATAATAGCCTGAGCTGAGTACATAGGTACCGAGCAGGATTCTTCTTTTGACTTCTTCACCAAAGCCGTTGCTTCTGGTCTTTTTGATCATGTCGTTGACATCGGAATAAGAATCGGCTTTGTAGCCGTAGCGGATACCGTCATATCTTCCGAGGTTGGAAGAGGCTTCTGCACAGGCGAGTATGTAATATACGGGAAGTGCATATTTCAAAGCAGGCAGGTCAAAATAAACGATTTCTGCTCCGAGAGACTGATAAACCCGAATTGCCTGTTCAACAGCCTGTTTCACGTCCTCACGGACACCGTCAAAATATTCTTTGGCGATACCGATTTTCATACCCTTTATGTCATTTTTAAGCGTATTGCAGACGGGTTCTCCTTTTCTGCCCTGAGAGGTAGAGTCCATTGTGTCGTATTCTGAAACGGCATCAAATACGATAGCGGTATCTTCGACAGTGGCAGTGATGGGACCGATCTGGTCAAAGCTGGAGGCATAGGCGATCAAACCGAAACGGGATACGGCACCATAGGTTGGTTTGAGACCGACAATGCCGCAGAAGCTGGCAGGCTGCCTGATAGAGCCGCCCGTATCGGAACCGAGACCATAGACGGCAAGATTGCCGCCTACAGCAGAGGCAACACCGCCTGAGCTGCCGCCTGCTACATGGGAAATGCTGTGAGGGTTTTTGGCACCGCCAAAATAAGAAGTCTCACAGGAAGAACCCATTGCAAATTCATCCATATTGGTTTTACCGAGAAGAACGGCATTCCGGCTTTTGAGAATTTTCCAAACGGAAGCGTCATAAATCGGCACATAGTCTTCCAGAATTTTGGAACAGCAGGTAGTACGGATTCCGTTGGTAGAGATATTGTCTTTGAGCGTCATGGGAATACCCTCTAACAGATGGAGGGATTCTCCCTTAGCAATTTTTTCATCAACAGCTTTGGCAGTATTCAGAGCTGTTTCGGGAGTGGCGGTAACGTATGCATTGAGAGCAGCGTTATCTTTTTCAATGGCGTCGAGATAGGCTTGTGTCAGTTCCGTACAGGAAATTTCCTTGTTTTGGAGCATGGCATGAAGCCGGGCGATTTTGCTTTCGCTCATGAGTGGGTTCACCTCTGATTATTTCATAATATTCTTGACGAGGAAACAGCCGTCATCACTGTCTTTGGCATTGGCAAGGATCTGCTCCCTGTCGAGAGAGGGAACAACGCAGTCCTCACGCAGTACATTGGAAAGGTTATTGATATTGTCAAAATCCGTGCCTTCATCAGAGGCATTGTTAATGGTATCGGCAAAGGAGATGATTTCAGACATATCTTTTGTGAGCTTGTCCATATCCTCTTCGGCGACAAAGAGCTTGGAAAGGATGGCAATTTTCATCATTTCGTCTTTCGTGACCATAGTATTTCATTCCTTTCTTGAAGGAGGTTAATCTCTTTTGATAAATCCCAGACCGTCAGACGGTTCATCGTCAAAATCCCCCATCATATCGGCAAGACTGTGACCGGACTGATAATCCTCATTGTGAGAGTTGTCAAATTCGGAGTAATCCTCTTCCGGCAGGGGAGCAGAGCCGACACCGAGGTTGTTGTCGGGGCCTTTTTTAATGATAGCTTCCAGAGAAGTATCCACTTTGTAGTCATCGGAGTTGGCATTGAAAGCATCATCGGGACCTTTTCGGATGAGCGATTCAAGGCTGCCGTGTTCTACGAGGGGAATATCAACATAATCAGGATCGGTAGCTTTGGGACCTTCCTTGACTCTTTCAATGGGAGGAGCAGGGGGAGCAGGTTTTTCATCAATGGGCGGATTATCGGAAGCGGCCCGTAGCAGGGAGAGAGCCTGTGCATCCTTGCTCGCCTTGAGTTTGGCAAACAGGAAAATCAGGACAGTCACAACGACCAGAACAGCGATAATCACGAAAATGATCACCGTCGGAGAGCCTTCAAAATGGCTGAGAGCAGAAGTATCAGGCATAAGATTGTTAAGATCATTGCTTCCCTGAGCGATATTATTCAGTTCTTTATCCGAATAACGTTTGACATTTAAAGCAAATTCCGTACTGTCTTTTTGGAAAGTCTGAGATTTAGCGGTAGTCTGTACGATATAGGTACCGGTACTGTCGGGAACAAACTCTCCCGCAAAAGTAAAGTCGGGCTGGAGAGTAAGCTGTACATTCTGTGTTTTGTCAGAGGTTGTAACAGAAGACTGCATGGTAATGGTATCCAGCAGATCTCTGTCCTGTACGATTCCGTTGTTGTCGTTCAGGGAAGCGGTAATTCTGACAGCTTGTCCGGCAACGGCAGAGACGGGAACATTCTGTTTGATGAAGATGGAATAAAAGTCCATTTGAGTGACGATACAGTTCTGATTGGTAGCATTGTCAAGATGGAGGTTCCATTTTCCGTCCTGCGGATAGATCAGTTTAATGAGGATATAGCTTCCCGTAGAGGTCATTTTTACATTTTCGGTTCCGGTAAGATCAACCGTTTCGTTTTTTGGTGAGGTAAGAACAGGATTGAGTTCATTGGCACTGAGCTGGCTTCGGATAATGATATTGACATAGAAAACGCTTTTGTCCTGAATGTTGATTGCCACATTGCCGTCAACGATTGTTTTCTGAGAGCCTTTGATTTCATAGACATCCGCAAAAATATCGGCAATAATCGAAGGCAGTTCATTGGAGGCTTTCGCTTCAAAAGCCTTGCCGTTGGTCTGGGAGGCGATTTTTTGAGTTTCCTGTTTGTCAAGGGTGCCGTCATAATTCAGACCGATAGCATAAACAGGAATTTTGGTTCTTTTGAGTTCTCTTAAAGTAGCGTCCAGTTCTTTCTGAGAATCCTCAACGGTTCTGGGGCCGCTGATCAGATGGGTGTTGCCATCGCTGAGGAGGATAATCAGTTTTCTTCTGTTGGAATCTCTGTTTTTGTTGTTTTTGTGGATATTCATAGCGGTTGTCAGACCTAAAGCAATATCGGTATCACCGGCGGGATTCCGATTGATCTGTGACATTTTGTTTTTGAGAGAGGAAAGTTGATTTTTATCGAGGAGAGCAATATCCTGAGAATCCTTGATTTGTTCGCTGTATACGGTATAGCCGACACCGCAGGAAGCGTCGCATAAGTCAACAAACAGATTAAAGGCATCCACAGCCACTCTGTTAGGATCGGCTTCCGCCATAGAGCCGCTGGAGTCCACAACAAATACCACATCCAGATTCATTTGACCGTTTTCCTGATCCTCGGTTTCCTCTTCTTCGGCAGAAACGCTGACGCAAAAGCAGCTCAGCATCAGGAACAGTACCATTATCAGGGAAGAGAGTCTTTTCACAGCAGAACACATTTTTTAAACCTCCTTATCACTGTTTAAGCGGATATATTTATCTGATTTTGATATGCACTTCACGAAGCTGCTGCTCGGTGACTTCCGTCGGGGAGCCTAAAAGCAGATCCTGGGCATTGCTGTTCATGGGGAATGCAATGACTTCACGGATATTTTCTTCTTCAGCGAGGAGCATTAACATTCTGTCCACACCGGGAGCCATGCCGGCATGAGGAGGAGCACCATACTGGAACGCATTGTAGAGAGATTTAAATTTATTCCGGAGTTCCTCTTTGGAATAGCCGGCAATTTCAAAGGCTTTGATCATAATGTCAAGGTCATGGTTTCTGACGGCACCCGAAGAAAGTTCAACGCCGTTGCATACAATGTCATACTGGTAAGCAAGGATCTCTGTGGGATCTTTTTCGAGCAGAGCCTGCATACCGCCCTGCGGCATAGAGAACGGATTGTGTGTAAAGATAACCTTGCCGTTGTCATCCAGTTCATACATGGGGAAGTCTGTGATAAAGCAGAGCTCAAAGCGTGATTCATCAATGAGAGAGAGACGTTTGGCGACCTCGGTACGAATCTGACCGGCAAGTTTGGGAGCAAGGTCTTTGCTGTCGGCGATAAAGTAAATCACGTCACCTGCCTGAGAGCCGTTGATGGCAATGAGTTTTTCACGGTCGCCTTCTTTGAGGAACTTGTCGATAGGACCGTCAAACGTCATATCTTCACGGACTTTGACATAGCCCAGACCTTTCATGCCGATGGAAAGGGCAAATTCTTCCATGTTTTTGAACCATTTTTTAGACTGGGCGGCAGCATGAGGAACATTGATGCTTCTGACCGTTTTCTTTCTGAAAGGAGCAAAGTCTGTTTCCTCGAACATGGGAGAGATGTCTTTAATGAGGAGAGGGTTACGCAGATCGGGCTTGTCGGAACCGTAAGTCAGCATCGCTTCCGCAAAGGGAATTCTTCTGAAAGGCGGCTTGGAGACTTCTTTATTGGAGAATTTTTGGAAAGTCGCATAAAGAATTTCTTCGGCAGCAGCAAACACATCATCCTGTTCGGCGAAAGCCATTTCAAAGTCAAGCTGATAGAATTCACCGGGAGAACGGTCAGCCCTTGCATCTTCATCACGGAAGCAGGGAGCAATCTGGAAATACTTGTCAAAGCCGGACACCATCAGAAGCTGTTTAAAAATCTGGGGAGCCTGCGGCAGAGCATAGAACATTCCCTTGTGTTTTCTGCTGGGAATGAGATAGTCTCTTGCCCCTTCGGGAGAGGAGCAGGACAGAATCGGTGTCTGTATCTCAAGGAATCCCATTTCCGTCATTTTCTGACGGAGGAAAGAAATCAGATTGGCTCTCATCACGATATTGTCATGAACTTTTTTGTTACGCAGGTCAAGGAATCTGTATTTGAGACGGACATCCTCTTTGACTTCTCTGGAAGTCTGGACTTCAAAGGGGAGATTGGCGAGGGATTTTCCTAAAACGGTGATGCTTTCGGAATGGATTTCAACAGTACCTGTGGCAATTTTGGGATTGACTGTATCTTCATCACGTTTGGTGACGTTTCCGCTGACGGAAACGGTACATTCTCTGTTGATATCGGCAAGGAGTGCGTCATCATGGACAACGACCTGAACAACACCGTAATGGTCACGTACGTCTAAAAACATAACACCGCCATGGTCACGGATATTTTCGACCCATCCTGCGACTCTGACATTTTTTCCGATATCGCTTTCTCGGAGTTCACCGCAGAAATGGGTGCGGTAGATATTTTCTCTGGGCATTTCACTCTTTCCTTTCAGGTAAATAAGATATTAACTATCATATTATACCATTGTTTCCAAAATGTTTCAACACAAATTTTTGTTGTTTTAACAGAAAAACAGAAGAGCGGAGCTTTTTTCGGCTCTGCTCTTCCGTCAGATACTATACGACGAGTTCTGTCTGATGGATACGCTTTTCGAGGAATTCAATGATTTTCATGCAGGGCTTTCTGAGGACAAGTCCTATAAACAGTGCCACAGGCACAAATGCCAGCAACTGTAAAATGCACTGCAGGAAAGAAGCTATATCGGGTTCCGTGACAGCTTCACGCAGGGCATCAATGCTGTAATGGAACGGCAGATAAGGTGAAACAGCCCGGAACGGTTTTGGCAGGACTTCCACAGGGAACGTACCGCCTGCACCGGCAATCTGAATGACCAGTGTGATAATGACAAGAGCTTTTCCGACAACATTGAAAGCAATTGTCAGGGAGTAGATAAAGAGCGTATATACAAAACTGGAAATCAGGCTTGCCGCAACAAACAGAAAAGGATTGTCATACTGTACCTGTAAGAAGAAAATATCTCCGAGAGAGGTGATAAAAGCCTGTATTTGTCCGACAAGGAAGAAAATCAGATAGCGTCCGAAATACTGCTGAACGTGAGTGGGATTGTTAAGAAGGCGGAGTTGTTTTTTGGTAGGCTCTGTGCGGAGGATGGCAATGAGAATCGTGCCGCCTACCCAGAAACTCAGGGAAGTATAAAAAGGAGCCATACCGGAGCCGTAATTTTTGACCGCATGAATCGAGTGGGTATTGGTAGCGACAGGCTCTGCCATGAATTCTCCGAGACTTTCGGGTTCCTGTACGATATTCATCACCAGATCTTTCAGTTCGGTATCACCGCCAAGGTCATCCACTTTATCCATGAGAGACTGTGTCTGCGTTTTGGCATTGGAGAGGAGTTTTTTAAGGTTGGCAAAAGTTGTTTTCATGGAAGTGAGGGTATCCTGTGTATTGTCAAGTGTTTCATCGAGTTCGGGAATATCACCGTTAATCATTTGGAGCAGTCCGGAAGCACTGTCAAGGACGCTGTAAACACTGTCAATCGTGGTATTGAGAGAGCTTTTGAGGGGAGCAAATGTCTGACCGAGACTTGCAAGTTCGGCATTTGCCAGAGAAATTGTCTGTTTAAGATTGTCCTGCATATTTTTGGGGAGAGAGCCGGTGGAACTGATCATGTCAGCGGCATTGTAAAGCAGGTCGATGATATTCTGCTGACGGAGAGCGGCATTTTTCAGCAAACCGACGGTGCTGAAAGAATTGATACCGAAATTTGTTCCGAAATTCTGTAGAATATTGGTCAGAGCATTGCCGACGGAAATCATTTGCTGACAGCTTTCGGCAGCACTGACCAGTGTGTTGGCAGCAGAAGCCGTGTTGGTGTCAAGACGACTGAGAGCATCATTGACACTGCTGCCGACATTTTTTTGCATGGTGCTGAGAGAGCCCATCATTTCACCCAGCATATCGGAGATTTTTTGGGAAGCCTGACGGGTAGTTTCGATAGAATTTTTGATATTGGGTGTCAGTTGGGCAGAGCGGGAAAGCGTTTCGGAAACAGATGGCAGAAGTATCTGATTGGTTTTGATGAGGTTTTCAAGCGTTTCCGTTGTGGAGCTGAAAGTGTCCACACTGGCGTTGAGCGTGTCAATACCGGAGATAATATCTTTAAGAGATGTGTCAATATCAGAGACGACTTTCTCTTTGTTGCCGGAGAGCTCGTCAGCGGTGAGATTCAGGGCAGAGGCGACAACGGAAGTAATCGTACTGACATAAGTGGATTTTACTTCTGTGGCAATGGTAGAAATGCCCTTGTCGGTAATTTTGGGAGCAATGGCATTTTTCTTTTCATTGACATAGTATTCCAGTTCTGCTTTCCGGAAGTTGCCTGTTGTGACGGAGCAGAGATTTTCACTGAAATTTTCGGGAATGACGACAGCCGCATAATAAGTGCCGTCTTTTACACCGTTGACGGCTGTTGTTTCATCCACGAAAATCCAGCCCATTTTATCATTGGCTTTGAGACTGTCGATAATTTTGTCGCCGGCATTGATATTAAGTGTTTTGTAGGCGAAGCCCTTGTCTTTGGAGCATACGGCAAAGGCAATGCCGCTTGTAGCACCATAGGGATCCCAGTTGGCGGCAATGTTGAACCATGCATAGAGTGCAGGCAGTGCGGAAATACCGATAATGACAATAAAGGCAATCAGATTGCGTGAAATGGTTTTCAGATCGTTCAAAAAGATTCTGATAATATTATTCATATTCTTCTTCTCCTTCCTCGTCGTCGAGTTCGCTCAGGTCAAATTCATCACAGATACCGAGCAGATTTTTATATAAATCATATTTGTAATCGGCACGTATCATGATAACCACACAGTAGATCACGGTAATGATCCACAGAACAAGGAACTCGATTTTGCTTTCAAGACTGAACATCAGAATCAGAAAGACCAGCCCCGAAAGAAGGATGAACAGGCAACCCAAGCGTTTATAGCGGATTTTTTTGATTTTTGCTTCGTTGAAAAGCTCATACACGCTCAGATATGTCAAATGTTCCTGTTCACGCTGGGACAGGGGCGGAATATGATTGGATTCAGGCATGGAAGTGACCTTCTTTCAAAAAATAATCGTACCATCTATTATATTGCAAAAAAAACGGATGTCAAATAAAATCATACAAATCCGCAAAAATATACAAAAAAGCAGTCACACAAGGCAACTGCTTTTCAGAAAAAATTTATTTGGTTTTGCCGATGTCGGTGCGGTAATGCACGTTCTCAAAGTTTATCTTTTTAACGGCACTGTATGCTTTTTCCAGTGCCTCGTCAAGAGTTTTTCCTTTGCCCGTCACACCCAGCACTCTGCCGCCGTTTGTCAGGAATTTGCCGTGTTCCCATTTGGTGCCTGCATGGAACACTTCCACACCGTCGGCCTGACCGTTTTCATCAAGACCTGTAATTTCCAGCCCTTTCTTGTATGCCAGCGGATAGCCGCCCGATGCCATGACAACACAAGCGGTTGCTTCGTCACTCCATTTGATATCGATGTGTGACAGTCTTTCGTCAATGACGGCCTCGATAATATCAACCAGATCTGTTTTTAGTCTCGGCAGAACCACCTGTGTTTCGGGATCACCGAAACGTGCGTTGTATTCAATGACTTTCGGGCCGTCGGGCGTAATCATCAAGCCGAAATACAGACAGCCTTTGAAAGTTCTGTTTTCGCTGTTCATAGCGGCAACCGTCGGCTCAAAAATAGTTTTCATGCAAATATCGGCAATTTCATCCGTATAGTACGGATTAGGGCTGATGGTACCCATACCGCCGGTATTCAAACCTTCGTCATTGTCATAGGCTCTCTTGTGGTCTTTGGAAGAAACCATTGGTTTCAAGGCGATACCGTCTGTGAAAGCCAGCACGGAAACTTCGGGACCTGTCAGAAATTCCTCAATGACAACATGGTTGCCGGAATCGCCGAATTTTTTGTCTTCCATGATTTCCTTGACAGCGGCTTTGGCTTCGGTAAGTGTTTTGGCAATAATGACACCCTTACCGAGTGCGAGACCGTCGGCCTTTACGACAACGGGGAAATGCCCTCTGTTTTCGATATATGCGACAGCTTTTGCCGGATCATCAAACACTTCATATTCTGCGGTAGGAATATGATATTTTTTCATGAGGTTCTTGGAAAAGACTTTACTGCTTTCAATGACAGCGGCATTGGCTCTCGGACCGAATGCACGGATACCGTTGGCAGTGAGAGTATCAACCATTCCGTCTGCCAGCGGATCGTCAGGGGCAACAAATACTAAATCCACTGCATTTTCCTTTGAAAATGCCACAATGCCCTCTTTGTCCATGGCACTGATATTGATACATTCGGCATCTTGGGAGATACCGCCATTGCCGGGGGCGGCATAAATTTTGTCCACCTTGGGACTTTCCTTTAATTTTCTGATAATGGCGTGTTCACGTCCGCCGCTTCCGATTACAAGGATTCTCATAGACACCCCTCCATCAATGGTGGAACAGGCGGATGCCTGTAAATGCCATTGTCATGTTATATTTGTTACAGGTGTCGATAACATTATCGTCACGGATAGAGCCGCCGGGCTGTGCAATATACTGTACACCGCTTCTTTTCGCTCTCTCTATGTTATCGCCGAACGGGAAGAATGCGTCTGAACCAAGTGAAACACCGTCAAGAGTAGCCAGCCATGCTTTCTTTTCCTTTTTGGTGAGAGGCTCCGGCTTTACTGTGAAGAACTGCTCCCATACACCGTCTGCGAGTACGTCTTCATAGTCATCCGAAATATAGACATCAATCGTATTGTCTCTGTCAGGACGACGGATGGTGTCTTTGAAAGGCAGAGCCAATACTTTCGGACACTGACGCAGATACCATATATCCGCCTTGTTTCCTGCAAGTCTTGTGCAGTGGATTCTGGACTGTTGTCCGGCACCCACACCGATCGCCTGACCGTCTTTTGCATAGCAGACGGAATTGGACTGCGTATATTTCAGCGTAATCAAAGCGACAATCAAATCTCTTTTTGCACTTTCGGGAAGGTCTTTGTTTTCGGTAACAATATTTTTGAGCATATCCTCATCAATTTTGAGAGTGTTTCTGCCCTGCTCGAAAGTGATGCCGTAAACCTGTTTACGCTCGATTGCAGCAGGCACATAATTTGTATCGATTTTAACAACATTGTAAGTACCCTTACGCTTTGTTTTGAGAATTTCCAGAGCCTCGTCCGTATAGTCGGGAGCAATAATGCCGTCCGAAACTTCTCTTTGCAGAAGAAGTGCGGTCTGCTTGTCGCAGGTATCGGAGAGGGCTACCCAGTCACCGTAAGAGGACATTCTGTCAGCACCTCTTGCCTTGGCGTAAGCACTGGCGATAGGAGACAACTCTAAATCATCCACAAAATAGATTTTCTTGAGTGTGTCGGAAAGTTCCGTTGCCACAGCAGCACCCGCAGGGCTGACGTGCTTGAAAGAAGCAGCCGCAGGGAGTCCTGTTGCCGCTTTCAGCTCACATACCAGCTGCCAGCTGTTGAAAGCGTCAAGAAAATTGATATAGCCCGGTCTGCCGTTCAGGACAGTGACAGGCAGTTCCGTGCCGTCATGCATATAGATTCTGGATGGTTTCTGATTAGGGTTGCAGCCGTATTTTAATTCGAGTTCATTAGCCATTGTCGATTCCTCCGATTACTGATTTTTATTAACGATTCTGTCTGTGAATTCGCCTGTTTCGAGACTGACAAATCTTGTATAGAGAGAGACTTTGTTATCCTCGTTGAGAGAGTTCCATATATGATTGGTAAACTCATCAATATCACCCTCGATATTCACGAGTGTAGGTTCACCTTCAAACGAGGGGATAGGATTACCGTCACACTTGTAAGTATGAATGAAGTGTCCCTCACCTGCAACGGGCTGTGCATACTCATAGAAAAATCTCAATGCAGAATTTTCTCTGCCGCAGTTGCTCTTTAAGATAGACATTTTATAAGAGAAATCACCATTTGCAAATTCCAGTATACCTGAAATTCTGGGAGTAAAGTTAGGGGGATCGGGCTCAAAGGTACGGGTTCTCAAAGCGTCTTCAAAGGATTTGCCCTCTAAAATGAAGTCTCTTGCGGTATCGGTCTGGTCGCCGTTGGTGACAATCGTTGCATTTTCAAGGGTTCTTACGGGGGCATAGATAATCAGTGACGGATCAACCAGCTTGGAAGGATCAAAAGCCTGTGTTTTGAGGTCTTTTCCCTCAGCCACAAAAACTCTGTTGCGGCTGTTTTCGCTTCTGCCCATGATAAAATAACCGATAACGGCATTTTTGCCGTCAGCACTTTTGCCGATAATAATTCCTCTGCCGGGATAGGTTGTCGAGGAAATTTCCTTTTTCAAATCTACCATTGTCATTACCTCACATAAACTTTATTGTCTTTGACTTCGAGCCTGTCCTCACAGAACAGGGAAACGGCCTGCGGTAAGATTTTCCATTCAGCCTGTTCCATAACTCTTCTCTGGAGAATTTCGGGCGTGTCATCATCATGCACTTCAACGGCTTTCTGGAGGATAATGGGACCTCCGTCACATACTTCCGTGACAAAATGCACCGTTGCTCCTGTCAGCTTTACACCTTTTGCAAGTGCTTCTTCATGCACTCTCAGACCATAATAGCCCTTGCCGCAGAATGACGGGATCAATGCAGGATGGACATTCATCATTTTATTGGGCATTGCCTTTGTGACAAGCTCATCCAGAATGGTCATAAATCCTGCATAGACGACCAGATCGGCTTTTTCTTCTTCAAGTGCCTTTAACATATCCCGACTGTATTCCGTCACATCGGGATAATCCTTTCTGATAAGGATTCTTGTTTTAATGCCATGCTTTTTGGCTCTTTCAAGGGCATAAGCGTCAGCCTTTGAAGAAATCACACAAGTAATTTTTCCGTTGCGGATCAAGCCGCTTTCCTGAGCGTCAATCAAAGCCTGTAAATTCGTTCCGCCGCCCGATACAAGCACTACAATATTTTTCATTGATTAAAACCGTCCTTTTTATCACATATTTCCGCACACGCAGACGCATTGTGCATTATGCATTAATCAATGATGACTCCTTCATCGCTTTCAACGAGTTCACCGAGGATATAGGCATCCTCACCGTTGGCTTTGAGTACTTCCACAGCTTTGTCGGCATCAGCGGCACTGACGACAACTGTCATTCCCACACCCATATTATAGGTATTGAACATATCATGTTCGGGAACATTGCCGACTTTTGCAATCAAATCGAATATCGGAAGAATCCGGACATCACTCTTTTTAATGTATGCGGAAAGATTTTTCGGCAGAGAACGAGGGATATTTTCGTAGAAGCCGCCGCCTGTGATATGAGAAATACTTTTGACATTCACACTGTCAAGCAATGCCAGAACAGGCTTGACATAGATTCTTGTCGGAGTAAGGAGTGTTTCACCGAGAGTAGCACCCAGCTCATCATAATATTTTCCGACAGTCTTTTCACTGATGTCAAATACTTTTCTGACGAGGGAAAAACCGTTGGAATGAACACCGCTGGATTTGATGGCAATCATAACATCCCCGGCTTTTTGTGTATCGGGATTGAGAATCTTGTCTTTGTCCACGATACCGACGGAAAATCCGGCTAAATCATATTCATCTTCGGGCATGAGTCCGGGATGTTCGGCAGTTTCGCCGCCGATCAGGGCACAGCCGCTCTGTACACAGCCCTCTGCCACACCTGATACGATTTGAGCGACTTTTTCGGGATAATTCTTGCCGATGGCAATATAATCAAGGAAAAACAGGGGTTTTGCACCACAGCAGATAATGTCATTGACGCACATTGCCACGCAGTCGATACCGACTGTATCATGCTTGTCCAGCAAAAAGGCGATTTTGATTTTCGTGCCGACGCCGTCTGTACCCGATACCAGTACAGGCTTGTGAATGCCTGTCGTGTCAAGCTCAAACAGTCCGCCGAAACCGCCGATACCCGAAAGAACACCGTTTGTCATGGTTCTGGCAACATGGGCTTTCATGAGTTCCACGGCTCTGTAACCCGCCGTAACATCAACGCCTGCTGCCTTGTAGCTGTCACTGTAACTTTTCATCAGATTTCCTCCACTGTATTGATTTAAAATTTCTGAGAATACTTGTCATCTCTGGACGTGTCCGAAACGTCAATCGGATAGTTGCCCGTAAAGCAGGCATCGCATATCGAAAGACGGCTTTCCTTGACAATTTCCCTGAGAGCGTCAACGGACAAAAATCCCAGAGAATCCGCCCCCATATACTGACGCATTTCTTCAATCGTCATAGACGCTGCCATGAGATTTTCTTTTGCCGTGGTATCACTGTTCAGATAACACGGATTTTTAAACGGGGGAGAGGCAATCCGCATATGCACTTGCGTTGCTCCGGCACGTCTTAAAAGTTCAACAATATGCCTGCTTGTTTTTCCTTTGAGAATGGAGTCATCAATAACCACGACTCTTTTACCCTCTACATTGTGTTTGAGAGCGTTGAGTTTGATTCTCATAAGGTATTCGGAATGATTTTTTCTGTTTCTGAAAGCCCTTCCGAGATACTTGTTTTTGATAAGACCTGTTGCATAGGGAATGCCCGATTCCATCGCATAGCCGATGGCGGCACTTCTGCCGCAGTCAGGCACACCGCATACAATATCCGCCTCAACAGGATATTCTCTGGCAAGGATTTTTCCGGCACGCTGTCTGGCAAGGTCTACAGAAACACCGTCAAGCACACTGTCCGGTCTCGAAAAAAATACATACTCAAAGATACAGCAGGCGGATTTGCCGCCGCACATTTCCGTGTGACTGTGCAGACCGTCACTGTCAATAACAATCATTTCACCGGGTTGAACATCACGGATAAATTCACCGCCCATGCTGTCAAATACACAGGATTCCGATGTGAGAACATAGTTTCCCTTGATTTTTCCGATACAAAGCGGTCTGACACCCAGCGGATCACGTACACCGATCAATTTGCTCGGTGACATCAGTACAACGGCATAAGCTCCTTTGATTTCACGGACAGCCGTTTGTACAGCTTCCTCAATGGTGCCTGCATGGATTCTTGCCCTTGCGATAAGATAGGCAATAATTTCCGTATCCCCGTTAGACTGAAAGATAGCCGCCTCTTTGTTAAGGCTTGCCTGCAATTCATGGTAGTTGGTCAAAGCACCGTTCATGCACAATGCGAGCTGACCTTTGATATAACTCATTACAAGGGGAGCAAGATTGGCATGATCCACCTGTTCATTGGAAGAATACTTGACATGACCGAGAGCGATCTGACCGTTTTTGAGTCTTGCCAGCTCTTTTTCGGGCAGAGCTTCGGGAATGACACCGAAATCCTTGTAATGCACAATTTTGCCGTTGTTATTAACAGCGATACCTGCACCTACTTCTCCTCTGTGCTGGAGTGCGTACAGTGCAAGATAGGTTTCCTCAACGATATTCAGCACTTCATCCTTGCTGAATATGCCGAACACACCACATTCATCACGCAATTCTGACATAATTCACCCTCAATTCCCTTTTTTCACGTTGTTGTCACAAAAACTTTTACAGCTCAGCGACTTTTTCCTGAATAGCGGCATCTTTTTTAGCGACACCGTCTTTCATTTTCATTTTATCCTGAGCGAGTTTTTCAGCGAGAGCGTCATCGGAAAGTGCAAGCATCTGCACAGCAAGGATAGCGGCATTGTCAGCACCATCTATTGCTACGGTAGCAACAGGGATTCCCTTGGGCATCTGAACGGTTGCCAGAAGAGCATCCAGTCCGTCAAGAGTAGAGGACTTGATGGGAATACCGATAACGGGAATCGTTGTGTGAGCAGCGAGGACACCTGCCAGATGAGCTGCCTTGCCTGCGGCTGCGATAATGACACCAAAACCGTTTTCTTTGGCGTTGGCAGAGAATTCAGCGGCCTTTTCGGGAGTTCTGTGAGCAGACATGATATGCACTTCAAACGGCACACCATACTCTTTCAAAGTTTTAACGGCACCGGAAACGATAGGAAAATCGCTGTCGCTGCCCATAATCACTGCTACTTTTTTCATGAAAACCACCCCTTTAATTAATACCATTATTTTAGCCTATAATCCGACGGATGTCAATTAGAAATTGAAAATTAAAAGTGTGCAAGCCTGATTTTTCTGTCAGAGCTCACACACTTTTTCATATCAGGATTTTCTTTTTTTGAATGATACAATGGCAGACAGGGAGAGAGCAGTTGTCAGGAACAATACGGGGAGAGCGGTCGTATCGCCTGTGCTTGGTGCAGTGTTGACGGATTGTGAAGATTGATTGCGACTGTTTTGTGGTGGGACGGATGTCCGAGAGGTTTGCGAAACCTCTGATACTTTGGATGGTTGGGGTGTTTTGGAAACCTCTGATGTCTGAGAAATTTCGGATATTTCGGAAACTTCGGGCTCTTCGGAAATTTCGGGTTCTTCGGAAACTTCGG
>DEFH01000028.1:22539-28872 GCA_002350705.1 Ruminococcaceae bacterium UBA2857
TCTTCGGAAATTTCAGGCTCTTCCGATTCTTCGGGAGTGTGTTCATAATAATAGGGAACAAGAACGGTATCGTTCAGGACAGGTTCCTGAGAATCATAAGTTTTACCGTTTTCATCTTCCCAACCCATGAAAGTTCTTTGTTGGGAATCGGGTAATACGGGGAAATGAGGAATACAGGAACCGCCTGCTATTGTGTAGGTATCGACAATTTCATCATCAGCCTTGAAGGTAACGGTTACATAGGCATGGGTCAACTGTGAATCCATATTTTCATTGATCCAGGCTTGTCTTTCCGTGAGCCATGTTCTTAACAGTTCGACTTCCTGTTTAAATTCCAGTATGGTGCGGTGAGCTGAAGGGCTGCCCCATTTGTCAAAGTCATCTTTGGCGGATTTTTCCAGCTCGCTGACATATTGGTCAAAAATACCGCCCTCTTTGAGCATATCCGTAATAATAGAATCGAGCATTTTCCAACGCTCTTTCAAAAGCTGCTGATAGTTTGGCTCATAGCCTCTGAGACGGCTCAGCCAAGGTGTGTATGCCTGATTGAAACCTTCTGTTTCCGTTTCAAGAAATCCCATGGAATAATCAAAATCCCAGAGAGGTCCCCAGTATAATTTGCCGTCACGTTCTTTATAAAGGTAATTGCTGGAGGTGGTGAAAGCGTCACTGTTGATGACAAATTCCTGCACCCACCAATAATCAACCGCTGACTGTATATCCATATAATCCGTATAGGAAATGCCTTTTTCATCTGTGAAATCATCACTGAAAATAGCTTTTTCCGTTTGTTCGAGATAGTTTTCTATGTAATTTTTTTGTTCGGGTGTACCGAGAGTTTCATCTTCGTCTTCGGAGTAGAAAACGGGATCTTCATACCAGAAAGTCATACCCTGAGGGGTATTCAGTGTATTTTCCGATGGTACGGGCTTTTCAAAGAAAAACGGTTTCAATGCCAGCAGATAACCGCCTGTAATGTTTGGTTCTTCGTTATCCTCTGCGGTCAGTTCATCAATGTTGACTCTGTTCTTGCCGATTCTGACGGTTTCAGCCAGATAATAACTGCCTGCATATTCTCCGTTGATAACGAGGTCAACAGGGAGCATTTTTGGCGTATATGCCAGACCGAGCTGTGTACCGATATAGCTGACGAGTCTGTTTCTGAGCATACTGCCGTCAAAGCGGTTGGCAAGCAGTGCCCAGTGCTTGTTTTTGCCCATGCCGAGCAGACTTTCTTTCTTTTCAAATTTCAGCTTGTAAGGCTTTTTGTCGGCAAAACGCCATGTGAAATTGCCTCTGCCACGGACAAAATCCAACGGCATCTCTTCGGTGTCTGTGAGAACAGTGTCACTGTAATCACCCGTGTAGCCGTCAGGGACATCTATTCTGACAGTGCCTGTACATTTGACAGAGTGGTCTGTACTGTTGTTCATTTCCTCGATGGTGCCGAAACCTTCGGCAGTTTCGTCAATGTTAAGATATACAACAGGGAGATTGTTGTCTGCCAGGATATTCAGCGGCTCATCTTCCGGAATATCAACGGCTGTTGCCGGCATGGCTGTCACCAGCAATGCGGCGGAAAGTGTGAGTGCGGTCAGAATTTTTTTGCCGAAGTGAAAACGGTGGTTCATATTCTTCCTCCTTGAGTTGATTTTTTGTTATTATAGCATAAGCGTTTTTAGATTGCAATATAAAATCACAAAAGATAATAAATAACGGAATCGAGTGTGTTCTGCCGTTTCCGACCAAAGTTTGCCGCCTTGACGGCAGGAGTGTCGATAAATGCCCCTTGAATATTTTCATCATAGAAAATCAGACCGATATGCTCATGAGATTCTATGAAATCATAGGCGTATTCACTGAATTCAATTGGTACGGCAAGCCAGTAATAATCCATGTATTCGGGAAAGGCTTTCAGTTCGATTTCCCGTTCAAGCTCTTCCTTTTCACAGATGATTTTAATGGAATGAAGATGAAAGAAGGTTTGTTTCCGGTCAGTGGTATAGTTTTCCACGACAATATAATCTGTTTCCGCTTTATCGGCAATCACAGAAAACTCTGTCAGCAGACGATATTTTCTGTTTTCTTTGTGGCGGTAAAGGCCGGACATCCATTTCTCATTGCAAAGGGCGGTCAGAATATCAATGTTGGTGGCATTTTTAGAAGCATATCCCGCATAAGCCAGTTCCGTAAAATAATCCTTGTCATAGGCATTTGCTCTCTGAATAGGAATACCTTTTTTGGCACGTTCTTTTTTTTCAGACTCCCAGAGGGTTTTCAAATCGCTTCGTTTCATTTCTCCGTTGAGACTTCTTCCGATCATTTTATGAGCCTCGGCAAGATTGCCGGCGGTAATTTTTTCGATCATAACAATGACTTCGGGATCCATGGTAAGTTCATCCATAGGAATATAAGGTTTGTTCTGATATTTTCTTTCTTCCATATAGCTGGTATAAAATCTGCCTGCTTTTTTCTTTTTCCATAAAAGCGAGACTGTCACATTGGTACGGGCAGCAAAATCTCTCAGCCATGCGGTGTAGCTTTTGTAGGAGACACTGTAAAGTTCTTCTTCTTCAACAATATCCAGCAGTCTGTAAACCTCAATCCAAGCCCTGTCCTTTCGTTTGACAAGCGGTGCCAATTTTTGCTCTATTCTGTCAAGTTCATGCTGTTTTTTATAATCTGTTAGTTCCAATTATATTTGCTCCTTAAAAAATATGATTTGTCTGTTATTGTATCACATATGGGGGATTTTGCACAAGATTTTTTTGTCATGCAACGCAAAAACAGCTTTCCGCATTATCACGGAAAGCCGTTTTTTTTAATTTTCAAATTTCAATTTTTAATTAATACATACCGCCCATAGAAGGATCAGCGGCAGGAACAGCCGGAGCGGGTTCTTTGATGTCGGCAACAAGGGATTCTGTTGTCAGAACCATGCCTGCAACGGAAGCGGCATTCTGGAGAGCGGAACGAGTTACCTTGGTAGGATCAACGATACCGCTGTCCATCATGTCGGTATATTCTTCTGTCAGAGCATTGAAACCAAAGCCTACTTTATCGGCAGACATGATCTTGTCAACGATAACAGAACCTTCCAAACCTGCATTGGCAGCGATCTGACGAACAGGCTCTTCCAGTGCTTTGAGGACGATTTTGGCACCTGTTTTTTCGTCACCCTCAAGAGAGTCAACGAGTGCTTTTACAGCGTCAGCCGTGTTCAGGAGAGCTGTACCGCCGCCTGCAACGATACCCTCTTCCACAGCAGCTTTAGTAGCAGCGAGAGCATCTTCGATGCGGAGTTTCTTTTCTTTCATTTCAATTTCGGTGGCAGCACCGACTTTGATAACGGCTACACCGCCGGCAAGTTTTGCCAGACGTTCCTGAAGCTTTTCTCTGTCAAAGTCAGAGGTAGAAGTTTCGATCTGGGCACGAATTTGAGAAACTCTTGCTTTGATTTCACCCTGGTCGCCCGAACCGTCAACAATGATGGTATTTTCCTTGTCAACCTTTACCTGACGGGCATGACCAAGCTGATCCATTGTAGTATCTTTGAGTTCAAGACCTACTTCGGAAGAAATGACCTGACCGCCTGTGAGAACGGCAATGTCACGGAGCATTTCTTTTCTTCTGTCGCCAAAGCCGGGAGCCTTGACACCGACACAAGTGAATGTACCACGCAGTTTGTTGAGAATCAGGGTTGTGAGAGCCTCGCCCTCGATGTCCTCGGCAATGATAACAAGTTTCTTGCCGGATTTAACGATTTCTTCGAGAAGAGGAAGAATTTCCTGAATATTGGAAATTTTCTTGTCTGTGATAAGGATGTAAGCGTCATCAATGACAGCTTCCATTTTGTCGGTATCGGTACACATATAAGGCGTGATGTAGCCTCTGTCAAACATCATACCTTCAACGACCTCTGAATAAGTTTCGGCAGTTTTGGATTCTTCTACCGTGATAACACCGTCATTGCCAACCTTTTCCATAGCCTCGGCAATCAGGTTGCCGATAAACTCATCAGCGGCAGAAATGGTAGCAACTCTTGCGATATCTTTAGAGCCTTCTACCTGCTTGGAATTAGCCTTGAGAGCCTCAACGGATACATCAACAGCTTTGCTGATACCCTTTTTGAGAATCATGGGATTGGCACCTGCCGTGACGTTTTTCATACCCTCACGGATGAGAGCCTGAGCCAGAAGTGTAGCGGTTGTAGTACCGTCACCGGCAACATCATTTGTCTTGATGGAAACTTCTTTGACGAGCTGAGCCCCCATGTTTTCAAAAGCGTCATCGAGTTCGATTTCCTTAGCGATTGTCACACCGTCGTTTGTGATAAGGGGAGCACCGAATTTTTTGTCGAGTACAACATTTCTTCCCTTGGGACCGAGTGTGATTTTGACTGTATCAGCAAGCTGATCAATGCCCTTTGAAAGAGCCTTTCTTGCTTCTTCACCATATATAATCTGCTTTGCCATAATGCCATTACCTCCGATTTTTGATTATTCGACAACAGCCAGAATATCTGACTGACGGACGATAGTAAATTCCTCACCGTCAAGTTTCACTTCTGTACCGGAATACTTGCTGGTGATAACTTTATCGCCTACATTGACATACATGGTGACTTCCTTACCGTCAACCATGCCGCCCGGACCTACTGCAACAACAGTAGCAAACTGGGGTTTTTCCTGTGATGCGGCAGTCAGTACGATACCGCTTTTTGTAGTTTCCTCTGCTTCCTCAGCCTTTACAACGACTCTGTCCAACAATGGTTTAATAGTCATCAAATATTGCCTCCTTTAAGCAATGTTTATTAAGAGTAGTCTGATTTTAGCACTCTCTTTCCCTGAGTGCTAAAAACTATTGTATACTCTTTTGCTGAAAAAATCAAGTACTATTTGAAAATTTTTCCTGCTGTCCCGAAAATTGCGTGACAGCAAAAAAAGGACTACTTGAATTTAAGGGGGGATTGTGCTATAATGCTCAACGAATGATTAAACAGGAAAGAAGTGTATTGCCTAATGCCTATCAAGATACCGGACGGTCTGCCGGCACAAAAGACACTGGAAGCAGAAAATATTTTTGTCATGACCAATGACAGAGCCATGACGCAGGATATTCGTCCGCTGAAAATTGCGATTGTCAACCTGATGCCTACCAAAATCGAAACAGAAACACAGCTTCTGCGGCTTCTGGGCAACTCGCCGTTGCAGGTGGATGTGGAACTGGTACAAATGGCAACGCACCGGTCAAAAAATGTTTCTTCCGACCACCTGACTGCATTTTACAAGACGTTTGACCGGATCAAAGAGCAGTATTTTGACGGTATGATTATCACAGGAGCACCTGTAGAGTTACTGCCTTATGAAGAGGTGGATTACTGGGAGGAACTTTGTGAGATTATGGACTGGTCTGTTAAAAATGTGTACAGTACCATGCACATCTGCTGGGGAGCACAGGCGGCAATGTACCATCACTATGGAATTCAGAAATACCGACTGCCGGAAAAGCTGTCAGGCGTGTATATTCACCGTATCAATAATATTTTTCACCCGCTGATGAGAGGTTTTGACGATAAGATTCTCATGCCGCACTCACGCTATACAGGAGTACACCGTTCCGATATTCGTCAGCATGATGATCTGGAGATTCTTGCCTCTTCCAATATTGCCGGCGTGTCGATTGTGGCAAAGAAGAACGGCAGACAGTTTTTTGTATTCGGACACGCTGAGTATGACAGAAATACACTTTATAATGAATATTTCCGTGACAAAAACAAGGGCTTGAATCCGGAAATACCGTATAATTATTTTCCGGGCAACGATCCGAGAGCCTTGCCGAATCTGACATGGAGAAGCTATGCAACGATTCTGTATTCCAACTGGCTGAATTATTATGTATATCAGCAGACACCCTATAATCTGAAAGATCTGGAAAATATGTACAGCAGGAATTGAAATGTTTTGTTGGGGGCATACTCTTTGAAAAGGAGAGTGATGACCGTGAAAGACAAGAAAACAAAACGGAATCATCCGCAGAATTTTGATGTGTGTGACGGTTCGGGAATTTCTATGGAAGAAGAAGTATATGGTACAGATGACTATCTGAATTTTCTTTCCAACGGCACGGCTGATAATGAAAAAATTGATGCAGTGGATTATTTTGAAGAGTTCCTTTCGGAAAACACGCAGGATGACAAGCAATAAAATAAAAGCGGCTGTTCTGAAAAAACAGTCGCTTTTTTGTGTACGCTGAAAAGAAAATAAAAAAATATCCATGACGACCGGTCATGGATATCCATCTGGTGCGGATAACAGGACTTGAACCTGCATG
>DEFH01000028.1:28927-42264 GCA_002350705.1 Ruminococcaceae bacterium UBA2857
TCTGCCAATTCCGCCATATCCGCGAGTGCTTGATTATTATAGCAAAGATTTTGCTGCTTGTCAAGACTGAAATGAATAATTATGAAAAATTTCTTCTATTTGCCCTCAAAGCAAAATAAAAATGTATAAAATGTCAAAAAATAATCAAATATAATTCTTAAAAAGAAAATATCAAATGAAAAACTGTGTTATAATAAACCAAGAATTTTTTGGAAAAAGGATGAAAGTAATGACATTTGACGAAAGCTATGAGATGATCAAACATAAATTTTTGGAAGCGGATCTGTCTAAAATCGACAAGGATTTTTCGGCAGAATTTTGTCTGACGGACGAGCAGGAACACTATGTGTATGCAGCCTATATAGACGGTCAGAAAATCATTGAACCGGTACAGCACGGCGGTACCGATGTAACGGTGAGAATGTCGTTTGAAACAGCAGAGCAGCTTCTGTACAAAGAACTGGATCCGTTTAAGGCATTTACTACCGGTAAGGTGAAAGCCAGAGGAAATATTTTTCTTGCTCTGTCACTGTATAAGCAATTCAAGGGAAATGCTTCCTGACAAAGTCAAAGATATGTCTAATGACTTTGCAGTGAAAATATTTTAAAATATGATTATCAAATCAATGGAGATGAGAAGATGGCAACTTTTTCAATGGATGAATTTTATCGTGGCGAGTCAACCAATGCGTATGAGTATTTCGGAGCTCATCCGATATCGGATGACGATGATTCGGGTGTTGTTTTCAGAGTGTATGCCCCGTCTGCATGGCAGATAGAGGTAATCGGTGATTTTAACGGCTGGAACGGCTGGAATCACAAAATGAATAAAGTCAACAGTACGGTGTATGAACTGTGTATTCCCGAGGCAAGAGTGGGACAACTGTATAAATTCAGAGTGTACCAGCAGGGCGGCAATGTGGTGGATAAAGCGGATCCGTATGCGTTCCACAGCGAACTCAGACCGAATACGGCTTCTATTGTCACAAGAATATCCAAGGACACATTCCATGATGAAAAATGGATGAAAAACCGTTCCAAGTGCTACGACAAACCGATGAATATCTATGAAATGCACATGGGTTCCTGGAGGAAACCCTTTGGCAAGACAGAAGAGGATGGCGGTGCACAGTGGTTCCGCTATGACGAGGTCGGTTATGAACTGGTGAAATATCTGAAAGAAAACAACTATACTCATGTAGAAGTTATGCCTCTGGCAGAATATCCCTTTGACGGTTCATGGGGCTATCAGGTATCACAGTATTACAGTGCTACTTCAAGATACGGCACTCCCGAACAGCTGATGAAATTCGTTGATGTATGCCATCAGAATCAAATCGGTGTCATTATTGACTTTGCATTTGTTCACTTTGTAAAAGATAACTATTCGCTGGGCAGCTTTGACGGTACTTCTTTGTATGAGTATCCGCCTTCGGATGTCAATCAGAGCCAGTGGGGTTCCTATAACTTCAACCTTTCCAAAGGCGATGTCAGAAGCTATCTGACATCCTGTGCAGCGTTCTGGCTGGATACCTATCATTTTGACGGTATCAGAATGGATGCCATCAACAACGGCATTTACTGGATGGGTGACAAAAACAGAGGTGTCAATGACCGTTCCGTTGACTTCTTCAAGAACATGAACAGAAAACTGAATGAACAGTTCCACAATGTGGTACTCATTGCGGAAGATTCTTCCGATTATCCCGGTGTCACTAAGCCTGTTTCGGAGGGCGGTCTCGGATTCGACTACAAGTGGGATATGGGCTGGATGAACGATACCCTCAAGTACTTCAAGCTTGATCCTCTCTGGAGAAAAGGCAGTCACAATCAGATCAACTGGTCCATGGCATACTTCTATTTTGAGAGATTCATTCTGCCGCTGTCACATGACGAGGTGGTACACGGCAAGGCAACCATCGTCCAGAAAATGTTCGGCGGTGACTATGAAAACAAATTCGCTCAGGCAAGAACACTGTATGCCTACATGATGACACACCCCGGCAAAAAGCTCAACTTCATGGGCAATGAGCTCGGTATGTTCAGAGAGTGGGACGAAACAAGAGAAATGGACTGGTTCCTCTTGGATGAATATCCCATGCATCAGAAATTCCATCAGTATTTCAGAGATTTATCGGGACTTGTTATCAATAACCCTGCTTTCTATGAAAAGGATTATGAATCTGACGGATTCCTCTGGATTGACGCTGACAATGCGAATGAAAATATGTATGCTTACTACAGAATTTCCAACGGTCAGAAATATGCCGTCGTACTGAATATGTCACCTGTCAGAAGAGACCATTACAGAATCGGTATGCACTATCCATGCACCATCACAGAAGTTCTCAACAGTGACAGTGAGTGCTACGGCGGAAGCGGTGCCGTTAATCCGAAGCCTATCAAATCCGAGCCGATTTGTCATAATCAGTGGTATCATTCACTGGAGATTACTTTGCCGCCGTTCGGGGCAGCCATTTTTGAAGTAAAAGAAGAACCCCGAAAAGAAGAAAAGGCTGAAAAAACAGAAAAGAAAACGACAGAGAAAACAAAAAAATCTCAAAAATAATCAATAAAAAAACCTGTATCGTTTAGGCGGTACAGGTTTTGCTGTATAGGGGGAGGAAAATGCGGTCGGTATGGAATCCGTGGCATGGCTGCAAAAGAGTGAGTACGGGCTGTCTGAACTGCTATGTGTACAGAATGGACAGCATGATCGGCAGAGACAGCAGCATTGTGGAAAAAACACAGGCATTTGCTTATGCGACAGCGAAAAACAGATACGGAGAATATAAACTCAGCAGTACAGAGAGTCCCGTATATGTTTGTCTGAGTTCGGATTTTTTCATTGAAGAGGCGGATGAATGGCGGCAGGAAATCTGGGATATGATTCATACCCGTTCAGACGTGCATTTTAAAATCATCACCAAAAGAATCGACAGATTTATGCAGTGCATCCCCGAAAACTGGCAGGACGGCTATGAAAACGTGACGATTGTCTGTACCTGTGAGAATCAGAAAATGACCGACAAAAGACTGCCGTTGTTTTTGACACTGCCTGTCAGACATCGTGAAATTATTCATGAACCTATGCTGGAACGCATAGAAATAGAAACATATCTCCAAAGTCGCAAAATCGAGGCAGTCACCTGCGGGGGAGAATCGGGAAAAAATGCCCGTCTGTGCGATTATGAATGGATTCTGCATACCAGAGCCCAGTGTGTCAGACAAAATGTTTCGTTCTGCTTCAAACAGACAGGAGAAAATTTTGGCAAAGACGGCAGAATCTATCATATAGACCGAAAATATCAGATTCCGCAGGCTCGGAAAGCAGAGATCGATTTCCATGCCGTGAAATCCCTGTCGCCGCCCCCGAAAAACAGACAGCAAAAATATCAGGAATCAAAAGAGTATGACGTGGCAAACCCGTTCAATAGTATTTTGCTTCAGCTTTCCAAATCACCTCTTTACAGTGATATCTTTCTGACGCAAAAGGAAAGAAACTATTATATCGCCCATGATTGGGAAGAACTTCGCAGAGAAACGGAAGAAATTGTCCGCAAAAATCTTTTTCATACCGTGAGCAAGGAAAAAGACCATCATTGCCGGCAATGGGGACACCCTGTCTATACGGCACAAAGAGCAACAGCCTGCTGTTGCCGGAAATGCCTGTATGAATGGCATAATATCCCTCCCAACAGAAAACTGACGGAAAGGGAAGTGCTTTATGTGACAGACTTGCTGATGGAATGGATGAAACGGGATATTCAATACTCATAAGTATTGACATCTGAGAGAAAATATGTTATAGTATATTCAACGATTAAACAAATGTTTAATTATAAATCGAAAGGAGTCTGTCTCTATGAAAAAGAGCTACAAAATCGAAGTGGACTGTGCCAACTGTGCCAATAAAATGGAAAATGCCGCCAATAAAACCGAGGGTGTCAAAAAAGCCGTCGTCAATTTTATGACACTTAAAATGACCGTGGAATTTGAGGACGGCTATGATGCCAAGGAAGTTATGCAGAATGTGCTGAAAAACTGTAAAAAAGTCGAGGATGACTGCGAAATATACCTGAAATAACGATTTCGGCACGATACATGGACAAATGTATGGTGCCTTTTTCAGAGGTGATTTTTGTGACGAAAAAGCAAAAGAAAAATCTTGTCAGAATTATCATTGCGGCAGTGCTGATGACAGGTTTGCTGTTTGTTCCGATTGAAAACAAGTGGCTGAAACTGGTGCTTTATATGATACCGTATCTGACAGTGGGCTATGATATCTTAATGAAGGCTTTTAAGGGAATCAAAAACTTACAGCCGTTTGATGAATGTTTTTTAATGGCAGTTGCTACGATAGGAGCGATAGCCATCGGCATTATCGGAGACGGAGATTTTGTGGAAGCAGTGGCAGTCATGCTGTTTTATCAGATAGGTGAGTGGTTCCAGAGCTATGCTGTCGGCAGGAGCAGGAAAAATATTGCGGCCCTGATGGACATTCGCCCCGACTATGCCAATATTGAAAAAGACGGGGGAGAACTGGAACAGGTCGATCCCGATGAAGTGGAAGTCGGGACGGTGATCGTAGTACAGCCGGGTGAAAAAATACCCATTGACGGCATTGTGACAGAGGGAGAGTCTGCACTGAATACCGGTGCCCTGACAGGGGAGAGTCTTCCCAGAGATGTGATGGTCGGTGATGAAGTTATCAGCGGCTGTATCAATTTAAACGGCTTGCTCAAAGTCAGGACAACAAAGGAATTCGGTGAATCAACGGTTTCAAAAATATTGGATTTGGTAGAGAACGCCGGTTCTCAAAAATCCAGATCGGAAAATTTTATCTCAAAATTTGCAAGAATTTATACCCCGGCAGTTGTATGCGGTGCGTTGGCACTGGCGGTTGTGCCGTCACTGCTGACAGGAGAATGGGCAACGTGGATTTACAGAGCATTGACATTTTTGGTCATCAGTTGTCCGTGTGCATTGGTCATCAGTATCCCTTTGAGTTTCTTTGCAGGGATAGGCGGTGCGAGCAAAGAAGGAATCCTTGTCAAAGGCTCCAACTATTTAGAGGTGCTTTCCAAAACAAAAACCATTGTCTTTGACAAGACGGGCACCCTGACAAAAGGTGTTTTCGAGGTCACAGCCGTTCATCCCGAACTGGTGGACGAAAATACCCTTCTTCATCTTGCCGCACACGTGGAAAGATATTCCACTCATCCCATAGCCAACTCTTTGAAACTTGCCTATCCGAATGAAAATGACGGCTGTCATGTGTACAGAGCGGAAAATATTGCAGGACAGGGTGTGAAAGCACTTGTCAACAGCAATACGGTCTGTGTCGGCAATGAAAAAATGATGAAAGAAATCGGTGCAGAAATTCAAAAATGTCCTCATGAACATACAGGCACTGTCATCCATGTGGCAAGAAACGGCAAATATATCGGTCATATTGTGATTTCCGATGTCGTCAAGCCCACAGCCAAGCAGGCTTTGAAAGAACTGAAAAAATCGGGGATTCAAAAGACCGTCATGCTGACGGGGGACAGCAAAAAAACAGCCGGTCACGTAGCCGGGGAATTATGTATTGACGAGGTGCACAGCGAACTTTTACCCGAAGACAAAGTACGTGAAGTGGAAAAAATCCTTGCGGAAAAATCAGGTATTACGGCATTTGTGGGAGACGGCATAAATGATGCACCTGTATTGTCAAGAGCAGATATTGGTATCGCCATGGGAGCCTTGGGTTCCGATGCGGCCATTGAAGCGGCAGATATCGTGTTAATGGATGACGATCCGATGAAGATTGCCAAGGCAATCGGAATTTCCCGAAAATGCCTGAGAATCGTCAATGAAAATATCTGGTTTTCCATAGGCATAAAAATTGTATGTCTGGTGCTGGGAGCATTGGGCATTGCGAATATGTGGACAGCGATTTTTGCAGATGTGGGTGTCATGGTTCTGGCGGTTCTCAATGCGGTCAGAGCATTGTTTGTCAAAAATCTGTAAGCTGACGGTGACTGTTTTCGGACAGCCACCGTTTTTTATATCGGGGGAGTATTATTGAAGTCGTTCTCGCAGTACGGCAAGGACTTTCTTTTCCCGTCTCGACACCTGTACCTGTGTCATGTGGAGACGCTCTGCCGTTTTGGACTGTGTGAGTCCTTTGAAAAAACGCAGGAAGATCATTTCCCTGTCACGTTCCTCCAGTCTGGACAGCTCTGTATGCAGTGACAGTGTTTCCGTAATGCTGATGTCAGGGGAGGCTGTCGGAATATCTGCCTGACTTTCCCCGTCATCATCCGTGACAGTCAAAGAAACAGGCTGCATGGATGCCGTTAAAGCCTCCGAAATTTGTTCGGGTTCCGTCTGCAGTTTTTCTGCCAGTTCACTGACAGTCGGTTCCCTGCCGTTCTGTAATTCAAAAGCCTGCACTTCTCTGCTCACTTTCAGGGAAAGCTCTTTCAGACCTCTGGAAATCTTCACCGCCCCGCCGTCACGGAACAGACGTTTTATTTCTCCGATAATGACAGGCACGGCATATGTTGAAAACTGATAGCCGAGTTCGCTCCGAAAATGGTCTGCCGCTTTGACAAGTCCCAGGCAGCCTGCCTGATATAAATCATCATATTCTATTCCACGACCTTTGAAACGCTTTGCACAAGCGTGTACAAGACCAAGATTTTCCTGTACTCTCTGTTCTCTGTCAGACATTGTTCACCCTGCAGCTCAGACGCTTCTGAAAAGTTACGGTTGTTCCCTTTCCGACAGACGAACGGACACGCAGTTTATCCGTAAAGCTCTGCATGACCGCAAAACCCAGTCCTGCCCGTTCCTCCGAGGGGGCAGTGGTAAAAAGCGGTTCCATTGCCTGTTTTACATCCGCAATACCGCAGCCCTTGTCACGCACTTTGACGGTGACAAGGGAATTATCACTGATTCTGACATTGATGAAAACCTTTCCGATACGGTCTGCGTAAGCGTGTACAACGCAGTTTGTCACGGCTTCCGATACAGCGGTCTTGATTTCATTCAGCTCGCCGACAGTGGGATCCAGCTGTGTCACAAAGGCGGAAACGGCACTCCTTGCAAACCCCTCGTTAGAAGAACGGCTGTCAAAAATGATATTCATTTCATTTTGCGGTTTCAAATTGCTCACTCCTTTTTTCTGTAATGTCAAGTGCATTCAGACCGGACAAAAGCATCATTCTTTCCAGCTCCTCCGGGACGTTTATCACCCTGACAATACCGCCATACAACGCCATCAGCCTGTACCGTCCCATAATCAGACCGATACCCGAACTGTCCATGAAGGTGACGCCTGAAAAATCCAGCCGTAATACAGACGGCTTTTTCATCTGGATTGCCGCATCAATGCTTTCACGCATGGCTCTGGCAGAGTGATGGTCGATTTCTCCTGTCAGGCAGACAGTAATCCCGTCATCACTGTTGCTGATTCTCACAAAAAAACACCTCTTTCCTGCAAGAGTCCGAAGAGTGAAAAGTCCCCCCAAGAAGAAAAGCGTTCCCTATTTGCCGTTTTCCACTCTTCACTCTCCACACTCCATAAGGGGATTGACTCTCCGTGATTATCATAGCACGGTCAGAGGAATTTTTTTGTTGAAACAGGTTGTATCAAAATATTTATCGCTTACAGGATAATGCAAATCAGACCGTTACAGCCGTCATTGATAATTCGTTCAATGGTTTCTTTCAGTTTGTTTCTGGCATCGGCAGGCATACGATAGAGTTTGTTGTGCAGACCTTCATTGACAAGCTCATGCAGGGATTTTCCGAAAATATTCGACTCCCAGATTTTGGAGGGATCCTGTTCAAACTCCCTGAGAAGATAGGACACCAGTTCTTCCGACTGCTGTTCCGAACCGACGATAGGTGTAATTTCGGTGCGGATATTGGTTTTCATCATGTGAACAGACGGAGCGTTTGCCCTCAGACGGATACCGTATCTGCCGCCCTGCTTGATAATTTCCGGCTCTTCGAGAGTCAGTTCTTCCATTGACGGCATGACAATGCCATAGCCTGTTTCACACACATCCTCATAGGCTTGCTGTACCTTTTCAAAGCGTTTTTTGATGAGGGACAGCTCCGTCATGGCATCCAGCAATCCGCCCTCGTCTTCCACGGCAAAGCCTGTTTTTTCACCGAGAACCTGATAAAACAGTGACGGCTCCAACTCCACTTTCAGACGGGCATGGCCTGCTCCCAAATCCGCCGCACTGGTCTCTGCCAGGCGGATATAACGACATTCGGATATTTTTTCCGCAATATCGCTGACCTCACGGATTTTTTTGGCATTTTGTGCACTCGACTGTATCACGGAAAACAGTTCACTTCTCAGCCAGTGTGTTTTTTCGAGAGAGCTTACCCATTTGGGCATATCTACTTTAATTTCTTTGACGGGAAACTCAAAGAGTACTCTTGCCAGAATTCTTTTGATCTCATTCTCGTCCAGTTCCATACAGCTTACAGGTTCTACGGGCACTTCATATTTTTCACCGAGCTGTCGGGCAAGCTGCCGCACAGCCTGAGATTCGGGATGAACGGAATTCAGCAGTACAATAAACGGCTTATTGATTTCACGCAGTTCATTAATGACTCTTTCTTCAGCCTCTTCATATTCGGAACGGTCAATGTCACTGACAGAGCCGTCTGTTGTAATGACCAGTCCGATCGTGGAATGATCTGTAATGACTTTTTTGGTACCGATTTCGGCTGCCATGTCAAACGGAATCGCCTCTTCAAACCATGGCGTTTTCACCATGCGGGGCGACTCGTCCTCTATGTAGCCCAATGCACTCGGTACAATATAGCCTACACAGTCAATCATTCTGACACGAAAGCCTGCATTTCCCTCCAACTGTATCTCGACAGCGTTTTCGGGGATGAATTTCGGTTCTGTTGTCATGATCGTTCTGCCTGCCGAGGACTGCGGCAGTTCATCCGTAGCCCTTTCACGCTGTTCCTCACTGCTGATATGGGGGATTACCAGCGTATCCATGAACCGCTTGATAAAAGTGGACTTGCCTGTACGGACAGGCCCCACAATGCCCAGATAAATATCACCATTGGTACGTCGGGCTATATCCTGATAAATGTTTCGTTCCTGCATTCCGTGTACTCCTCTCTTATCACATGGGAATCAGTATCATGCTGTGAGCCTGTATGACATCATCTGTCAGGTCGTTTTCCAGTCTGACTGCCTCTACAGATGTACAGTATAATCGTGCAATACTCCAGAGATTTTCGCCCTCATCGGCATAGTAGAGTGTCAGAGCGGCATTTTTGTCTCTGATACGTTTTCTGTCCTCATTGCCGACAGCTCCTGCAATGCACCGGCAAACCTTATTTTCAAAGACAGTGCCTTTTAATTGCAGGTCGGCTTTCAGTTCCAGTGTGTTGTCACCTGTAATGCGGAAACTCAGCGACTTGCAGACGGGAGAAATTTTTGCCGATACCTCTCCCGAAATGTCGGGGACAGGAATATTCACGGAAAATTCCACCGCCCTTTCCGCATAGAACGGCACACCCTCCGTATCACAGGCGAGAATACAGCAATTCACCTTTCCTTTTGTGAGCAGGGTGTTTCCGTCAAAGGTACTGATAGAGTTCACTCCGTCACACCATATATCAATGATTTTGCTGATTTTGTTTTCACCTGTGCTGACATCCTGTTTTGCCGCAACGGTCATATCGGGCATGACCGCCAGATGAGCGTATTTCATATTCTTTTCGGACAGCTCCAGTTCATAGACCGTGGAATAGGCGTCATCAATGACATTGATATTTTTTTCTTCATAGGCAAATACCGTTGCACAAATTTTGGCATCCAGTGTCACAAGCGTACTGCTTTCGTCATACTCCGATTTCAGCGACACATCATAATTCAGCACTTCCAGATCAATGTCATTCTGTGAAATATCCGAAATTCCCTGTACATCAATGACCTGACTGTAGGGGATATGGAATGTCATGGTATCCTGAGCACCCGTTTCAATGTCCGTGACATACAGCAGACAAAGCACAGCTTCTCCTTTGAGCATGATTTTATCGGAAAGAGCTTTGGCACTCTCTACGCCTATGGAAAATTCCGAACGCAGTATGCTTTCGGGAGAGCCTTTTCCCTGACCGATGTCCAGCACTTCACTCAGAGAAAACTGCTGCTGACCGATACCGCACAGACAGCTTACCTGTTCGGTGTGCTTTTTCTGCTGAATGTCGTCACCCTCTATCGAACAAAAATACTCCTGTTCCGCTCTTTCAAAGACGTTCACGCAAACGGAAAACGCTCCATGTATATCAATTCTTCTGGGACTCAATGCACGGCAGTTGAGATATTCCGTTTTGATTTTGACAACGGCAGTCGGATCCTGTACGGCAGACCTCACGGTAAAACTGCATGAAAAGGGGCTTGTATGCTCACAAAGACGCACCGCCTGTTTTTTGGCATCGAGATAATACAGCTTGATGACGGCAACACCGTCCACATCCAGTCTGTCCCCCGAAAGATTCTTTGACATGACAGAGGGACAAATCCTGCATTTCAATATTCTCTCAATGTCGGGGCAGTAGTCCGGCAGACTGAAATCCAAATCGACAGGCTGTTCGGAGCTTCCCTCGAACACCTTTTCACAGGCAAAACAATTTTCTCTCTGAAACTGATATTCCATATCTTCTGTCCTTTCTTCACTTTGAATCTATGCATTTATATTCTGTCCTTTGCCGAAATATGACAGCATTTCATTTTGCGGAGAAAATTTCAAAAACCTATTGACAATTCCTGCGGTTAGTATTATAATGATATTATCAAATCAAATATAAGAGGCGTTTTGTATGTTCCATATATATTCACAGATTTTAAGAGCACTGACAAAATCGGCTGTCAATCATGCACAGGAGTGGGAACGGGAAAGAGTATCGACCAAACCGAAAGTGAAAATAGAAGACGGTGAAGTAAGAAGCTGTTCGGGAAATATTGTTGATTTGGTGGTACCTGACGGAATAACAGGCATCTGGGCGGGGGCGTTGGGCGATGAAACCAGAGAAACACTGAAAACGGTTGTCATTGCCGAAGGTGTTGAATATATAAGGTCAAATACATTTCAGAACTGCAAAAAACTTATATCGGTGAAACTGCCCGAAAGTGTGCGTTATATTCAGACAAAGGCATTTGCCAACTGCGTGAATCTGAGGGAAATCAATTTCCCCGAAGGTATCAGAGAGATTTCTCCCGATGCGTTCGATAATTGTCCTCATATCAGACTTCCCGATTTAAAGGCAGAGCCGAAGCCGAAAGTACAAAGCAGTCATTCAGAGGAAAAACCGCCTGAAAATACCGCTTTTTCACAGCAGTTAACCGAAAAGAAACTGACGATAGAAAACAATGTTCTCGTCAGATGTACAGGAGCAATCAAAATTTTGATTGTGCCCGAGGGGGTAACGGAGATTTTATATAATGCCCTGAGCAGCGAAACAAGGCAAACGGTTGAGAAAATTGTCATTTTGGGTAAAACAAGAATCAATGCGGGAGCATTTGCGGATTGTCCAAAGCTTGTTTCGGTAAGTCTGCCCGAGAATAAGGGGATCGGCATGATTTTTTCAAGGAGTTTTGCCAACTGTGTCAGTCTGAGGGAAATCAATATTCCGAACACGGTATCATGTATTGAGGAAGATGCATTTTATAACTGTCCGAAGCTGACGATTTCCGAAGAAGTGATGGAACAAGTCAGATACAGAGAGATATATGATGAATGTATGAGTAAATACTACAAATAATCGGAAATGTAAATAAGTTTACTTTCAGTACATATTTTCGGGTTGACAAGTACATCTGTTTCCTTTATCATAAACTTAGAGAATCAAAATATACAGGAGATGATAAATGATGTACGAAAAGCAGGGAGATATTCTCCGACACGCTGATGATATGGCAAAAGAACTGGTGAAATTCTCCGAAAGAATCAATTTCAATGAAGAGATGTTTCTGGATATTATACAGGAAAGCATTGCTCCCGCAGAGGAGTTTTTTGCCAATTATGCTTGTGCCATCATGGAAGTGGAGACGAAATTCAAAGTGCTCAACGAGAGGTTTTCACTGAAATATGACGGCAATCCCATTGAAAGTATCCGCTCACGGGTGAAAGACTATGACAGCATTATCCGAAAAGTGATCCGAAAAAATATTCCGAGAGATCTGGAATCCATTGAGGAAAATATCCATGATATTGCAGGTGTCAGAGTCATCTGTTCTTTTGTGGATGATATTTACAGACTTGCGAACTGTTTGTTACAGCAGGATGATGTGACGCTCATCAGTCGGAAGGACTATATCAAAAATCCCAAGCCCAGCGGTTACAGAAGTCTGCATTTGATTATATCCGTTCCGATTTTCCTTGAAAACGAAAAAAAGGATGTCAAAGTGGAAGTACAGCTTCGTACAATTGCGATGGACTTTTGGGCGAGCCTCGAACACAAACTGAAATACAAGAAAAATCTTCCTCCTGAAAAAATTGATATGCTCTCAAATGAACTGATAGACTGTGCCAATGTCAGTGCATCCCTTGACCAGCGTATGCAGAATGTCAGAAATATCATTTTAAAGGGTGAATGAGATGAATGAATGGCTTCCCGAAAATCCCGATTTCGGACTGGAGCCGAAAAGGGAATCCCAAAAGCAGAAACATATTATGATTCTGTTCAGTATCATTCTGATATGTGTTGTTCTGGGGACTGTGATTTTCAATTTGTGGAATATCGGAGAGGTGCATCTTGCCAAAGACTATGTCAGAGAGCATTACGGAGACAATTACAGTTATGTATCATCAAAAGCCTTGTATACAGGCGGAGGGTGTGTCGCTTCACCGAAAGAAAATGTCACTGTGATATTTCAGGGAAATGATTTATCGGTGATAACCGTGATTGTCAAAAACGGTGAGATTGTTTCCGTCAGCGAATAGGGGGCTTTTTATGAACAGGAAATCACTTGTCATTATGCTGAAAAATACCGCTGTCATGTTTGCGGTATATCTGATACAGTTTGTTTTGATGCCGCTATTGTTTCCAAATTATTATCCGAGAAGCAATGAAAGTGTTGTGATTTTGTTGGCAACGCTTTTGACAGGATTTATTTTGGGTGTTTTCCTTGGAAGCAGAAAAATCAAATTCTGGATATTGCCGGATATTCTGTATGGATTGATGATAATGGTATATTCAGGGAGTGGCTTGTATGGCATAGGACTTCGCGGTATATCTTTGGATGGAGCACAGCCATATTATGACAGTTTATTTGCGGTCACAGCAGTTTCCAAGTTTTGAAA
>DEFH01000021.1:0-2812 GCA_002350705.1 Ruminococcaceae bacterium UBA2857
CGTAGGCGGGGGAGTATGTCACAGATAATACAGTTTTGCAGATAAAGTATCATTTCGGTTATCAGGATTGACGTATTCCATCTGTATCAGTCTTTTGCCGTTGGGATTGACGGATATGGATGTAATATAATATCTTTTGTCATCTGCCGTAAAAACGGATTTTTCAAGACTGCCGTTGTTCCATGAAAAAACGGCATTTTCAGCAACGGAATTGTTTCCGCCAAAAATATAACAGAAAAACGGTTTGCCGCTTCCGGATGAGGCGAGAAACCAATCATCCGCTTCATTGAAAAGTTCTCCGTTTTGGATATTTCCCAGAAAGCGTGTGGTACTGAAATTTTCATAATATACATATTGTTTGTCCAGTACGATAAATCTGTTGACCATCTGTTTCATCTCGTTTGTTATATCTTCGGGAACATGAGTTTTGGCAATACTTTCCCGTGCCATAGAGGAAATATCCTTTTCCGATAACTTCTGAAAGTTCCTGTCATATGTATCAAGAAACATTGTAACATTGTTTTCATTCTCAAAATGCAGACGCAACAGATAGATATTTTCCCCATCACAATGCATTTGCCGAATGGAGTCCCCCTGATTATCTGTCAGTTCAAATTGTAATACCTGCCTGCTTTCACCGCTTTGTGTATCGAACAGTATCAGTTTATCATACAGAGTTTTCTGCTGGTCGTGATTCATTATCAGCAGATTTCCGTCAACTTCCGTCATGGCAGAATAGGGGAACCCGTTGTCAGAAATGCGGTACTGTTTTAAAGAATGGGAAGTCAGGTCAAATGCCAGCAGTAAAAGCGGATCGGGAATATTGTCCAAAGCATTTCCCGTTGTGATAAGCGTATATAATTGATGGTTGATTTCTGTGCGGAGATAACCTGCTTCATAGTCCTGATCGGGAACGCTTCCCAATTCATAGTGTTCATTTTGTTCGGGATTGTAAAGATGATAAGTGATAATTTCTTTTTGAGATGTTCTGACAGTCATTGTATCGGATGAATGAGAAGAAGCGGTAACAGTGGTATAAAATATTCCCTGATTGGTCAGGGTAACAGCACCGTTTGTTTTGATTTCTCCTATATGATTTCCGTCTTTGTCTACGACTTCATTCAGAATATGATATATATCATCCTCTTCATCTTTGTTTTCGGCTGATTCATCAGCAGAAGAAAACATACTGTTTTCTGTCTGTGGTTGTGGTTGATTTTTCTGACAGCCTGCCGTACTCACACAAAGCAGAGCTGTTATTATCAGAATAGCCAATCGTTTCATGATTTATCCCTCCGCCAATATTAAGTGATATTCATCCATTTTCATATCAACCGTTGCCATCATGGTTTTTTGCAGAGACTCCAGCAAAAGATTTTTATCTGTGCGGGAATAGTAATCTTCTATATTTCGGGTAATCGTTAAATTGTAACAAAAATGATTTCCGGTATGATAAGCTGTAACGCCCTGACCGTCAAATTCCGATTCTGTAACGCTTGCGTTGCTTTCGATTTTGACAGAGATAAACTTCACTTCATCACCGATATGATTCTGATTTTTCCATAAATAAAAAGTTTCTTCGGATGTTGCTCTGTGTGTGATAAGCTGACTTTCAAGTTTGCCGTCACGCACATAATAGATGTCGGAATCAATGATTTCAGGGGCAAGTTCAATCGACTCTTCAGTGTGTGGCTCTTCCGAAACGGCACCGCCTGTATAGATATCCGATGAAATATCATTCCCTTTTTCCGTATCGCCTTGGCCGGCAGAGACTTGTATTTCAGGTGAATTTTTGGGGGCCGTTGCAATGAAAATACCCGTTCCGGCAATCACTGCACAAGCCGCCAGAGAACAGATTGCGACAAAAACTTTTTTATTCAAATTTGGTGCTTGTTTTGCCTTTTCAATCAGTTTATCGTCTACATTGCCAATGCTGTCAAACAAATCAAATACTGTCATAACAATCCCTCCGTTTCCAATCGTTCATGCAATTTATTTCTTGTTCTCATCAGCATAGATTTCACTTTGCTCTCCGAAAATCCAAATTTTGCGGCAATTTGTTTGACAGGCTCTGCATACCAGTAACGACATAAGAATACTTTTTGTTCCGAATTGCTCAATTCTTTCACAAATTCATTGATTGTTTTGTTTAACAGTTTCTTTTCCGTTTCATTGATTGGATTTCCGTTTGCTGCAACACATTCCGAAAGTTCCTCAAAGACCTGCGGCAATTCACTGCCGCCTCTTTTTTCGGCAACTTTTTTTCTCCATCTGTCGATAGAAATACATCTTGTCAGCCTGCCGAGAAAGGTTTTCAGAATTTTAGGTTTATGGGGCGGCATTTTATTCCACGCCTCCATATATGTGTCATTGACATTTTCCTTGGCATCTTCCTCATCATGTGAAAAACCGAAAGCAATGGCATAACAGTATGTACCGTATTTTTCAGATGTTGCATTGATAGCCTCTTCGTTTCTGTTCCAGTACATTTCTATAATTTGTTGATCATTCATAGGCAGGTACCTCCTTTAAAAGTTCTTCTATATAATAAATCGTATTTTATTGGAATCGGTTGCATATTTTAACGGGAGTTGGATGAAAATAAAACAAAAACAGTCTGTCCTTTTTTGCTCAATGTTTGTTTGATAACTTTATTATACCAAATGACGACAGATTTTCTTGCTCTAAAAATAAAATGCACCTCTGTTTGTCAACAGAAGGGCAAAAATTTTAACCTAAATGGGCAAGAAGTCCCCCGAGTCTCACCTGTCGGTTCGGTCGGTGCTTCTGCCTTTGGCAGAGGTGTCCACCG
>DEFH01000021.1:3125-55105 GCA_002350705.1 Ruminococcaceae bacterium UBA2857
GTTACCGTACTTGAGCGAGAAGCTCCCGCCTCTAAGCGAAGCGTAGGCGGGGGAGTATGTCACCGTACTGCTGTGTATGTGTACAGATGGTCTGTTGGGAATGGACGGTTCCGTCAATTTTGCCGCCGAACTTATCGTCAATACCGTCACAGCTGCAGGAATCGCAGTTATTTGTCTGACAGGAATGAGCAACAAATTGAGAATGATAATCCATCATACTCCCCAAAAATCTACTTCTTTGCCTGCTGATCGTATGCTCCAATTTATCTGTACTGATAATCAAAAATTCTCTTTTTCCCGATAATTCCCTGAAATACAACACGCTCAAAATAAGTTTCCTTTTTATGATCGTACTGTTTACGCTGATAGTGATGGCAGTCATTATGTATTCCATGACGAACAGGATCATAAAAAACAAGGCTGAAAACTATGAAAAGCTCATAACGGCACAATATGACTATTATACTCAGCTTTCACGCTCCTATCTTGAAATCAGGCGTTTCAAACACGATTACAAAAATATGCAGATAGGGCTCAAAAAACTCCTTTCCGATAACAAGACAAAAGAAGCTCTTGCAATGCTTGCAACAATGGATGAACAGCCGGATAATCATATCCGTTTCAATACGGGAAACAGTATCGTAGACGCTTTACTCAGTGATAAGCTGAAAGCAGCAGAAGAAAATCATATTGTGATTGTCTTTGAAGGTACTGTTCCCGTCAATGCGGTGGAGAATGTGGATTTGTGCGTTATTTTCGGAAATGCCCTTGATAATGCGATGGAAGCTTGTGAAAAGATTCATTCACCCTCAGAAATACATATCCTGTCAAAATGCAGCGGAAGCTTTGCGTTGATAGAAATTTCCAACCCTGTCAGCGAAAAAGTAGAAATCCATAACATTCTTCCCGAAACAACGAAACCGGATTCCGATATACACGGTTTCGGATTATACTCTATACAGCAGGTCATCAAAAAATATGACGGAACCATAAAATGCGAATGTGATGACAGTGTATTCAGACTGTCGATAGAGTTATTCTTTTACAAAAAATAATATTAACGGAGGTCAAAAAATGAAAGGTAAAATTTTGCGTAAAGTTCTTGCAGTATCACTTTCAGCGGTTATGATGATAAGCACGGGGGCTGCAACGGCAGGTCGGTTTGTCGGTACCGATATTTCTGTCCGTGCGGCTGAAACTTACGGTGATTTTGAGTATCAGATAAACCATGACGATACGGTCACTGTTACGAAGTACAATGGCAGGGACAAGGAAGTAACCGTACCAAAAGAAATTGACGGAAAAACAGTTACTGACATTGACTGGGGTGCATTCGGAGACTGGACAGGAGTTCGGGTTTTAAATATTTCAGAAAATATATCCTATCTGAGTAATATGATTTTTTCTCATTGTCCTAATATGACAGACATCAATATTGATGAAAATAATCCGGTTTATTCGTCTTATAACGGTGCTCTTTTTACAAAGGACTATCAACAAATGTTAATGTGCCCTTACGGAAAAAGCGGAACATATACCGTTCCGGGTGATACGCAGGTCATATCTTCGGAAGCATTTTTGAAATGCTCAAAACTGACAGATATTGATGTTGATAAAAATAACCGTGTATATTCATCTGTTGATGGGGTGCTTTTCAGTAAGGACGGGAAAAAAATAGTAAGAGTTCCCGCAGGAAAATCGGGAAAATACAGTATTCCTTCTTCGGTTTCGGTTATCGGAACACTTGCTTTTGCAAGATGCGATAATTTGACGGCTGTTGAGATACCAAACACGGTGAATGAAATGGAACAGAGTGCATTCAGTATGTGTCGGGGGCTGGAAAGTATTGTCATTCCCGATGGCGTGACATCCATAAAAACACATATGTTCAGCAGTTGTATCAATCTTAAAAGTGTGAAGCTTCCCGACAGCGTGACGGAAATAGAAAAATATGCTTTTTACTTATGCTGGGAATTGGAAGATTGTACAATGCCCAAGAAACTTTCCAAAATAGGTGCATCTGCTTTTGCATCGTGCCAGAAACTGAAAAATATAAAACTTTATGAAGGCATTGAAACAATAGAAGATGATGTTTTCTCCGGATGCAGCAGCTTTACAAGTCTGGAAATCCCCAAAACAGTGAAATCAATCGGTTCCTATTCATTCAGGGACTGTCGAAAACTGGAAAGTCTTGCGGTTCCCAAAAGTGTGCTTTCTATCAATAAAAATACGTTTTATCACTGTGATGTCCTTACAATCTACGGTGAAAAAGACAGTTTTGCGGAAAGGTATGCAAAAGAAAATGCGATTCCGTTTGAAGAACGGAAAGACCTTGCCAATCATTCCGTACTTGATACAAATGAAATTCTGTTTGGCGGAACGGTAACAGTCAATGCAAAAGCGGACGGCGGTATGGGAAACTATACTTATGCCGTACTTTATAAGAAAAAAGCGGAAAAGAAATGGACTGTAAAACAGAACTACAGCACCAATGATACCGTCATCATAAAGCCTGCAAAAGCAACGGAATATGATGTGTGCGTAAAAGTGCAGGACAACACAGGGAAGATTATCAAAAAATTCTTTACGGTAAAAGTCAATGCAAAGCTTGCCAATACTTCCGCAATTTCAGCGGCAACGATTAAAAAAGGAAACACCGTTACTGTAACAGGTTCTGCATCGGGCGGTATCGGCAGTTATCAATATGCGGTACTTTATAAAAAGTGCTATGAAAAAAAATGGACTGTTCGGCAAAATTACAACGATAATTCCGAAATCCTTGTAAGACCTTATACCAATACGGATTATGACATTTGCATCAAAGTTCGGGACAGCAGCGGCACGATTGCTAAAAAGTATTTTAAAGTGACCGTTAACCAATGACTTTCGGTGATAATTTTGAAAATTGTTTTTTGTTTTTAGACAAGGTTCAAAAAGATGATTGACGAAAAGCGACCAAGAACTATCTTGGTCGCTTTTCTATGCCTTTTTAAAAGACAAACGGCTGTTTGATTTATTGCGGGCAGTGTGTTATAATAAAGGCAATACATATCGAAGGAATGGTGACAGCTATGGAAAGCTACACTTTCATGACATATATCACCAATAATTATATTACGCTGCTGTTAATTTCGGCACTGATCATGCTTCTGCTTGTCAGTCGAAAAATGAAGATCAGCGGCTTGCACTATATGTGGGTGATTATTGGAATCGTCTTTGCCATTACGATTTGTGAAGCATTGGAAGATATGTGTGACATCTATCATTGGAATTATAGGATGCTATATTTCAAAACAGCAATGGTATATTGGCTCTATCCGCTGACTGCCATGCTGGAATTGTATTTTGTGGTACCAATCAAACATAAATTATGGATGACAATACCCTATGCCGTTAATTTTGTGATTGTGTTTGCCGATTTGTTTGACACACATTTTATCTATTATTTTAATAAGGAACATGTGTATATCAGTGGTCCTCTGGCACGTCTGCCTATGATAGTACTGTTTTTTTATGTTGTCACGCTGGGGATATATTCCATATTTTTCATCAGCAAAAACTCATTTTCAAAAGGATTCATCGTTTTGTTCATATCGTTGACCGCTGTCATCACCGCAATCGGTGAGAGTGAAGGCTTGGCCACAGGTTACAGTGAGACCGTTGCTGTGATAGAAATTCTGATATATTATTTCTTTCTGTCGGCTATCAATTTCAGTAAAATCCAGGCACAGTTGTACGAAAGCCATATTGCACTGGAACAGGACAGGATAAAACTCCTTGTGGCACAGATACAGCCTCATTTTGTCTTTAATTCTCTTGCAACGATACAATCTTTGTGCTACACTGACAGTGAAGCAGCCGCAGACTATATTGACATTTTCGGAGACTACCTCAGAGCCAATATCAACTCCCTTTCATCTGAGGAGCCTATCCTGTTCAGTTCCGAACTGGAACACATAAAGCAGTATATCAAACTTGAAAAAGTCGGTACGGATGTCAGCTTTGAGGTGGTTTTTGAACTTGGGGTAAAGAATTTTAAAATACCGCCTCTGACGGTTCAGCCTATCGTTGAAAATGCGATAAAGCATGGTGCTCTGACAAGAAGTGACGGTACGGGAAAGGTAACAATAAAGACTGAGGAAACAGAAGAAAATATCGTGATAACCGTGACAGACAACGGTATCGGTGCGAAATTCACGGACAAGCAGACACAACACCACGGCATCGGTATAGAAAATGTAAAAAAACGGCTTGCTGTTCAGTGCAGTGGAACACTTGATGTCAGTTTTACCGGAAACGGCTGTTCGTCAGTGATTACGATACCAAAAACTTCATATAAAATTGTAAAGGAGAAAGTTTTATGAATATTATCGGTGTGGATGACAAAAAATCGATTCTTGTCACGCTGGAAAAAATGCTCGAAAACATTGATCCCGGCGGTGATCACAGATTCTACACCAATCCTCTGCAAGCAGTCGGTGAGCTTGACAAGCCGATAGATGTAGCGTTCCTTGATGTTGAAATGCCTGCAATGAACGGGATTGAGCTGGCACGGCGGATAACGGTAAGATATCCGTTATGCAATATCATCTTTCTGACAGGCTATTCGGAATATATGCCCACAGCATTTGATATCCACGCAAGCGGATATATCCTCAAGCCGTTCTCACGGAAAAAGCTGGAGGATGCTTTGGAGCATCGCCGCTATCGTACTCCCGATTTCATGGACAAACCTGTCAAGGTACAATGTTTCGGAACATTTGAGGTTTTCGTGAACGGTGAAGCAGTAAAGTTCAGCCGTCAGAAAAGCAAGGAACTTTTTGCCTATCTCATTGACCGCCAAGGTGCGATGTGCAATATGGATATGATTATCGGAAATATTGAGCCTGAGTCCTCAGCGGACAAATCCGTGAAATCCAAAATCAGGGTATATGTGGGGGACTTGATCATGTCATTTCAAAAACTCGGCATTCATGATATGATTGTCAAAACAACAGGTGCCCTCGGAATAAACAGGAATCTGCTCGACTGTGATTATTACCGTTGGCTCAATAATGATCCGTTTGCCGTATCACGTTATATGGGCGAGTATATGTCGCAATATGATTTTGCGGAAGAAACAAGAGCGTTTCTGGAAATGACATACAGAAACCGACTGTTATAATTTTGCCGGCTGCAAGATATTCTGTTGCGGCTGATTTTTTTGCAGATTTGTTGCACCTTTGTTGCACTTACGGTGATACAATAAAAAAGTATTCGGATTCTTAGCATCAGCTGAAAATCAATATCGGAAAAAGGAGGCGTTTTTGTGAGAAAAATGGTTGTCTGTAATGAAAACAAAATTTCTGAGCTTCCCGCAGCAGTACATCATTATTATCTGAGGAGCAGGCAGCCAAATTTTCTTTAAGATACTGTAAACTATGGAACTGACAAAAGAACAATTTCAAAAAATAGAGCATTTAATGCCGGTACAAAGAAAAAAGTCAATGATTTCCAATTATGATTTTATGCGAGCGTTGCTGTATATGATAGAAAACAACTGTCAATGGAGGGCATTGCCAAAAGAATACGGCAATTGGCATACAATTTATGTCAGATTTAATCGCTGGTCGAAAAACGGAACGCTTGACAAAATTTTTGAGGAACTGCAAAATCAAAATATCATAGCAATTCGTTCCTATCTTCTCGGGATGTAAGCTTGATGAGATGGATTCTGTAGTTGTATGAATTTGAATTTTTTCCTAAATTGAAAAACCTGATTCTGACAAAACGGGAACCGATTTCTTGTTGAAGGAAATCGGTTCCCGTTTTGTATTACAGGAAGTGTGCACGGAGTTCATCAGCAGATTGTGTGCAGAGATACGCAGGCGGTACGTCCAGAACGGTTTTACAGCCGCACTGACCTTCATCATGCATACGTTTGACAGCTCTTGCATAAGCAATCAAAACGCTTGTGGTAAATTCGGGATTGGAATCCAGCTTGATGCTGTATTCAATGATATGCTGATGTTCCTTGTTGACGCCCGTTCTGCCGGAACGGAACACAAAACCACCGTGAGCCATGCCGCTGTGATGCTGCATGAATTCTTCTTCATCAATGAAATGGACAATGGTATTGTAATCAGCAAAGTAATTCGGCATTTCTTTGATTTCTTTTTCGACCTGCTGAGCATCTGCACCGTCCTCCAGAACAACAAAACATTCTCTGAGGTGTTTGTCTCTTGTGGAAAGTTCCGGATTTTTGCCGCTTCTGACAGCTTCCAGAGCTTCTTCAATGGGAATGGTGTACTGCTTTGCGTTTTTTACACCCTTGATGCGACGCACTGCATCGGAATGTCCCTGACTGACACCCTTTCCCCAGAAAGTGTAATCTTTTCCGTCAGGAAGAATGGCATTGGCATAGACTCTGTTGAGAGAAAACAGACCGGGATCCCAGCCGACAGAAATCATGCCGATATGATTGGTTTCTTTAGCGGCAGCATCGACATTGGCGAAATGTTCCGGAATTTTTGCGTGAGTATCAAAGCTGTCAATGACATTGAAAAGCTTTGCATACTGCGGGGTCTGAACGGGAAGGTCAGTTGCACTGCCTCCGCAGATGATAAGCACATCAATTTTATCTTTCCAGTTTTCCATGTCGCTGACGTTGACAACGGGAACATTGGGTGTGAGAATTTTCACACTGTCGGGATTTCTTCTGGTGAAAACAGCCGCCAGTTCCATATCGGGAGCCTGAGCTACTGCAATTTCCGTACCTTTGCCAAGATTGCCGTATCCTAAAATACCGATTTGAATCATCTTTTTGATCTCCTTTAAAAACAGATTTTGCAAATAACAGTATAAAATTATTTTTGGAATTTGTCAATATTCCTAAAAAAATACTGTATTTTAAAAGCACAGTATGTTATAATAAAAATGTATTTTTGATGGATAGGAGAGAATATGATGACAGTAGCAGTATGCGTAGATGACAGAATGGGTATGCTTTTCAACAACCGCCGGCAAAGCCGTGATAAATTTGTGATAGACGATTTAATGAGTATCGCCGAGAAAGTGTATATCAACAGCTTTTCGGAAGAACTTTTCGAGGACTACAGGGACAGGACAGAAATTGATGAAGATTTTCTTGAAAAGGCGGGCAGTGAGGATATATGCTTTGTTGAGAATATTGACCTTGCACCGTATGCAGACAAAATTGATAAAGTTATATTGTATCTCTGGAACAGGCACTACCCGTCAAGTCTGAAATGCAAAGTGAATCTGTCGGATTACAGCTTGATGGAGAAAACGGAATTTGCGGGAAATTCCCATGAGAAAATCACAAGAGAGGAATATGTCAGATGAAAATCAAAAAAATAATAGCTGTTCTGCTGTGCGGTTGTTTACTGCTGGCAGGCTGTACCATAGAAATCCATACCAACAGTGAAAGCAGTCAGGTGCAGGTTTCCGTGAATGAAAACGGAGGTTATACTGTTGATACCGTTCCCGATTATACAGATGAGGCGTTTGTGGAAATCAACAACAATGTACCGTATTTTACGGAAAAAGACTATACAACAACATCCTTTGAAAAATACGGAGAATTGGACCGTCTGGGCAGATGTACGCTTGCCTATGCGTGTGCGGCACAGGATACCATGCCTACGGAAAAGCGTGGCAGTATCAGCAATGTCAAGCCGTCAGGCTGGCAGACGGTCAAATATGACAATGTGGACGGCAAGTATCTGTATAACAGGTGTCATCTCATCGGATGGCAGATCACCGCCGAAAATGCCAACAAAAGCAATCTCATTACAGGTACAAGATATTTGAATATCGAAGGAATGTTACCGTTTGAAAATATGGTAGCCGACTATATCAAAGAAACCAACAACCATGTTCTGTACAGAGTGACACCTGTTTTTGACGGCAATAATCTGGTTGCCAGAGGTGTTGAAATGGAAGGCTATTCCGTTGAGGACAACGGTGCGGGAATCAGCTTCAATGTGTATGCCTACAATGTCCAGCCGGGGATTGAAATCGACTACACCAACGGTGACAGCCGGCTTGCAGGTACCAATCAACCCGAAACTTCCCAAGAGCTTGTCACGTACATACTGAATACCAACAATTATAAATTCCATCTGGAAAGCTGTTCGGTAGCGGCATCCATCAAGGACACCAACAAGGAAGTCTTTACAGGTACACGAGAAGAAGTCATTGAAAAAGGCTATGAGCCATGCGGCAAATGCAAGCCCTGAAGGAGGAAAAAATCATGAGACTGTATGAAAAGACGTTGGAAAAAGAAGAAATTTTTAACGGAAAAGTCATTCATGTGACACATGAAAAAGCAGAGCTTGAAGACGGTACGACCGCTATGCGTGAAGTGGTGGGACATCCGGGAGGTGTGTGCGTTGCCGCCCTGACGGAAAATGATGAACTGCTGTTTGTCAGACAGTTCCGCTATCCGTATAAAGAAGTTTTGCTGGAGTTGCCTGCCGGAAAACTTGAAAAGGGACAGACTCCTCTCGAAAACGGCAAAAGAGAGCTTTTGGAGGAAACAGGAGCTATTGGCAGAGAATATATGACATTGGGACAGGTTTATCCGACACCGGGATATTGCGGTGAAATCATCCATTTGTATTTCTGTAAGGTGGACAGATTTGAACATCAGTGTCTTGACGAAGATGAATTTCTGGACGTGGAGAAGATTCCTTTAAAAAGAGCGGTGGAAATGGTACTGAACAATGAGATTCCCGATGCCAAAACACAGACCGCTGTTTTAAAGACAGCCATGCTGTATGAAAGGATCACAGGCAAGGCTGGTGCGGCACTATGATGAATCCTATTGTGATCATTGTCACAATTTCTCTGATTTTGTCGGTGCTGGTGGTCAGTATTATTAACAAGCCCAAAAAACCGATTGTAACAGGGACAATGATTGTCATATTAATTTGTTATGCAGCACTGACATTTCTGGTAGATATGGCAATCACAGGCGGCAGTGAAAGCTATAATGATCTGATTCATTTTCTTATCATGCAGGATACACCCGATTATGAAGCCCTGTCGGACTTGTTCCGGTCGTTTATGACAGCGGATATTATACTGATCGTCACAGCATTGCTGTCCCTGTTTGCAGAGGTCATGCTGATATTGAGAAAGGACTCCAGAAAATGACGGATAAAATCGGTGTATATATTCATATTCCGTTTTGTGTGCGGAAATGTCCGTACTGCGATTTTTATTCAACAGGGTTTCGTGAAACATCTGCGGATGAATATACGCAAAAGCTTTGCAGTGCTGTCGAAACGATTGGCGGAACACTGCAAAGACAGGCAGACACCCTGTATTTTGGCGGAGGAACTCCAAGTATCTTAGGAGCGGAGCGTCTTTGCCGTATGATAACAACTGTGAAAAATATTTTTTTACTCGACAAAAATGCCGAGGTGACAGTCGAAGTCAATCCGTCTAAGCAGGATATTGATTTTGACAAGCTGAGAAAAGGCGGTGTGAATCGCCTTTCGATAGGCTTGCAGTCAGCCGATGACAAGGAATTGAAATTGCTGGGCAGACTTCACGACACGGAACAGGCAAAAAAATGCATTGCTCAAGCCAAAAATGCGGGATTTGAAAATCTCTCTCTGGATTTAATGCTTGCCACGCCACGGCAGACAAAAAACAGTCTGGAAAAAAGCATTGCCTTTTGTGCGGAACAAAAAGTGCAGCATATATCGGCCTATCTTCTGAAAGTGGAGGAGGGAACAAGATATTTTGCGGAGCGTGACAAGCTGGATTTGTGCGGTGATGACGAACAGGCGGAAATGTATCTGTTTGCGGTTGAGAAACTCAGGGAATACGGATTTGAACAGTATGAGATTTCCAATTTCTGCAAGGCAGGCTTTGAAAGCCGCCATAATCTGAAATACTGGCATGACGAGGAATATATTGGGATAGGACCGTCGGCACACTCTTATATTGACGGAAGGCGTTTTTATTTTGAACGTTCCTTTGAAGATTTTTATCAGCTCCAAACCATTCCGGACGGTGCGGGAGGAAGTATGGAAGAATTTGCCATGCTGGCATTGAGACTGTCCGAGGGATTGTTGCAGGAGCGTTTCCAGAAACGCTTTCATGAAGATATACCAAAATCATATATTCACAATGCCCAAAAATTGTCCTCAACAGGATTGCTGTCGGTGGACAATGAGGGAATCCGGCTGACACCGGAGGGATTTTTGCTTTCCAACAGCATTATTGCAGCGATACTTACATAAAAACAGGCAGTATGGATTTTTTTTGAAATCCATACTGCCTTTATTTCGATACGGGTGCAGGGATTTTAATCCCTGCCGAGGTCAAGGGCGAGCAGCCCTTGTGTGTGGGGGGAAAGCCCCAATATATCAGTCGATTACTTTAATCCAGCCTTTGGGAGCCTCAATTCTGCCCATCTGAATACCTGTAAGAGTGTCATAAAGTTTCTTGGTAACAGGTCCCATTTCTTCCATGCCGCTGGGGAAACAAATTTCATTGCCATGATCGTAGATTTTGCCGACAGGAGAAATCACCGCTGCTGTACCGCAAAGACCGCACTCTGCAAAGTCCTTGACTTCATCAAAGTAAACTTCTCTTTCTTCTACTTCCAGTCCGAGATACTCTTTGGCAACGACCATCAGGGAACGTCTTGTAATGGAGGGGAGAATACTGTCGGATTTCGGAGTAACAATCTTGTTGTCTTTCGTGACGAACAGGAAGTTGGCACCGCCTGTTTCTTCTACTTTGGTTCTTGAGCCTGCATCAAGGTACATATTTTCATCAAAGCCCTCTTTGTGAGCGGTAACGATGGCGTGGAGACTCATGGCATAGTTCAGACCTGCTTTGATATTGCCTGTACCGTGAGGAGCAGCTCTGTCAAAATCACTGACTTTGATAGTGATAGGCTTTGCACCGCCCTTGAAGTAAGGGCCTACAGGGGTAGCAAAAATTCTGAACTGGAATTCTTCGGCAGGTTTTACACCGATAACGGGATTAATGCCGAACATATACGGTCTCAGATAAAGAGTTGCACCTGTGCCGTAAGGCGGAACAAAAGCTTTGTTGGCACGGACAACCTGCTCTACGGCATCCACGAATCTGTCCTCCGGGAAAACAGGCATTTCCATTCTTCTGGCAGAATTGGCGAGTCTTTCCGCATTGAGGTCGGGGCGGAATACGACGATTTTGCCGTCCTGTGTGGTATAGGCTTTCAGACCTTCAAAAATAGTCTGGGAATACTGGAGAACACACGCACATTCACTCATGGTAATCATATCATCTTCAATGAGCTGACCTTCATCCCATGCCCCGTTTTTGTAAGCGGAAACATATCTTTTGTCGGTTTTGATATAGCCAAAGCCAAGGTTTGACCAATCTATATTTTTCTTATCCATCTGTAAGGACTTCCTTTCAGTATTTAATTACCAAAAATATCATATCACTAATTTTTTTGACTGTCAATATGGCAATCACACAAAAAATACAAAATGACGGCAGAGAATGTCTGCCGTCATGATTTTCGGAATCAGAATGTCATTTTGTCATTGATATAAGCAACCAGCTGATTGATCGCAACTCTTTCCTGAGACATGGTATCTCTGTCACGGACAGTCACGCAGTTGTCCTCTACGCTGTCAAAGTCATAGGTAATGCAGAACGGTGTACCGATTTCATCCTGACGTCGGTAACGCTTGCCGATAGAGCCTGCATCATCATATTCTGTCATGAAGTTTTTGGAGAGCATGGTATATACTTCCTCCGCCTTTTCACCGAGCTTTTTGGAAAGCGGCAGAACAGCGGCTTTGATTGGTGCAAGAGCAGGATGGAAACGCAGTACCACACGGGTATCTTTCTCATCGATCTGTTCTTCATCATAGGCTTCCGTCATGATGGCAAGGAACAGACGCTCTACACCAAGTGACGGCTCGATAACATAAGGAATATATTTTTCATTGGTTTGCGGATCAAAGTATTCCAGAGACTTGCCGCTGGTGTTGATATGCTGTGTAAGGTCATAATCGGTTCTGTCGGCAACGCCCCAGAGTTCACCCCAGCCGAACGGGAACAGGTATTCAAAGTCAGTGGTAGCCTTTGAATAGAAACACAGTTCCTCTGCGGAGTGGTCACGCAGACGGAGATTTTCGGGCCGGATGTTGAGAGAGTACAGCCAGTCACGGCAGAAGCTTCTCCAGTAGTCAAACCATTCAAGGTCGGTGCCGGGCTTGCAGAAGAATTCCAGTTCCATCTGTTCAAACTCACGCACACGGAAAATGAAGTTGCCGGGAGTAATTTCATTTCTGAAAGATTTGCCGATCTGTGCCACGCCAAACGGTACTTTTTTACGGCTTGTTCTCTGGATATTGGCGAAGTTCACAAAAATACCCTGTGCGGTTTCGGGACGCAGATACAGTTCATTTTTGCTGTCCTCTGTGACACCCTGGAATGTCTTGAACATGAGGTTGAACTGACGAATATCGGTAAAGTTGTGTTTGCCGCAGTTCGGGCAGGGGATAGACTTTTCTTTGATATAGTCCATCATCTGCTCATTGGACCAACCGGCCACATTGGTACCGTCAAAGTCCTCAATCAGATTGTCGGCACGGTGACGGGTTTTGCACTCACGGCAGTCCATCAGCGGATCGGAAAAACCGCCCAGATGTCCGGAAGCTACCCATGTCTGCGGATTCATCAGGATAGCGGAATCCAGACCGACATTATATTTGTTTTCCTGCACGAATTTTTTAAGCCATGCAGCCTTGATGTTGTTTTTGAGAGCGGCTCCCAGAGGACCGTAGTCCCATGTGTTGGCAAGCCCGCCGTAAATCTCGGAGCCGGGATATACAAAGCCTCTGCCTTTGCAAAGAGCAACAATTTTGTCCATGGTTTTTTCGGTGTTTTTCATTTTTACTCCTCCAAAATATGAATAATACTCATTTTAACACTTTTTTTCCGATACTGCAAGATGCTGAGACAGGAAATTTGCAAAATTTTGCGGCTTGAAGAAAAAACAGGGCGAACGGTTCGACTGACAAAACCATTGACAAAATTCACCTGCAATAGTAAAATAAATATATCATTGTGTTCGGAAAAATTGAGATGCAGAAAGTTTTTGTATCAAATCAGTGAATCAATCTATGAAAATCGGAGGTAATTGAATAGTGGTATCGGAATTTAACAGGAGAACTATGCCCAAAAACGGAAAAGGAAGAGGCTTTCAGAACGGCAGGCTCTCAAAAAACACGAAAGGTCAGCGAACAAAGACCAATCCCAAACTGTTTGAAAGGATGGCACCATCATCCCGTGCGGCAGATCAGCAGATCGGCAGGGAAGGAATCCGTTTGGGAGATGTGATGTCACCACAGAGGTCGGGAACGGAAACCATGAGACCATTTGAAAGAGGCTCACAGAACGGCTATAACAAAAAAAATGATTTTCAGACCAAGCGAATCTATCATAAGCCGTCGGAACATTCTGTCAAAATTACTTTTTTGGGCGGTCTGAACGAGATCGGAAAAAATATCACACTGTTTGAGTGTGATGATGATATGTTCCTGCTGGACTGCGGTATGGCGTTTCCCGACGGAGAAATGCTGGGTGTGGATTTAGTCATCCCCGACTTTACCTATATCGAGAGAAACAGGGACAAAATCAAGGGAATTGTCCTGACACACGGCCATGAAGACCATATCGGAGCATTGCCGTATCTGCTCAGAAAGGTGAACTTTCCTATTTTTGGCACACCCCTGACACTCGGACTTGTCGGAAGCAAGCTCAAGGAGCATAATCTCCAGAGCAAAGCAAAACTGAATACCGTCAGCCCAGGACAAAGAATCCGTCTGGGCTGTATGTCGATTGAATTTATCCATGTAAATCATTCCATTCCCGATTCAGTGGCACTTGCCATTCATACACCGGCAGGAACCATTGTGCATACGGGAGATTTTAAAATTGACTGTACCCCCACAACAGGCGGTATGATTGATTTGGCAAGGTTTGCGGAACTCGGCAAGCATGGTGTACTGGCACTGATGGCGGATTCTACCAATGCCGAAAGACCGGGCTATACCATGACGGAACAAAAAGTCGGACAGACATTTGACCATCTTTTTAAAGAGGCGGAAAAAAACCGTATCATTATTGCAACATTTGCCTCGAATATCGGCAGAATTCAGCAGATTCTGGAGTGTGCCCAGAAATACGGCAGAAAAGTGGCTTTCTCCGGCAGAAGTATGGTCAATAATATGGCTATCGCAACGGAACTTGGCTATGTCAAAGTGCCTGACGGACTGATTATCGACATTGATATGCTGGGACAGTATACCAAAGAACAAATTGTTCTTGTGACAACAGGCAGTCAGGGGGAACCGATGTCTGCTTTGTCAAGAATGGCATATTCCGATCACAGAAAAGTCGAAGTCGGTCCCGACGATTGTATTATTATTTCGGCTAACCCGATTCCCGGCAATGAAAAAACCGTGGGAGCAGTTGTCAACGAGCTGATGAAGCATGGCTGTAAAGTTGTCTATGAATCCATGTATGAAGTACACGTTTCCGGTCATGCCTGTCAGGAGGAACTGAAAATTATTCAGGGACTGACAAAGCCAAAGTATTTCATTCCCGTACATGGTGAGCAGAAGCATCTTATCAAACATTCCAACCTCGCTATGGAAATGGGAATTCCCCGTTCCAATATCTTTATCGGGGATATTGGCAATGTCGTGGAGCTGAACAAGGAATATATCAAGCAGCTTCCCAGCATACCGGCAGGCAAAGTACTGGTAGACGGACTGGGCGTGGGAGATGTCGGCAGTATTGTGCTGCGTGACAGAAAGCATCTCGGTCAGGATGGACTGATTGTTGTAGTCGTGACACTGGACAGCGAGGACGGTCATATTATAGCAGGACCGGATATTGTATCAAGAGGATTCGTGTATGTCAGAGAAAGCGAACCGCTGATGGATGATGCCAGAGATGCGGTTGTAGCAGCCCTGGAGGACTGTGAGACACAGGGCGTACATGAATGGGGTGTCATTAAAAATGCCATTAAGGACGAGCTTTCCAAAGTGCTGTACGACAAGACAAGAAGAAGCCCGATGATACTTCCGATAATCATGGAGGTCTGATCGGAAAAAGTGGGTGAACAAGCGTGAAGAACAGTAAAAACTGGAATTTTATCACGCCGCTGTTTTTGATTTTGGTCATTGTGATGATGATCATGGCGGTGATTTCTTTCTGGTGGAATAAATTTATTTTTATCGGAGAATTTCTTTTGTCGGTCAGTGCATTGGCAGTAGTGGGACTGAGTGCCCTCAAGCTGAAACACTATGTGGCACAAACTTTTATCAATGCTGTCCATGCCATTGACGACGAGGGAAAAAAGAAAATTGAATCCATTAGCTGTGCGGCAGCCGTTCTGGGTGAAAACAATGAAATTATTGCAGTGAATCAGCTTTTCAGAGATCAGCTTTGTGAGGGAGAAAGTCCCATTGGTGCGTCTGTGGCAGATTATCTGATGAGTGAGGATCCCCATTCGATTTTTGATGACAACGGCACCGATACCAGACGGAACAATCAATGGTATCTTGCCTTTGGTGTCAAGGGAAATGCAGGAGCTATCGTATACTTTATCGACAACAACACGTATAAATCGAATTCCGATGAATATATCGCTTCTCGTCCTGTTGTAGCGATTGTCATGTTTGACAACAAGGAAGAACTGGAGCGTGAAACGGAAGAGGGCAAAGCCAGTCAGGTAACTGTCATGGTAGAGCAGGCGATTGTCAAATGGGTGACTTCCACGACAGGCTTCTACAAGAAAATTGCAGGCGGCAGATATATCGTTGTCATGGAAGAACGGCATATCAAACAGTTTATTGCCGAAAAATTCAAAGTGTTGGAAGATATTCGTGATATAAAAATCAATGACCGCAGCAATGCAACAATTTCTATCGGTGTAGGGCATGGCGGAAATACCTTCAAAGAAAACGAACTCTGGGCAAGACAGGCTCTGGAAATGGCTCTCGGCAGAGGCGGTGATCAGGTGGCGGTCAAAAAAGCCGAATCCTACAAGTTTTTCGGAGGCGTGTCCAAGGGTGTGGAAAAACGTGATAAGGTGCGGACAAGAGTCATTGCAACGACTTTGACCGACCATGTACGCAGCAGCAGCAATGTCATTATCATGGGACACCGCTATTCCGATCTGGATTCTGTGGGAGCCTGTATCGGAATGTGGAGTGCCGTTTCCAAGGGACTGAAAAAAACAGCCTATATCTGTATCAACCGTCAGCAGACGCTTGCAAAATCATTGGTTTCCAGCTTTGAAAAGGCCGGCTTTGAAGATATGTTCAAGACGGAAATCGAGGCACTGGATCTGCTGGATGACCATTCCCTGCTGATTATCGTAGATACCCATTCACCGAATTTTCTGGAGTCCAAAGCGGTGTATGACCGCTGTGACAGGGTGGTTGTCATTGACCATCACAGAATGATGGTCAATCATATTGACAATGCCTTGGTATTCTATCATGAGCCGTATGCGTCCTCTGCCTGTGAGATGACAGCAGAATTGATACAGTATTTGAGCAACGAATCACCGAGCCGTCTGGAAAGTGAAGCGATGCTGTCGGGCATTATGCTGGATACGAAGAATTTTGTGCTGCGGACGGGTGTCAGAACCTTTGAAGCAGCAGCCTATCTGCGAAGCAACGGTGCCGATACCGTGGAGGTCAAGCGGCTGTTTTCCAATTCCATTGATACATACAAAGTCAAATACAAGCTGGTCAGTGAAGCGGAAATTTTCAATTACTGTGCCATAGCGTGTGCGGATGAGAGTACTCCCGACATTAGAATCGCCTCTGCACAGGCAGCAGATGAACTGCTGGGAATTGAAAATGTCAAGGCATCCTTTGTGATGTATAAAACAGGCAAAACCGTCAATATTTCCGCAAGATCCCTCGGAGATCTCAATGTGCAGGTCATTATGGAAAGCCTTGGCGGAGGCGGTCATCAGACAATGGCAGCTTGTCAGATGGATGACGTGAGCATTGCGGAGGCAAGAGAAAGACTTGTCTCCATTATCAATGACCTTGATCTGAACAAGGTGGCAGCAGGACAGCCCAAACTGTCCGAAACGAAATAAAGAAAAGAGGAAAATATAATGAAAGTAGTACTTTTACAGGACGTCAAGGGAACAGGCAAAAAAGGAGAACTTATCAATGTGTCCGACGGCTATGCGAGAAATTTCCTGATGCCGAGAAAACTTGCCAAAGAAGCCGATGCACAGGCTCTCAATGAACTCAAAAATGCCGAGCAGTCCCGACAGCATAAGATTGCCGTTGAAACGGCAGAAGCTCAGGCAAATGCCAAAAAACTCGAAGGTCAGATATTGACCATGACAGCTAAGGCAGGACAGGGCGGCAGACTGTTCGGTTCCGTGACCAGCAAGGAAATCGCCAACGAACTCAAACGCAATTACAATCTTTCGATTGATAAGAGAAAAGTCGTTTTGGAAAGCGATATCAAGGCTTTTGGCACATACAAATGTGAAGTAAAACTCTACACAGGCATTTCTGCAAAAATGAATGTCAAAGTGGTGGAAGCAGAGTAAATTTTCAGGGAAAGTGAAGCAGCAGAATAAAAATTGGAAACGCATAACCGTCATTGTGACGGCTGCCGTTTTCAATTTTTAATTTTCTCTGCATAAGCGGGAAGGTGAAACAACATGGAAAGTTTTGATATGCCGATGAATGGCAATGTGCCCTATCATGCGGAAGCCGAACAGGCAGTTCTGGGAATTATTCTGATGGAAGCCGAGCGTCTGACGGAAATTATGGAAATATTGCCGACAGAAGAATATTTTTATATATCTACTCACAGAATGATTTACAGAGCCATGATCGATCTGTTTACCCTGAGCCGCTCCATTGACCTGATTACACTTCTGGAACGTCTCAGACAGGAACAGGAATTCTCTGAATCCGAAACAAAAACCTATCTGATGCAAATTGCCGATATGGTGCCGTCAATTTCCAGGGCAACGGAATATGCGGAGATTGTCAGACAGAAATATTTTATCAGGAGACTGATGGAAACCGCCAGAGAAATCATTGCAGATGCATCTGTATACAGCGAGGAGGATTCCTCTAAGCTGATTGATGCGGCGGAACAGAGAATTTTTGATATCAGGGATAATAAAAGTGTCAGAGGTCTGGAAAAACTGGGCAGTGTCATTCTGGAAACCTATGACAGACTGGATATGCTGAATTCACCGGAAAGCGAGTATTACAAGGGAATCCCGACGGGAATCAGCGGACTGGATAATACAATTACAGGTCTGAACCGTTCCGATTTGATTATACTGGCGGCAAGACCGGGTATGGGAAAAACCAGTTTTGCATTGAATATTGCCCGACACGTTTCCGTGAAGTGCAAACGGAAAGTAGCGTTTTTTTCGCTTGAGATGAGCAAGGAACAGCTTTGTTCCCGTCTGCTGTCAACTGAGGGACTCATCCCCGGCACCAAGCTGCGAACAGGAAAGCTGTCTGATGATGAGTGGGCACGGCTGATTGAAGCAGGGGATGTGCTTGGCAAGGCGGAAATGTATATTGATGACAACTCCAATATCAGTGTACCGGAAATCAAGGCAAAGCTGAGAAGACTCAAAAATATTGATTTGGTGATTATTGATTATTTGCAGCTGATGAAGCCTTCCCGTCCCATTAACAATCATGTGCAGGAAGTTTCCGAGATTACCAGAAATCTTAAAATACTGGCAAAGGAATTTCATGTGCCTGTCATCACCTTATCACAGCTGTCCCGTGCCAGTGAGCAGAGAGCCGAACACAAACCCCAGCTTTCCGACCTGAGAGATTCGGGTTCTATTGAGCAGGATGCGGATATTGTACTGTTCCTGTACCGTGAGGATTATTACAAGGACAAGGGCGACGAGGCTCCCGGCGAGACTTCCAACAGCGGAGAATGTATCGTTTCCAAAAACAGACACGGTGAAACACGTTCTGTTCCGCTGCACTGGCAGGGAGAATTCATGCGTTTTACTTCGGAGAACGGACAATGAAAGAAAAAGCTTTTTGTACCATTCGGAAATATCATATGCTGTCGGACGGAGATACCGTGCTCGTGGGCTTGTCAGGGGGAGCGGATTCCTGTGCGTTGCTGCATTTTCTGGTGTCGCTGCGTGAAACAATGCATCTGACCATAGCAGCCTGTCATGTGAATCATATGCTGCGTGGCAGCGAGGCGGACAGAGACGAGCATTTTGCGGAAAAAATCTGTCAAAGCTGCGGGGTAAAACTGTATATCTTACACGCAGATGTGAAAGCGGAAGCTCTCAGGCAAAAGCAAAGCACAGAACAATGCGGGCGTGAGATTCGCTATGCGTTTTTTGCGGAAACCGCAGAAACACTTCATGCCAAAATCGCTACGGCACACACTGCCTCGGACAATGCGGAAACGGTACTTTTTAATCTGACAAGAGGAAGCGGTGCGGCAGGACTTTGCGGCATACCGCCTGTGCGTGATAATATCATCCGTCCTTTGATAGAGTGTACACGCACGGAAATAGAAGGCTATTGCCAAGCCAACGGCTTGTTATACATGACGGACAGTACCAACCTGACAGAAGAATATACACGCAATCGGATTCGTCTGGAAGTGATTCCTGTACTGAAGACCATTAATCCGAATTTTGAAAGTGCCGTTTCCGGTATGACGCAGAGATTGAAACAAACAGTGGATTTTATCGGACAATGTGCCGAAAATGCTCTGAAACAGGCGGAAACAGACAAAGGCTATTCTCTTGCAGTCCTGCAAAGTCTTGATGAAGCAATATTGGTACAGGCTATCAGAATTCTGTGTCAGAAATATCATGTCACACCCGAAGCAAAGCATATCGCATTAATGCGGAAAATTGTGTATGGGGGCGGTGCTGTGGAACTGACAGAAAATATATTTGCGGTCTGCCGACAGGGATTTTTCCGCATTGCTGTTCGGGAACACGGTAATTTTATGCAGACTGCCGTATGGAATGGTCAGCATTCTATGGAAATTCATAACAAAAAAATTTCTCTTTCCGAAATAAATATGGATGAATTCCATAAGCGTAAAAAAATTGATAAAATGCTATTTCATAATTCGCTGGATTATGATACAATACCTTTATCACCCGTTTTCAGAACAAGACGGACAGGAGACAGATTTTGTGTACCGAAACGCCATATCACTAAATCTGTTAAAAAACTGCTGATTGAACTGAAAATTCCGCAGGAAAAGCGTGACAGTCTTCTTGTGCTGGCGGACGGCAGCGAAATACTCTGGATAGAAGAAATCGGAGTTTCGGAAAAGCTTTGTGTCGGAGCGAAAACCCAAAAGGTACTTGTGATTGATGTGAAAGGATAATCAAATGAACAATGATATTTGTGAAATTGTGGCAGATGAGGCTGCACTGGAGAAAAAAGTGGCAGAGATCGCAGCAGAAATTAACAGGGACTATGATGGTAAAGTGCCTGTTGTTGTGGGAATACTAAAGGGCAGCGTGATATTTTATGCCGATCTGATACGAAAACTGAATATGAATTGTGAACTGGATTTTATGGCCGTGTCCAGCTATGGCAGTTCTACCGTATCATCGGGAGTGATCAAAATCAAAAAAGATATTTCCGCTGATGTGACCAACAGAGATGTTTTGGTGGTCGAGGATATTCTGGATACAGGCAATACGCTTTATCTGCTGAAGGATTATCTTTTGGAAAAGGGGGCAAAGTCGGTCAGACTATGTACGCTCTTTGACAAGCCGGAACGTCGTCAGAAGCCTGTTAAACCGGATTACAAGGGCTTTGTCATAGATGATCTGTTTATTGTGGGCTACGGTCTGGATTATAATGAAAAATACAGAAATCTTCCGTATGTCGGAGTACTTAAAAAGGAAGTTTATTCATAAAAACCAAAATTATAAAGGAGTGACGATCACTTGGATAACAGGAAAACCATCCGCAATCTCTTGATTTATTTGGGAATACCTATCGTACTGATCATTATTGTATCGGTGATATTCTCCATGCAGCCCAAAGAGGAATATCCTACTTCGGATATTGTCTATCTTTTCAAAGACCAGAAAGTAACAGAATACTCTCTGGATTTCGGTTCAGGCGAGCTGAACATGAAACTGTCGGAAAAATACAAAAACAAAACCGAAATCAAAACATCTGTGGCAAGTATCGGCTTGTTTATTGACTCCATAGATGAATATGTGGATCAGTACAACAGCGATCATCCCGATGCTCCCATGAAGTATACCTGGAAACAGGCAGTAGATAATTCTCTTTTGATGAATATCTTACCCAATATTCTGCTGTTCGGATTCCTGATCGGTGTATGGATCTATATCATGCGGAAATTCTCGGGCACGTTCGGCGATCCCGGCAAACAGATGGGATTCGGCAAGGCCAAAATTAAAAATATGAATGACGAAAAACGCAAGACTACCTTTGCGGATGTGGCAGGTGCCGATGAAGAAAAGGAAGAACTGCGTGAAATCGTCGAATTTTTGAAAGATGCCAAAAAATATAATGAACTGGGTGCAAGAATTCCGAAAGGCGTACTTTTGGTGGGACCTCCCGGAACCGGTAAAACCCTGCTGGCAAGAGCCGTTGCGGGTGAAGCCGGCGTGCCGTTCTTCTCGATTTCAGGTTCTGACTTTGTAGAGATGTTTGTCGGTGTGGGTGCGTCCCGTGTCAGAGATTTGTTTGACCAGGCAAAGAAAAATTCTCCCTGTATCATCTTCATTGATGAAATTGATGCAGTAGGCCGTCAGCGTGGTGCAGGCTTGGGAGGCGGTCATGATGAACGTGAACAGACTCTCAACCAGCTGCTTGTTGAAATGGACGGCTTTGGTGCCAATGAGGGCGTTATCATGATAGCGGCTACCAACCGCCCCGACATCCTTGATCCTGCGCTGATGCGTCCGGGACGTTTCGACAGACAGGTGATTGTCGGCAGACCTGATATCAAAGGCCGTGAAGAAATTCTCAAAGTCCATGCCAAAGGAAAGCCGCTTGCTCCCGATGTGGAACTGAAAACCATTGCAAAGTCCACCGCAGGCTTTACAGGTGCAGACCTTGAAAACCTGTTGAATGAAGCCGCTCTCCTTGCCGCAAGAAAAGATCAGAAAGCCATTACCATGACAGAAGTGGAAGAGGCTACCATCAAAGTGGTTGTCGGTACGGAAAAGAAATCCCGTGTGATGTCCGACAAGGAAAAGAAGCTGACAGCTTATCATGAAGCAGGTCATGCGATTGCAACGTATTACTGTCCGACACAGGATCCTGTGCATCAGATTTCCATTATTCCGCGAGGTCTGGCAGGCGGATTTACCATGTCGCTGCCGTCTGAGGACAGGTCTTACCGCTCCAGAAATGAAATGCTGGAAGAAATTGTCGTTCTTCTGGGCGGACGTGTGGCGGAGGCTCTGATTCTGGAGGATATCTCCACGGGAGCGTCAAATGATATAGAACGTGCCACCAATCTGGTATTTTCCATGATTACCAAGTACGGCATGAGTGAAAAGCTCGGACCTATCACCTACGGTTCTTCTGACGGTGAAGTGTTCCTCGGAAAAGAGTTTGGTCACAACAAGACTTATTCCGAAAAAACGGCTGCTGAAATTGATGCAGAGGTCAAGGAGTATATCACAGACGGTTATACCAAAACAGAAAATATTCTCAAAGAGCATACGCCTGAACTGCATAAAATTGCTCAATTCCTGTTTGAGCATGAAAAAATGACAGGGGAGCAGTTTGCCGCAGCGATGGAGGGAAAGGAAATCCCTGTTGAAGCAGATGAAGCGGATAGTGATGATGAGGAAGAAACTGTTATTTATACGGTAAAGTCCGAAAAATCAAGTGAAGAATAAAATGGAAGGAGTGCCGTAAAAAGCACTCCTTTGTTTTCAATAGAAAGGCGGGAAAAAATGGGATTCAAGAAAATTACTGTTAAGGGTGCAAGAGAGCATAATCTGAAAAATATCAATGTTGAAATACCGCGGGATGAATTGGTCGTTGTCACGGGTTTGTCGGGTTCGGGCAAATCTTCACTGGCATTTGATACGCTGTATGCAGAGGGACAAAGGCGATATGTGGAATCATTGTCATCCTATGCGAGAATGTTTCTCGGACAGATGGACAAGCCCGATGTGGACAGTATCGACGGCTTGTCACCGTCCATTTCGATTGACCAGAAAACAACATCCAAAAATCCCCGTTCTACAGTGGGCACCGTTACGGAAATTTATGATTATCTGCGTCTGATGTATGCAAGGATAGGAATTCCCCATTGTCCGATATGCGGCAGGGAAATCAAACAGCAGACAGTTGACCAGATTGTAGACAAAGTGCTGGAAATGCCTGAGGGAACAAAAATACAGGTGATGTCACCTGTTATCAGAGCCAAAAAGGGCGAACATAAAAAAGAACTGGATTCTGCTGTAAAAAGCGGTTTTGTGAGAGTGCGTGCAGACGGCATGCTCTATGACTTGTCGGAAGAAATCAAACTGGAAAAAAATAAAAAACACAATATCGAAATTGTGATTGACAGATTAGTAATCAAACAGTCGATTCGTTCCCGACTGGCGGACTCCGTAGAAACCGCCTCTAAACTGTCAGGCGGTCTGGTGATTGTTGCGGTACAGGGTGAAGAGGATATTTTATTTTCACAAAACTATGCGTGTCCCGAACATGGCATCAGTATTGATGAACTAAGCCCGAGAATGTTCTCTTTTAACAATCCCTATGGTGCGTGTAAAAAATGCACAGGATTGGGGGTATTCATGCAGATTGACATCAACAGGATCATTCCCGATGCAACGAAATCTGTCCGTCAGGGCGGCATTAAGGGAAGCGGCTGGGCTATGGAAGGCAGTACCATTGCTGCCATGTATTTTGAGGCACTGGCGGAAAAATATCAGTTTTCGCTTGATACCCCCCTCAGGGATTTGCCCGAAGAAATCGTGGATATTCTGCTTTACGGCACCAAAGGCGAAAAAATTACGGTTCACCGAAAAAATGAATATGGTTCGGGCATTTATCAGACGGAGTTTGAAGGCATTATCAATAATCTGGAAAGGCGTTTCCGTGAAACGCAAAGCAACTGGGTGAAAGCGGAAATCGAAAGCTATATGTCGGCAGTCCCGTGCGATGCCTGCAAGGGCAGACGGCTTTCTCCCGAAAGTCTGGCGGTAACGGTGGGCGATATGAATATCAGTGAATTCTGTGATATGTCTGTCGAACAGGCGATTCAGTTCACACATCATGCGACACTTTCCGAGCGTGAACAAGTGATTGCCAAAGCTATCACAAAAGAAATTGAAAGCCGTCTGGATTTTCTGAACAGTGTGGGATTGTCGTATTTAACGCTGTCCCGTTCGGCCGGAACACTGTCGGGCGGTGAAAGTCAGCGTATCCGTTTGGCAACTCAGATAGGTTCCTCGCTTTCGGGAGTGCTGTATATTTTAGACGAGCCGAGCATTGGTTTGCACCAGCGTGACAATGACAAGCTGATTGCGACGTTAAAAAATCTGCGTGACCTGGGCAATACGGTGATTGTAGTAGAACATGACGAGGACACGATGTATGCGGCTGACCATATCATTGATATAGGACCGGGAGCAGGAATTCATGGGGGAGAGCTGGTCTGTGCGGGTACAGTGGATGACATCAAAGCATGTGACCGTTCCCTGACGGGGCAGTATCTCAGCCATCAAATGTATATTCCTGTGCCTGCAAAAAGACGCAGGGGCAACGGCAAAAAACTGAAAATTTTCGGTGCATATCAAAATAATCTGAAAAATATCAATATAGAATTTCCGTTGGGAAAATTTATCTGTGTGACAGGCGTTTCAGGTTCGGGAAAGTCCTCGCTTGTCAATGAAATCCTGTATAAACAGCTTGCGAGTGACCTGAACGGTGCAAGACCTTTGCCGGTAAGCTGTAAAAAAATCACAGGCGTTGAATATCTGGATAAGGTCATTGACATCAATCAGTCTCCGATTGGCAGAACCCCTCGTTCCAATCCTGCAACTTATACGGGAGTCTTTACGGATATAAGAGAGCTTTTTGCACAGACGACCGAAGCAAAAATGCATGGTTTTGGTTCGGGAAGATTTTCATTCAATGTCAAGGGGGGACGCTGTGAAGCGTGTCAAGGCGACGGCATTATCAAGATAGAAATGCACTTTTTGCCGGATGTCTATGTGCCGTGCGAGGTCTGCAAGGGCAAACGCTACAACCGTGAAACACTTGAAGTCAAGTATAAAGGCAAGTCTATTTATGACGTACTGGAAATGACAGTAGAGGAAGGCTGTGAATTCTTTGCGAATCATCAGAAAATTTATACAAAGCTGCGTACTTTGTACGATGTAGGCTTGGGATATATCAAAATCGGGCAGCCGTCAACGACGCTTTCGGGCGGTGAGGCACAGAGAATCAAACTGGCGGCAGAGCTTTCCAAACGCTCCACCGGCAAAACGATTTATATTCTGGATGAACCGACAACAGGACTTCATATTGCAGACGTGCATCGTCTGATAGATGTATTGCAGAAATTTGTGGATAACGGTAATACAGTCGTTGTCATAGAGCATAATTTGGATCTGATAAAAACAGCCGACCATATCATAGACTTGGGTCCGGAGGGCGGTGACGGGGGAGGTACCGTCATAGCAGAGGGTACACCGGAAGAAATAGCCGCCTGTGAATCGTCGTATACGGGACGGTATCTGAAAAAATATCTGGAAAGGAATTGAGAAATACCATGAAAGATAACGGAATAACTATCCATTGCATGGAACGTCGGACGGAGTATGATTTTGAAAAGAAGAAAGTGTATGTGACGGGTTCCCGTTCAAAATTGGATTCCGAGCAGATATTTCAGATAGGAAAAGAGATTTTGCAGGTATATGACTGTAAAGTATATTATGATGCGGATATCGTGTATTTTTCGCATACAACCCCTCGGTCTTTTCAAAGCAGGACAGCATTTCTGAAACAGATGGATATGACAGTGTTTGTAGTATCGGAGGATTTTCTTGGCGAGGAGGAAAGCGGAGAGGAAACGGAATTTCAATATGTCAGGGATAACAATCTTCCTTTTCTGGGAATCGCCCTTTCTCCGAAACTGAATCAGTGGTTTGATGATATATGCGGAAGCTATCAGCTTTTGGATTATACGGCAGGGGATTACGGCAAACGTCTGAAAAGCTTTTTTGAAAGAAAATTTGAAAGGTATTCTTCCGTTGACAAATCACCCTTGGAATTGGAAGACTGCTTTTTGTCAAGTATGTTTATCAGCTACAGAAAAAAGAACCGTGTATTTGCCGATAAGCTGATCGGAGTTTTGAATTCACTGGAGATATGCCGGAATATATCATTGTGGTTTGATGACTTTCTGACGGAGGGAGAATCCTATAACAGGGAAATAGATGCCTGTCTGAAAAACAGTGATATCGTGATACTGCTTGTTACACCTGAAATAATAGAAACCATGCCTGACGGTCAGGATAATTATGTGGTAAGGATAGAATATCCGAACGCCGTGAAAGCCGGAAAGATTATCATACCGGTATTGGCGGCAGATACGGATAAAGAGATACTGAAAGAGAAATTTCCGGGGCTTGGAACCGGGATTTCTCTTGATGACAAAGAAGAACTGGAGAAGGTAATCAGACAGGCATTGAAAACGCTGGGAAAAGATCGGATCGTGTCTACACCTCGGCAAAAATATCTGTTGGGCTGTGCATATACAGATGGACAGGATATTCAAAGCAGGAGCGGTATGCATTTGTACCGCCTGCCCGAGCGTGGCAGAAAGCTGCTGACAGAAGCGGCAGAAGAAGGCAGCTTTTCGGCTATGTATAAAATAGGCAATATACTGGCACAGAAAGGAAAATACAGTGAAGCTGTCGCATGGCTTGTAAAAGCGAATTGCTTTTTCAAAGAGGCATATGATACGGAATTCAGTTTTGAGAATGCGATAGCGTATATTAATAGTCTGGACAGATTGATTGATATGCATATAGCCGTGGAAAAATGGGACGAAGCCAAAAATCTGATACAGGAGTATACAAGAGTCATCAAGGAAAATAATGCACATGGTTTGTATCCGACCACCAAGCATAATCCCGGAACCGCAGGCAAACGACTGGGAGATATTTGTTTTTATCAGGGCAACATGATAACGGCCGTCAGATATTATCTGGGTGCAGAGCAGTGGATTCTTACATACGAGGAGCAGAAGGAAACTCCTGCGGCTTTGTGGAAATCAATGGAGCTTTCTTATGCCGAAAGCAAAGCCTATCTTCAAATATGGAAAACGGAGGGCAGAACCGAAGAACTGCATTTATCGTATCAGACATTGATTGCCGCAGGCAAAAGAGCGAAAAAACTGCTGTTCAGCTATGGGAAAGAGGAAGTTGATGAGTATTATTATCTGATATTGGAGCATTTCGGAAGCGTAGCGGAGGAAATGAACAAGGCATTCAAAATGTATCGTGATGAGCAGTGTGCAGTTGTCGTCATAGATATTTATGAAACATTGCTGAATCTGTATGAAGAACTGTATCGGAAAGAGAAAAAGGTATTTCAATTGGAAAATATGGGTGTATATGCCTATTTGTCTGCCGTTTACGGGAAGATACAGCCGGACAGAAAAATGCTGACAAAATCGTATGATATATGGGAGCTGCTTTGCCGTGTGGATCCCGATAGCGAGCGGTATCGGGTGATGAAAAACCGTGTGATGATGTTATTGAGTCTGTGAAGAAAATACGGGATGGTGAAAGAATGTTCGGATATTTGCGTCCGTTCAAGGATGAACTCAAGGTCAGGGAATATGAATTGTATAAAAGTGTGTACTGTGGTCTTTGCCGGCATCTCGGCAGAGACTACGGTTGGATTTCACGTCTGACGCTGAGTTACGACTGTACGGTACTGGCAATGCTGGCAATAGATGTTCGCAAGGAAAAATCCTGTGTGATAAAAGGGCGTTGTGTATGCAATCCCCTGAAAAAGTGCCGTTTTTGTGACAGTGAGGGACAGGCGTTTGTTTTTGCGGGAGCAGTTTCGGTGATTATGACATATTATAAACTGCAGGACACGATACAGGATTCGGGATTTTGGAAGAAAACAGCCGCAAAGGTTTTGCAATTATTGGTCAGGCACAGTTTTCACAAGGCAGCAAAAGCCTATCCTGCGATAGCAAAGAGGGTATCGGACATGATGGTGCAGCAGTCGGAAGCGGAACAGACAGACTGCGGCATTGACCGTGCGGCTGAACCGAGTGCAAAAGCATTGTCCGATATTTGCAAAATGCTTTCTGATGACGAGGGAACCAAAAAAATTTTAAGCGTGTTTGGTTATTTTGTGGGGCGGTGGATTTATATCATGGACGCTACGGATGATCTCGAAAAAGATATAAAATCACACAGTTTTAACCCGTTCAAAGCAAAATTCACAGGCAATATCCATGAAACCATGCTTTACTGCAATGAAGTATTGAATATGACTGTTTCGGAACTGATATTGGCATACGAACTGCTGGAGCTTTCGGAATATCAGGAAATACTTGACAATCTGGTGTATCATGGGTTATCATTTCAGCAAAAGCATTGTCTTTTTGATAAGAAAGAGAAGAAAGGAGAAAATGTATGAATCCTTACGAAGTGCTGGGAGTATCCCCCGATGTCAGTGATGAGGAATTAAAAAAAGCTTACCGAAATCTTGCCAAAAAATATCATCCCGACAGATATGTGAACAGCCCTTTGGCAGAGTCCGCCTCTGAAAAAATGAAGCAAATCAATGAAGCTTATGACATCATACTGGAACAGAGAAAAAGACGGCAGTCGGGCTCAACGGAAAAGCATACGTACAGCAGGAATACGACACCCAATGATACACATTCTGTTGTGCTTTATCATATTCGTGAGATGATCGGCGACAATCGTTTTGAAGAAGCGGAATATATGCTTTCGGAAATTCCGTCAAATCAGAGAAATGCGGAATGGTACTATCTGATGGGAGTGGTGACATATCAGAAAGGTTTTCTGGAAGAAGCCTATAATTATTTTGAGACAGCGTGCCGCCTTGAGCCGCAGAATAGGGAGTACAGGGCATTTTATGACCGTGTGAGAGGAAACAGAAGAGGAGATTATTATGGCGGCTATCATCCGCAAAGCAGTGTTTGGCCGTCATGTGACTGCTGTGATATATGTACTTGTCTGATGTGTTCGGACTGTTTGTGCGATTGTCTGAACTGTGGCTGAAAGGAGAAACTATGAGGCTGAGCAATACGAAAAAGTTGGCAATCAGCGGCATGATGACAGCTTTCACCGTCATCATGCTGATGCTGTCGAATATCATCACGATAGGCACTTATACTTTCCCTGCCGCAGCAGGGATATTTCTTTTGATTTTGTCTTATGTGACAGGGAATTCTTATGCATGGTCAAGTTTTACGGCCGTGTCATTGGTGAGTTTTTTATTTTGCAGTGATAAGGAAGCCGTACTGTGTTTTGTTCTGTTTTTCGGGTATTATCCGCTGCTGAAAGCAAGCGTGGAAAAAATCCGCATGAAATTGCTTTGCTTTGCCGTTAAGCTGATTGTGTTTAACAGTGCTGCTGTGGCGGTGTATCTGACAGCGGAATATATTTTTGCGATACCGCAGGATTTTGAAATCTTTGGGGTAAGTCTGCCCATTGTATTTCTGATTGCATTCAACTTTATCTTTCTGGTATATGACTATGCCCTGACATTGCTGGAAAGAAATCACCGCAAAAGAATAGAAAAATTTTTTTCCGCTCTGCTTAAATAATAAAATTTATCAATTTTGTTGATATTTTTTAAACTATGTGGAAAATAATTTCTGTAATTTATTGAATATAAACAAATACATGAGAATTTTTATGTATAATGACAGTTGCAATTCCCAATAAAACCGTATATGATAAAAAATGACAATTTTGATACGAGTATGAAAGACTTGTAAATTTTTGGAAGGACGGTTTTATTTTGGAAGAAACAAAAAATTGGACAGATCGCATCCGCAAGGCTAAAACACAAACGTACAGACTGTTTGCGGTACTCTGTACGGCAGCAGTGATTGGTACAGCGGTACCTGCCGTATCCATGACGGCATATGCGGCGGAAACGATCTATGCGAAAACAACAGATGCTTTGAATCTGAGAACGGGTGCAGGTACAAACTATTCTGTGATCAAAGTGCTTGACAAGAATGTCACCCTTACCGTAACGGACAGACTCAGCTCGGGCTGGGCAAAAGTAAAACTTTCAGACGGTACAACAGGCTATTGTTCGGAAAATTATCTTGATGTGACAACGGATGCGAAAACAACGGATGCTTTGAATCTGAGAACGGGTGCAGGTACCAATTATTCTGTGATAAAAACCATTCCGTCAGGAACCAAAGTGGATGTATTGAAATTTTCGGGCTCTGACTGGGCACAGGTCAAACTTTCAGACGGCACAACAGGTTATGTATGTACGGATTATCTTACCTTTACAGCATCCAATGTCAACACTTCCGTGACATCGACTGCTTTCGGTATTTCTGCCGCGTCAAAGAAAATGGCAGTCGGTCAGACATTCCAGCTGAAAGCAACAGGCAATCAGGGAACTGTGACATGGACAAGCTCCGATACCAAAATTGCTAAGGTGGATTCTTCGGGGAAAGTTACCGCATTGGCGGCAGGAACGGCTGTTATCACAGCAACCGATTCCAAAACAAAAAAAGCAGTGAAATGCAATATCACTGCTGTGAAAACGGAATATACCAAAATTACCTTGTCCTCTACGGCAAGAACGCTGACTGTCGGAGAGAGCTTTCAACTGACAGCGACTACCAATACCGACAGTAAAAATGTGAAGTTCAAATCATCCAATACCAACGTAGCGAAAGTGGATGCTAACGGAAAAGTGACTTCTGTATCGGCGGGAACGGCTACCATACAGGCATACGACGCCACAGGTGTCATTACGGCTTCCTGCAAGGTGACGGTGAACAATCAGGATGCCATTTCTCTGTCGAGTACCAATGTCACTGTCAATGCAGGTTCTTCCGTCGTTGTGACAGCTTATAAATCCAACAGTTCCATGCAGGTGAAGTGGACCTCCAGCAATGACAAGGTAGCCGGCGTCTGCAACGGCAGAATCAGCGGACTTTCCGCGGGTACGGCTGTGATCACCGTATCCGATTCTACGGGAAAGGTTTCGGCAAAATGTACGGTCAAAGTCAACGCTGTTTCCAAAGGAAATGTCAGTGTTTCCAGAAGCAGTGTATCTACCACCGCAGGAAAAACGGTTTATATCAAAGGCTATAACGGAAAAACATGGGGAACAAGTGATTCCGATGTTGCGACTGTCAAGAATGGCTTGATTGAAACGAAAAATCCCGGCAAGGCAGCCATTACCTATACGGATGCCAACGGCAACAAGGCAATCTGTGTGGTCAGTGTCAGTGAAGCGGCTCCCGTGAAATTTGCCTATTCTTCGCCTAACTCGGCAACTTTGAATCAGACTGTGACATTGACGGCAATTACAGACAAAACTGTCAGTGATGTCTACTTTATCGTGAAAATGAACGGCAAAAACTTGAAAGTTACCGCAACACAAAAGACGGCAGAGGGCAATACATATGTCTGGAGAGGTGCTTTTATTACTTCACAGGTGGGTACATTCCAGGCAGTTGCTTACGGCAAGAGAAATAATCAATGGAAAACCTGTAATGATGCCGTTACGGATGTATATGTTACTTCCAAAACACAACATTCCCAGACAGGTCTTGAAAAACTCCGTGCCAGTGATGCGGTTATCCGCTTTATCGGTGAAAAAGAGGGCTTTGTATCAGGCGTGACTTACGATAAGCTCGCCAATAATCTTCCTACCATTGCCCACGGCTATGTTGTATGGGAAGGCGAACAATTCTATAATAATCTGACAAGAACAGAAGGTTTTGCATTACTGGTCAAGGCAGTGAATGAGGGTGTGTATACCTCAAGAGTGAATCAGATGTTGTCGGAAAATAGTGTCAGATTCAATCAGCAGCAGTTTGATTCCCTTGTCAGCTTCTCCTACAATCTCGGAACAGGCTGGACATACTCCTCCACGCTGAAGAATATCCTGCTCAACTGTTACGGAACGGTCTCCAATGGCAGCAACTCCACAGCTACGGTAACGGCAGACGGTGGACTGTATCTCCGTGACCAGCCCAACACTTCCGGCAAAACACTTGCACTTTTGAAACAAGGTGAAAAAGTAACCCTTGTCAGCAGCAATCAATATAACGGTTCATGGTATCAGGTAAAGACAGGCAGCGGTCTGACAGGCTATTGCAGCGGTAATTATCTGAGCTTTGGTTCGGGCAGCACCACAACAGGCAGAGACCTCAACTATGTGAACAAAAATTTATTTATCAATGAAATGCTGTCCTATCACCATGCAAGCGGCACTTGCTATTATGGGCTGCTTTACAGACGTGTGGACGAGGTGGAAATGTTCCTGTACGGTGACTACACCTCCGATGGCAGCAAAAATAAATATGGTTTCCCAAGCCCCTCCTGTCTCCATTTTTAACAAACTCTTTCGGAACGGCAGTCTTTGCACTGTCGTTCTTTTTTATGGAAATGGCTATTGACAAACCGGGGAAGATATAGTATAATAGTCCAGGTGTAAAGCTATAAACTTTACAGCAGGATGAAAGGCAGGTCTCGGAATGTCAAAAAACCTCGAAGTAGCAAGACTGCTTGATTTCTATGGTATGCTGCTGACCGACAAGCAGCGTGAAACAGTGGAATATTACTATAATGATGACCTTTCACTGGGAGAGATTGCCGAAAACCTGAATATTTCCCGTCAGGGAGTCAGAGACAGCATCAAACGCAGTGAAGCAATCCTGTTTGAAGCAGAGGAAAAACTCGGTCTTGTCCGAAAGGAAACGCTTCTCAGAGAAAGCCTTGCGGAAATCCGCAGGAATATTGACATTATAGATGAAAAAAATATGCGTATTTATCGTTCCAAAACTGTGAACGAAAGTATCAGACTCATTCTGAAAGAGCTTGAAAAACTCAGTGAAATATAATTGAGTATGGAATAAGGAGTGGAAATATGGCATTTGAAGGCTTGTCCGAAAAGCTGAGTGCAGCATTCAAAAGACTGAAAAATAAAGGAAAGCTGACAGAAAGTGATGTCAAGGATGCAATGAGAGAAGTGCGTCTGGCATTGCTCGAAGCAGATGTTAACTACAAAGTGGCAAAAGACTTTACCAACAAGGTGACGGAACGTGCTGTCGGTGCGGATGTCATGGAAAGCCTGACACCGGCACAGATGGTTATCAAAATCGTCAATGAAGAACTGACCGCCCTGATGGGTTCGGAGGAAACCAGAATCAATTTTGCCAATAAACCGCCGACAATCATTATGATGTGCGGCTTGCAGGGCTCCGGCAAAACGACTCACAGTGCCAAGCTCGGCAAAATGCTCAAAAAACAGGGACACAGACCGTTGTTGGCTGCGTGTGATATATACAGACCGGCTGCTATCGAGCAGTTGAAGGTCGTTGGTAATCAGGCAGGTGTGACAGTGTTTGAAATGGGACAGGAAAACCCTGTTACCATTGCCGAAAAAGCTGTCAAACACGCAAAAGACTATGGCAATGATATTGTGATTCTGGATACGGCAGGCCGTCTGCATATTGACGAAAAGCTCATGAATGAGCTGAAAGAAGTCAAAGAGGCTGTTCATCCGAATGAGATTCTCTTGGTAGTGGACGCCATGACAGGTCAGGATGCCGTCAACGTGGCAAAGACATTTGATGAACTTCTGGACATCAGCGGTCTGATTCTGACGAAGCTCGACGGTGATACCAGAGGCGGTGCCGCTCTTTCGGCAAGAGCTGTGACAGGCAAGCCGATCAAATTTGCCGGTATCGGTGAAAAGCTGGATGATCTGGAGGTGTTCCACCCCGACAGAATGGCATCCCGAATTCTGGGCATGGGAGATATTCTGACTCTCATTGAGGATGCGGAAAACCGTCTCGATCAGAAAAAAGCTGAGGAAATGGCCCGCAAGTTCCAGCAGAATAAATTTGATATGAATGACTTGTATGAGCAGCTCCTGCAAATCAAGAAAATGGGACCAATCAAAGAAATTCTGTCAAAAGTACCGGGTATCAGTGACCAAATTAAAGATATTGATTTTGATGACAGGCAGATGGACAGAATTGCCGCAATGATTTCGTCTATGACGAAAAAGGAAAGAGAAAATCCCGATATTATCAACCCTTCCCGCAAACGCAGAATTGCAGCCGGCAGCGGTATGAAAGTGGAAGATGTCAACCGCCTGATGAAACAGTTTGAACAGATGCAGAAATTCATGAAAACCATGAATGCCCGCGGTAAAAACGGCAAAAGAAAACGTATGCCGTCATTGCCGGGACTTGGCGGAGGTATGGGAGGCAGTATGCCTTTGAATCCGGCACGTCTCGACGGCAAAAAGAAAAAAAGAAAATAAACAGTTTTCAACGGTGCGAACCGATGAAATATATTTCAATGAAAAAAGACTAAAGGTCAAATTTTGGAGGTAAATCAAATGGCAGTAAAAATCAGACTTCGTCGTATGGGTGCAAAGAAAACCCCTTTCTATCGTGTAGTAGTAGCAGATTCCAGATATCCCCGTGACGGCAGATTCATCGAGGAAATCGGCACATACAATCCGCTCGTTGAACCGTCAGAGTTCAAAGTAGACGCTGAAAAGGCTAAAAAATGGATCGCTAACGGTGCACAGCCCACAGATACGGTAAAGGCTCTTCTCAAAAAGAACAATATCATCTGATTGGTTGTCGGGGGTAAAGCATGAAAGAATTGTTGGTATCAATCGTAAAGGGACTGGTGGAGAATCCGTCAGCCATCACGGTTACCGTTGACGAAAAAAACGAAGAGGGCATTATTGTATACCATCTTCACGTTGACGAGAACGACATGGGCAGGGTAATCGGCAGACAGGGACGCATTGCCAAGGCAATCCGCACTGTTATGCGTGCCGCAGCCGCCAGAAATGATGAAAAAATTCAGGTTGAAATCGAGTAATCATTTTGTCCTTTATGGAAACTGAACAAAATAACAAAAGGAGAGGTCTGAAAGTTTGGACTTCTCCTTTTTGCATGGAATGTGTATAATGAAATAAGAATAGCTGACATATCACAGAATACCGTTTGATTTTAAAGGAGAAAGAATATGAAAAAGCAGTTTCTGGAAATAGGAAGAATTGTCGGGACGCACGGCTTGAAAGGAGAAGTCAGAATTGAGCCTTGGTGCGACAGTGCCGATTTTTTGTGTCGGTTCAAAAGACTGTACTATGCAGACGGCACAGAACGGAAAGTGGTTTCCGCAAAAGTACATAAAAATATCGCTGTCGTGCGTTTTGACGGCATGGAAAAGGTGGAACAGGCGGATATATTGCGTGGAAAAATTGTATATATCAACCGTGATGATGCAAGACTTCCCAAAGGTGCCAATTTTATACAGGATTTAATCGGCTTGCAGGTGATTGATGCCGACAGCGGCACAGTATACGGGGAAATTACAGATGTTCTGAAAACAGGTGCCAATGATGTCTATCAGGTGACGAAAGACGGCAAAGATTATCTGGTGCCTGTGATTCCCGATGTTGTCAAAGAAAAGAATATTGAAGAAGGCTTTGTTAAAATTGTACCCATGAAAGGAATCTTTGATGATGAGGATTGATATAATCACGCTGTTTCCCGAAATGTGTGAGGCGTTTCTCAGTGAGAGTATCATTGGCAGGGCAAGAAAAAAAGGTGTTGTGGAGTTTGCCTGTCATCAGCTCAGAAACTATGCTTTTGACAAGCACAGACGGGTAGATGATACAACCTATGGGGGCGGCATGGGAATGTTAATGAAGGCCGAACCCATTGCATTATGCTTTGAGGATATATGCAGACAGCTTGACAAAAAACCCCATTTTATCTATATGTCTCCCAAAGGCAGAACGCTGACACAGCAGCGTGTGCGTGAACTGGCACAGCTTGACAATCTTGTGATATTGTGCGGACATTATGAAGGTGTGGACCAGAGAGTGCTTGATGAATATGTGGATGAAGAAATTTCCATAGGAGATTATGTTCTCACAGGCGGAGAGCTTCCCGCATTGGTACTGGCGGATTCTGTCAGCCGCATGATACCCGAAGTATTATCAGACGATTTGTGCTTTGAAGAAGAGAGCCATTACAACAGCCTGCTGGAGTATCCCCAGTATACCAAGCCGTTTGAATGGCACGGAAAACAGGTTCCCGAAGTACTTATGAGCGGACATCATGCCAATATCGAAAAATGGAGAAGAGAGCGTTCCCTTGAGGAAACGGCACGGCTTCGCCCCGATATGCTGAAAACAGCCGCTCTTACCGAAAAAGAGAAACAATTTATCCGTGACTATCTGGAAAAGCTGAAAAAATAATTGAAAAGATAAGATTGTGCTATTTGCACGAAAATAATGTTGAAATCATAAAATAAAAAAAGTTGATAATTTTGGGGATTGTCTCTAAAAATAATCTATAGGTGGAAAGAAATCATCGAAAATGCATAAACTCAAAACCGCGTGAGGTGATGAAAATTATCCAATATGGAATATTACTCATATTTAAAGGATTTTGGACTTAAAAAAAGGGATTGAAGTCATAAAAATTTTCAACAATTATGTCATTTTGCACAAATCAGGGGACACTTGAATCGCCTGTTATCGTTTAGAGACACAAAGTTTAAAAAATTTAAAAAAACTGTTGACCGTTGTTCAAATTGTGTTATAATTATGGTATAACATTCAGTTAAGATCTGCAAAAAGACTTTTGCAGAAGAATGAAATGTTTAGGGGTTTAAAAATTATTTGTTGGGAGGATTGTTTATGTACGTCAAAGAAGTCATGGTGCAGAATCAGGTAGGTCTTCATGCACGTCCTGCAACGTTCTTTATCCAGAAGGCTAATGAATTCAAGTCTTCTATCTGGGTAGAGAAAGAGGAAAGACGTGTGAATGCAAAGAGCCTTCTTGGTGTTCTTTCACTCGGCATTGTCGGCGGCACAACCATTAAGGTAATGGCTGACGGTGCAGATGAAGAAGCTGCTGTTGACAGCCTGATTAAGCTTGTACAGTCCGGCTTCGCGGAGTAATCCGAAAAAAATTTATGGGAAAAGCATCGCTTTGGACAGCGGTGCTTTTTTAGTTTGGGAGAGGATGAGAAAACAATGACAATCAGGGAACTGCGTGAAAAGTCAATGAAACTCCCTTTGACACCGGGCGTATATATTATGAAAAACAAACATGATGAAATTATCTATATCGGCAAGGCAAAAGCTTTGAAAAACCGTGTCAGCCAGTATTTCGGCTCGGATAAAAACCATCCCCAAAAAGTCAGACAAATGGTCATGAACGTGGACCATTTTGAATATATTCTCTGTGACAGCGAATTTGAGGCTCTTGTGCTGGAGTGCAGTCTGATTAAACAACATAAGCCGAAATATAATATCCTGCTGAAAGATGACAAGGGTTATAGCTATATCAGAATTTCCAATGATGAATGGCGGAAGCTGAGCTTTGAAATGCAGAAAGCAGATGACGGTGCAGAGTATCTCGGACCGTATATGAGTGCATGGTATGCCAGAAATGCCGTTGACGAGGCAAAAAAAATTTTTCGTCTGCCGTCATGCGGCAAGAGTTTTCCGAGAGATATCGGCAAGGGCAGACCATGCCTGAATTATCACATCAGGCAGTGCAATGCTCCCTGCTGCGGCAAAATGACAAAACAGGAATATAATGAAAGTGTCAATGCAGCCGTAGAATTTCTCAAAAAGGGCGGCAGCGATACCATACAGATTCTGACGGACAAAATGAACAGGGCAGCCGAACATCTGGATTTTGAATTGGCAGCGAAACTGCGTGACAGAATTACGGCAGTGAAGCGTATCACGGAAAAACAAAAAGTCGTTGCTTCCGATGTCAAAGAACAGGATGTAATCGCTGTCATGACAGAGGGAGAGGACGCTTGCTTTGCAGTGATACGGTTTGCTGACGGCAGACTGTATGACAAAGAAGACTTTCTGCTGAAAGGCTTCGGAGAAAACACAGATTTATCCATGGCAAGACGGGAATTTATTTTGCAGTACTATGCAATGCGTGAAAAAGTGCCGCCTGTTGTCATGCTTGACGGAGAAACAGAGGATGCAGAGTTGGTTCTGGAAAGACTCTCGGAATTGCGTGGAAAAAAAGTACGGTTCGTATATCCGAAAAAAGGCGAAAAGCATGATTTACTGGAAATGTGCCGCAAAAATGCTGCGGAGCGTCTTGCCCAAAGCAGAGGACATCTCGGACATGAATTATCCGCACTGGATGAACTGGCAAGGCTGCTGGGACTGGCAAAAGTGCCTGTATTCATTGAATCCTATGATATATCGAATCTGATGGGTACGGAAAACGTAGCAGGAATGGTTGTTTTCAGGAACGGCAGACCGTTGAAGGAATCCTACCGCAAATTCAAAATCAAAGGCTTTGTCGGACAGGACGATTATGCTTCCATGAATGAGGTTCTGACAAGACGCTTCGAGGAATATTTCAAGGACAAGGACAGCGGCCGGGGGTTCGGACAACTGCCTGATTTGATATTATTGGATGGCGGCAAGGGACAGGTGTCAGCTGTGAGACCGGTATTAGAGCGGTTTGGTTTAGAGATACCATTGTTTGGCATGGTCAAGGACGGCAGCCACCGTACACGGGCCATTACAGATGAGGGCAATGAAATTGCCATTACTTCCAAACGACAGGCGTTTACACTCATCTCCACCATACAAGACGAAGTGCACCGTTTTGCGATTGGTTATCATCGTCAGGCGAGAAAGAAAAAAGCCTTGTCCAGCAGCCTGACGGAAATTGACGGCATCGGAACGGAACGTGCCAAGGCATTGCTTTCTTACTTCAAAACAATCAAGCGTATCAGCATGGCAGAAACAGAAGAGCTTTTGCAGGTCAGGGGAATGAATCGCCCTGCGGCAGAAGCCGTATACCGATACTATCATGATACCGACAATCATGAAAATTAAAGCAAATCTTCTATGGCATTTTCATAGACATTGGGAGGATTGATTCCGGTAATTCTTGCCCCGATCCTGCCGTCCTTGAAAATAATCACTGTCGGCAGGGTGTCTATGGCAAAAATGCTTGCCACATCAGGCGACTGCTCCACCTCTACGGCGATTACTCTGATAAAATCATAATATATATCCGCTACTTCTTCCATGATAGGCTCCAGTGCCCTGCAATGCACATCCAGCTCATCATAGAAAAATGCCATCACAACGCCTTTTTCAATCCTGTAATCGAAATCATACGAGTCTGTTTTGATAATATCATCATTCATTTTAGATTCCTCCTGAAATATTTTTGCAAAACCGTTAAATTGGCAAGTTTCGCCATATAAAAATGCTATGATATGACTGCGGGGAGACATAATCCTATGACCGAATGATTCTGTCAATGGTCTCCCTGAGTCTGACCGCAGCAAATCCTATGGAAAAAGGAAGGACTGTCTGTTTGAATTGTAACGCTGACATTACTCCCTTCACGGTAAGAAACACGTATGCTGCACTGACCGCCAGTGTCACGGGCAGCGTCACGATTTCCTGTATCTCAGGAGAAAAGCCTAACATTCCGAACAGCAGCCCGTCTATACAGTACAGTGTACTGAACATGACGAACATCACAAAACCCTGATATTTATGAAATCTTACATCAGGGTTTTCTCTCTCAGCCGAAAAGTGTCCCACTACAAACAGGACACCAATATATGAAATGGCAGATAAAAATCTGATATTGGAATTTTCTTCCTTCATGATTGCATCCCTCCCTTTCTATGCTATTTTATAATACATACGCAAATATTGCAAGTATCTGCGGTACGGGTGTAATAAAAGATTTTTTTGTTTCATATAGATGTTGAGAAAAGTATCATGAGGGATTTCCCTCACTCAGAAAGGAATGAAAGCAAAATGACAGGATATTATCCTGAAGGCAGGCTTATCAACACGATGGAGAATCTTTCCTCCATGCAGTCTTTGTCACAGCTGACGGAAGCATACCATGACAGCCGAATTCTCGAAGCACGGGCTGTTGTATGTGATTCCTCACACAATCTCATTGTAGACCTCGGCATAATGAAAGGCATCATCCCACGTGAAGAAGGAGCGATGGGCATTAAAGAAGGCACTGTCAGAGATATTGCCGTGATCTCCCGTGTCAATCGTCCGGTATGTTTTGTTATCACCGACTTCAAGAAAAACGAGTCCGGCAGAACAGTGGCGATTCTTTCCAGACGGCTGGCACAGGAACGCTGTATGAGGGAATATATTTCCCGACTGCTGCCCGGAGATGTAGTGGATGCCCGCATCACTCATCTGGATTCTTTCGGAGCATTTGCGGATATTGGATGCGGTATCGTATCTTTGCTGCCGATCGACTCCATCTCGGTTTCCAGAATTGACCATCCCCGTGAGCGCTTCACGGTGGGCATGGAAATCAAGGCGGTAATCAAATCCGTTGAAAACGGCAGAATCAGCCTGACTCACAAGGAACTGCTTGGCACATGGGAAGAAAATGCACAGCGTTTTCAGGTGGGAGAAACGGTAGCAGGCATTATCCGTTCCGTAGAGGAATACGGAGCATTTGTGGAGCTTGCCCCCAACCTTGCCGGTCTTGCGGAAATGAAGGACGGCATTGCAGCAGGACAGCAGGCAAGCGTCTATATCAAGAATATTATCCCCAACCGTATGAAAATCAAGCTGATTATCATAGATACCTTTGATTATGAATATCATCCGCATCAGCCGGAATATTTCTTTACTGGCAGTCATATTGACAGCTTCTATTATTCTCCTCCGGCCTCAGACAAAATTATCGAAACGCATTTTACACCTCAGCCTATGCTGATGAATGCATAATCAACCGAAGCCGACAGAACAGATTTCTCATTCTGCTCTGTCGGCTTCTTTTGGAACTTGGAAAGGATTTGCAAATAAAGATTGAAAAAGCTATTGACAATCAGAGAAATTTATTTGATAATATATATGGGTGATTTTAGATAAAATCCGTAAAGGTATTTTGTAAAATAACGCTGAAAAAGGAATGATGACATGAGGGTAATCACCGGAAAAGCAAGAGGAAGAAAACTCCAAACACCGCCCGGCAGGGATATTCGCCCGACAACGGATATTGTGAAAGAAGCCGTATTCAGTATCATACAGTTCAGCATCGAAGGAAGAGTGTTTCTGGATGCTTTTGCCGGTAGCGGTCAGATGGGGATAGAAGCACTGAGCCGCGGAGCTGAAAAGGCTGTTTTTCTTGACAGTGCCCGACAGTCTTGTGAAACGGTCAGAAAAAATCTGGCAGCAGCAGGATTGTCGGAAAATGCCGCAGTTAAAAATACCGATACAGTTGCCTATCTTTCGGGAACCCCCGAAAAATTTGATATTGTATTCATTGATCCGCCATACAGAACAGGACTTTTAATGCAGGCACTGGAAAAAATGCCGAGAGTCATGAATCGCGGAGGAATTATTTTGTGTGAGCACCCTGCTGATGAGCAGCTCCCCGATGAAATACAGGATTTTGTATTGAAAAAAAATTATAAATACGGTAAAATTATCATTACCGTGTATTCACATAAGGAAGTGTCAGGAATATGAGAATTGCAATCTGTCCGGGCAGCTTTGATCCGGTCACGCTGGGACATATTGATATTATCCGCAGAGCCTCAAAACTTTTTGACAAAGTGATTGTGGCAGTGCTGCTGAACATGGATAAAAAAACATGGTTTACCATAGGTGAGAGAACAGACCTTCTCAAAAAAGCTACGGCTGATATACCCAACGTGGAAATTGCAGGCTTTGAAGGTCTGTTGGTGGACTTTGCCAAACAGAAAAAAGCCTGTGCCATTGTCAAAGGTCTGAGAGCTGTTTCAGACTTTGAATATGAATTTCAGATGGCTCTGACCAACAGCAAACTCGATGCCAATCTCGAAACCGTATTTCTGACAACCAGCTCGGAGAATATGTATTTAAGCTCCAGCATTGTGAAACAGGTAGGACTTCTGGGCGGCAATGTCCAGCCCTTTGTACCGGAATGTGTGCATGATGAAATCGTATCAAGAATCAGACAAAGGAGTAAATTAAAATGAAAATGGAAATGTTAATAGAGGAATTACAGGAGGTAGTGGACGGAGCCTTTACTCTTCCGCTCAGCGGAGGAAAAACCGTTGTGAATACAGAACGCCTGAAAGAAATCATCGAGGAAATGAGAGCCAATATCCCGCAGGAAATCCGTCAGGCAAAAAATATCGTTGCCGACAGAACCAATATCATGGCAAAGGCAAAAAAAGAAGCAGAGGAAATTGTACAGACGGCAGAAGCCAGAGCCAAGGAAATGACAGACCGTCATGAGATTACCAGAAATGCCCAGAATACCGCTGATGAGATTCTGAAAAAGGCAAATGATGAATCTGAAAAGATCCGCAGTGCCGCAAATTCCTATATTGAGAGCATTATGAAAAAGGCGGATGAGGGATTGTCGGCAAACCTTGCCCAGCTCCAGAAAACCCGTCAGAGCCTTTTGGCACTCCAGAACAAAAGTCAGCAAAAACGTGCCTCTTCCAAAAAATAAGGAATGGATAAAGTGAGGTTTTATGAAAAAAATATTGTCAGTCATACTGTATACCATATTTTTCGGCTTTGCAGCGGTACTGTTTGTGTCGTGCATTATCCTGATCGTCAAAACGGCAAACCGCAATGTCAAGCAATATAATGATCTGGAAGCTGTGATGATTGATGACCGTGAGGGAACAGATAACGGAAATTATGCGGTAATCGGTGCGGAGGTGTCCTCGCAGTCCCCAAAGGGATACAGGGACATTCAGTTAAAATATGGCTATCAGGCACTTGATACGGCAAACAAACAGGATCTCTATGACCGGATTGAAAAAAATATCTATTCGGTATCGGAGGATATGGACGACAACGGACATTATCGTCTGGCACGGCTGAAAATCATCGGAGAAAAAATGTCGGAGTTTGACATCAGAGAAGTGATGAATGCCTATCTCTATGACAATCCGCAGGTGTTCTGGCTGGAAAATCTGTTCGGATATGCGTATGCAGGGGAAGATACCATTGTGGAATTTTATTCGGAGCTGTCGGCAGAGGAATGTGAGGACTGCATCGCCCTGTTCAATAAAAAAGTAGATGAAATCGTTGCTGCGGTAGACTCAGGGCTTTCCGAGTATGAGAGAGAAAAAATTGTGCATGACAAAGTACTGGATGGCTGTGTCTATAAAAAAGGTGTGGAATCCTCCAAAGACGGTTGGCAGTATTTTTCGGCATACGGTGCACTGGTGACAGGAGAGGCTGTCTGTGAAGGCTATGCCAAATCCATGCAGATTATTTTGTCGAAAGTGGGAATCCCGTGCCTTACCATCAGAGGAGAGGCAGACGGTATCCTGCATATGTGGAATGTTGTGGAACTGAATGATGAATGGTATCATCTTGATCCTACATGGGACGACAACGACAAGGACGGTAAAATTATATATGAATACTTTAATCTGAGTACGGAAAATATCTCCCAAAGCCATAAAATTAATCAGGATATCATGAATGGATTGCTGTTTGCGGAAAACAGAGAAAAGATTGGCACTATCCGATATAATTTTTTTGTTCCGATGTGCGTTTCCATGAATATGAATTATTATATGCAGGAGGGAGTGCAGATTGAAAAGTTTGACACGGAAACCGATCAGAAAGTGATCAACGCTTTTGTGAAAAGAGTCCGTGACGGAGAAAACTATTTTCCGCTGCGGTTTGGTACGGAAATGTCTTATCGGGAATATATCGACAAACTTTTCTATGAGGCACCCTATAAATATTATTATTATGTGGATCATGCCAATGAAATTCTTGACAAACAAAATCGGATTTCCAAAGACAGTATTTCTGTGCTGACCAATGAAAATAACCTGACCCTGCGTATCAGGATTCGCACAGGGGAATCCGCATAAAAACACGGTTGACAAATGCCGCTGTCAGTGATATGATAGTATTGATAATTGAATCCTGTGTATCTTTTCCGGATAGAGGTGCGGAAACTGCGTGTAACAAAAGGGAGCTTACCGAAAAGCATGGATCTTTTGCGAATAGCTTTTCTGCCGAGAGGTGAAGAGTGGTAATCTTCACTTCGGCTGCATATCATAGAGGTGTGCGGTTGTCATCATAAAGGCGTGATGGAGAGCTATCGAAATGTTTTTTGAATGCTTTTATGAAACCGGTTGTATCAAAAAAACCGGTTTTTTGTTTTGTGAAAGGATGTCCGGGAATAACAGCTTTAAAGGAGAAACGAATTATGGAAAAAAAGTATAATGTAGGTATCATCGGTGCAACAGGTATGGTAGGTCAGAGATTTGCCACACTGCTGGAAAATCATCCTTGGTTCAATGTTGTTGTTCTGGCAGCCAGTGCCCGTTCCGCAGGCAAAACCTACAAGGAAGCAGCCGGCAGCCGCTGGGCAATGAAAACTCCTATGCCGAAAGCAATGGAAGAGATGATTATCATGGACGCTGTCAATGTAGAAGAAATCGCTTCTAAAGTGGATTTTGTTTTCTGTGCCGTTGATATGAAAAAAGAGGATATCCGTGCATTGGAGGAAAAGTATGCAAAAGCAGAGTGTCCTGTTGTTTCCAATAACTCCGCACACAGATTTACACCGGATGTACCTATGATTATTCCTGAAATCAATGATAATCATCTGGATATTATCGCTTCACAGAAAGAGCGTCTCGGTACAAAGAGAGGCTTTATTGCAGTGAAATCCAACTGTTCGCTCCAGAGCTATGTGCCGGCCATTCATCCGCTGATGAAATACGGTGTAAAGAAAGTGCTTGCTTGTACTTATCAGGCAATCTCCGGAGCAGGCAAGACATTTGAAAGATGGCCTGAAATGGTAGACAACGTTATCCCGTACATTGGCGGCGAGGAAGAAAAATCCGAGCAGGAACCGCTCAAAATCTGGGGTACTATCGAAAATGGCCGGATTGTAAAGGCAACCTCTCCGTCTATCACAGCACAGTGTATCAGAGTACCTGTGTCAGACGGACACACAGCAGCCGTATTTGTAGAACTGGAAAACAAGCCTTCTATGGAAGACATCATCAAGGATTGGGAAACTTACAGCGGTAAGCCGCAGGCATTGAATTTGCCGTCTGCACCCAAACAGTTCCTGCACTACTTCACAGAAAACGACAGACCGCAGATCAAGTCCGAGCGTAATCTTGAAAACGGTATGGCAGTATCCATCGGCAGACTCAGAGAAGATACACAATATACTATCAAATTTGTTTGTATGTCCCACAATACCCTGCGTGGAGCAGCAGGCGGAGCGGTTCTTCTGGCAGAGCTTCTCTGTGCAGAGGGTTACATGGACAGATAAAAAATTTTTAAGGAGGCCAGTGTATGTCAAACCACATTTTTAAAGGTTCGGGTGTTGCCATTGTAACGCCTATGAACGCAGACGGCAGTATCAATTATGACGAGTACGGCAGAATCATCGAGTTTCAGATACAAAACGGTACAGATGCGATTATTACCTGCGGTACAACGGGAGAATCAGCTACCCTCAGCCGTGAAGAGCATTGTCAGGTGATCGAATATACTGTCGGCAAGGTTGCCAAAAGAGTGCCTGTTATTGCAGGAGCAGGCAGCAATGACACGATTTTTGCAGCCGAGCTTTCCGCAGAGGCCGAGAGACTGGGAGCAGATGCGATCCTGTCTGTGACACCGTACTATAACAAGACTTCACAGAGCGGACTGATTCAGCATTATCATTATATTGCAGACCGTATCCACATTCCGATGATCGTGTATAACGTACCGTCAAGAACAGGCTGCAATATCAAGCCCGAAACCTATGCAGAGCTTGCCAAACACCCCAATATTCAGGCAACCAAAGAGGCTAACGGGGATATTTCCGCCCTTGTCAAGACAATGGCACTTTGCGGAGACGATCTGGATGTGTACAGCGGTGAAGATGCACAGGCTTTCACTATTACAGCCATGGGCGGTTTGGGAGTGATCTCTGTATTTGCGAATATCTGTCCGAGAGAGAGCCATGAAATCATTAAAAAGGCATTGGACGGTGATTTCAAGAGCAGCTTTGCTATGCAGAAATATTATATCGAACTGATGAATATGCTGTTCTCGGATGTGAACCCGATACCGATCAAAGCGGCTATGAATATGTGCGGCTTTAACTGCGGACCGTGCAGAATGCCTCTTGCTCCGATGAGTGAATCAGGCGAAAAGGCTTTAAGAGAATGTCTTACAAAATACGGAATTCTTAAATAAAAAAACAATACGCTGTGAGCGTTGAAAAATTACTCTCACAGCGTGATTTTATATACAAAAGGACTGATAAAATATGACGAAGATCATCATTACAGGCTGCAGCGGCAAAATGGGAGCAAGTTTGATCAATGCCGCAGCCAATCGTGAAGATATCAGAATTGTGGGCGGCATTGACCTGATACAGCCGCAGAACGTAGATTTTGAGTATGCCAAGACTTTTTCGGAATTGCGGTGTCAGGCAGATGTGATTGTGGATTTTTCCAATCCTGCGGTGCTGGATTCCATGCTGGACTATGCTGTGAAAAATAAAATGCCTGTCGTTATCTGCACAACGGGCTACAGTGAGCAACAGAAACAGAAAATACAGGCGGCTTCCAAAGAAATCGCTGTGTTCTATTCGGGAAATATGTCTTTGGGCATTAATCTGATTATCGAGCTGGCAAAGAAAGCAGCTGCCGTATTTGGCGACAGCTTTGATGTGGAGATTATCGAACAGCACCATAATCAAAAACTGGATGCACCAAGCGGCACGGCATTAATGATAGCAGATGCGATCTCACAGGTCAGAACAGATGCGGAGTATGTGTATGACCGCCATGCGTACAGAAAAAAGAGAGAAAAAAAAGAAATCGGTATTCATTCCGTCAGGGGCGGCAATATTGTGGGAGAGCATGAAGTGATTTTTGCGGGACAGGACGAAGTGCTGACCATCAGTCATTCGGCACGTTCCAAGACAGTATTTGCCGTAGGTGCTCTCAATGCGGCAGTCTATCTGAAAGGCAAAACAGCAGGAATGTATGATATGTCAGACCTGCTTGAAAATTCATAAAAACAGGAGGTGCTTTGTAATGAAGCCTACTATTGTAGTAAGTGATGATATTACATTGGTGACACTGCAAAATATACCGGCAGACATCGGTTTTGTCTCAGAGGTATTTGAAAAGATTGCAGAAATGGGCGTGGATGTCGATATGATTTCGCTGTCACCGGTGCAAAGCTCTATGACAAGCCTTTCATTCACCATCAATGACAATGACCTGATGAAAATATTAGGGTATACGTCTAAATTGAATGACGGCACCGTGAAACCTATCGTCAGCAGCGGCAACTGTAAAATATCGGTCAATGATCCCGGTATGGAACATTGTCCGGGTGTAGCCGCAAAAGTATTCAGACGTGCGGCAGATGTCGGTACGGATATCAGACTGATTACAACCAGTGAATCACAGATTTCCCTGTTGGTAACAAAATCGGATTTTGATTCCGCCTTTTCGGCAATACAGAATGCACTGGATTAAGTTTTGAAAGAAGAATCCCCCTGAAAAAGCATGAAAACGCTTTTTCAGGGGGAATTTTTTGTATATGGATGGAAGTTTTAGAGTCAAAGCTCCCATTATCCTTCGTTCAGCACATCTTCTTCGGGAACACGCTCAATTTCAACATCACTGTAACGGTGCATACCGGTACCGGCAGGTACAAGCTTACCGATAATGACGTTTTCTTTCAGTCCCATCAGAGGATCGACTTTGCCCTTGATAGCGGCGTCTGTCAATACACGGGTTGTCTCCTGGAAAGAAGCAGCCGAGAGGAAAGAGTCTGTTGCCAGAGAAGCTTTTGTAATACCGAGCAGCATTGGCATATAAGTAGCAAACGTCAGACCGGTTTCTCCGCTGGCGATCCTCTTTTCAACTTCGGCATTGGCAGCATAGAACTCCCCTTTGTCTACAGTGGAGCCGGGCAGGAGATGGGTGCTGCCTGCATCATCAATGCGGATTTTTCTCATCATCTGACGGACAATAACTTCGATATGCTTGTCGTTGATGTCAACGCCCTGCATACGATAAGCACTCTGAACTTCTTCAATGAGGTAGTCCTGAACAGCAGCCGTACCTTTGATGGTGAGAACGTCATGCGGATTGACGGAACCTTCTGTAATCAGATCACCGGCTTCGATAATCTGACCTTCTTCAACTCTTGTTCTGGAGCCGAACGGAATCAGATATTCACGCTTTTCACCTGTTTCAGTGTCAGTAATAACAGCATGACGGTTTTTCTTGATGTCCTCAAAAGTAACCTTGCCGCCAATCTCACTGATAATCGCAAGATGTTTCGGCTTTCTTGCCTCAAAGAGTTCTTCGACACGGGGCAGACCTTGGGTAATATCCTCACCGCCTGCGACACCGCCTGTATGGAAGGTACGCATGGTAAGCTGGGTACCGGGTTCACCGATAGACTGTGCAGCGATAATGCCCACGGCTTCACCGATGGTAACAGGCATACCGTTGGCAAGGTTAGAGCCATAGCATTTCTTGCAGACACCGTGTACGGCACGGCAATCCAGAATAGAACGGATTTTTACCTGTTCGGCACCGGCAGCAATAATGATGTCGGCATCATGGTCATCCATGATTTTGGAAGAGGAAACAAGTACATTCCCGTCTTTATCCTTGAAGTCTTCGCAGAGGTATCTGCCGAGCAGACGCTCGTGCATGGTTTCAATAACGGAGTTACCCTGTTTGATGTCATAGACAACGATGCCGTCAGTTGTGCCGCAGTCTTCTTCACGGATGATAACTTCCTGAGAAACGTCAACAAGTCGTCTTGTCAGATAACCGGAGTCGGCTGTACGCAGAGCGGTATCCGCCAGACCTTTACGGGCACCACGGGAGGAAATGAAGTATTCGAGGATATTCAGACCTTCACGGTAGTTGGCACGGATAGGAATTTCAATGGTTTTACCGGACGTATTGGCAATCAGGCCACGCATACCGGCAAGCTGTCTGATCTGGCTCATAGAACCACGGGCACCGGAATCCGCCATCATGAAGATAGGATTATATTTGCCGAGGTTTGCCTGAAGAGCGTCTGTAACGTCATTGGTAGCCGTTTCCCAGATTTTGAGGACTTTCTCATAGCGTTCCTGATCGGACATGAAACCACGTCTGTACATTTTGGTAACTTTGTCAATTTCATGTTCGGCAGCAGCAATGATTTCCTTTTTCTTGGGAGGAATTTCAGCGTCACAAACCGCAACGGTGATAGCACCTTTCGTGGAATATTTATAGCCCTGTGCCTTTACTTCGTCAAGAACAACAGAGGTCAACTGTGTACCATGCTTTTTGATGCACTTGTCAAAGATTTTGCCGAGCTGTTTTTTACCGACAAGGAAGTCGATTTCATATTTCATAAAGTTCTCGGGGAGACTTCTGTCAACATAGCCCAGATCCTGAGGGATCGGACGGTTAAAGATGATACGTCCGACAGTGGTATCAATGAGAACAGAGCGTTTTTCACCGTTCCATTCACCCTCGCGACGCACTTTGATTTTAGCATGAAGGCTGACAACCTTTGTTTCGTAAGCCATGATAGCTTCATCGGTGTCACGGAAAATTTTTCCTTCGCCCATTTCACCGTCTTTGTCGAGTGTCAGATAGTAAGAACCAAGTACCATATCCTGTGTAGGAACGGTAACAGGTTTACCGTCAGACGGTTTGAGGAGGTTGTTGGCAGCGAGCATCAGGAAACGTGCTTCTGCCTGAGCCTCAGCGGAGAGGGGAACGTGTACAGCCATCTGGTCACCGTCAAAGTCAGCGTTGAATGCTGTGCAGGCGAGAGGATGGAGTTTCAGAGCCTTGCCTTCCACGAGGACGGGTTCAAATGCCTGAATACCGAGTCTGTGCAGAGTAGGAGCACGGTTCAGCATAACAGGATGTCCTTTGATCACTCTTTCGAGAGCGTCCCATACTTCGGGCTTCGCACGTTCAACGGCTTTTCTGGCGGCCTTGATATTCTGTACGGAGCCGCTTTCTACGAGTATTTTCATAACAAAGGGCTTGAAGAGCTCCAGAGCCATTTCCTTTGGCAGACCGCACTGATACATTTTGAGTTCCGGACCGACAACGATAACGGAACGGCCTGAATAGTCAACACGTTTACCGAGGAGGTTCTGACGGAAACGGCCTTGTTTACCCTTGAGCATATCGGAAAGGGATTTCAGTGCACGGTTGTTGGGGCCTGTGACAGGTCTGCCGCGTCTGCCGTTGTCGATCAGGGCATCGACAGCTTCCTGTAACATACGTTTTTCATTGCGGATAATAATATCGGGAGCATTGAGTTCCAGAAGTCTGTTGAGACGGTTGTTTCTGTTGATAACACGTCTGTACAGGTCATTCAGGTCGGAAGTAGCGAAACGACCGCCATCGAGCTGTACCATCGGGCGAATATCGGGCGGAATAACCGGAATGACATCAAGGATCATCCATTCGGGGCGGTTGCCGGAGAGACGGAAAGATTCCACTACCTCAAGACGTTTGAGGATACGGACTCTTTTTTGACCGGAAGCACCTTCGAGTTCTTCTTTGAGTTCAACGGAAAGCTTGTCGAGGTCGATATTTTTAAGAAGTTTCTGGATAGCTTCCGCACCCATCATTGCTTCAAAATCGTCCTCATACTTGTCTTTCATGTCCCTGTATTCTTTTTCGGACAGGCATTGCTGCACGGAGAGTTCACGGGAAGCGTCACTGTCCGGGACAATTTCCGTTACGATATACATCGCAAAGTAAAGGACTTTTTCAAGAGTACGGGGCGAGATGTCAAGAATCAGACCCATTCTGGAAGGAATACCCTTGAAGTACCAGATATGAGAAACAGGAGCCGCCAGCTCAATGTGTCCCATACGTTCACGTCTTACTTTCGAGCGGGTGATTTCAACACCGCAGCGTTCACAGATTCTTCCTTTAAAGTGGATTTTCTTGTATTTTCCGCAGTGGCACTCCCAGTCCTTCTGAGGACCGAAGATTGCCTCGCAGAAAAGTCCGTCACGCTCAGGCTTGAGAGTACGGTAGTTAATGGTTTCAGGCTTTTTTACTTCACCGTAGGACCATTGTCTGATCAAATCAGGGGAAGCCAGTCCTATTTTTATAGACTCAAATTCATTAAATTCCATTAGTCTGAGTCCTCCTCTCAGTCGTTGTCAGTCAGATTGTCAAAGTCGAGATCAAAAAGGTCATCATCACCGCTGCCATAGAATTCATCATCATTATTGGAATCAAACGATTCTTCTTCACCGTTTTCATCTGTAATCTGATAACTGTCATTGACATCATCTGTGACAATGCTTTTCTCATCAAAGGCTGCACCTTCAACAATATCATCTTCAAAGTCCTGACGCAGATCAATTTCATTGTTGTCCTTGTCAAGCACTTTAATGTCAAGAGCAAGCGACTGCAGCTCTTTAATCAAAACTTTAAAGGATTCAGGGATACCCGGTTTGGGGATATTCTGACCTTTTACGATAGCTTCATAGGTTTTCACACGTCCGACAACGTCATCGGATTTGACTGTCAGGATTTCCTGGAGGGTATAAGCAGCACCGTAAGCCTCCAAAGCCCACACTTCCATCTCACCGAAACGCTGACCGCCGAACTGAGCTTTACCGCCCAGAGGCTGCTG
>DEFH01000010.1 GCA_002350705.1 Ruminococcaceae bacterium UBA2857
ATTTGTTCTGATAACGATATTTTTGCCCGAACGTCCCCATGTGATATTGGTATGTTCTGCCACTATCGTTTTTTCTTCACTTGTTACATTGACAGTTATTTCAATTTCACCGTCTGCAAAGATAAGTTTGAGAGTGTTTTCACCGTCTGAAAGGATAGTATTTGCAAATTCTCCCGAAAGCGTTACAGTACCGTTTTCAAGGGTTACACCCTCTGTATTTTCCGTTGCAGCCAAGCCGCCGCCTATGCGTATCGCAACTGTATCTGATGTGGAATTTGTTCTGATAACGATATTTTCGCCCGAACGTCCCCATGTGATATTGGTATGTTCTGCCATTATGTTTTTTTCTTCCTCTGTCGCATAGGTCAGACCAAAACCTCTTTCATAAAGAACCGTATCGGTAAAGCTGTAATTTTCATCAAGCTGAGGAATGTTTATCGGAAGTTTTGCGGTCGGTGCATCGTCCTTGCTGAACATCATATAGAGAGCTGCAGGCATATTCGGACCGTACTGCTGTATCTCCTTTACCTTATCGCCCGGATCCTCTCGCATGGTGCGTGCCTGATAGGTTATCATGATTGCGTCAGCCTTTTCAAAGCGGGCAACATCATAAGGGAGATTAACGGACATTACAATGAATTTGCCGCCATTTTCATGAATCGTATCCGCAAGGACATCCGCCATTTTTGCAATATCATTTTTCAGTGCCCATGCACCGTATATTTCGGACATAAAGACAATATTATCTGCACTCTCTGCCAGCGGCAGAACTTCATCAACCGTTTTGCCGTAATAAGAATATGCTTCAACGACAGCTCCATTGAGAATTTTTCCGTCATTCGTAAGCTTTCTGACAGCGTAATTCATCGGTATCGTTTCATCATCATACGGAACAAGTACAACCGTTTTTTGATTTGGTGTAGTAATGGGAAGCGTATTATTATCATTTTTAACAAGAGTAATTGTTTTCTTGGCAATTTCCCATTCTCTGTCGTGAATTTCCTTTGTGCCGACATGGTTTAAGGCATATTCCACACGTTCCTCAATATCAGAGCCGTCATAGGGAGTGAACAAACCGTTATTTTCTTTCAGGGCAAGGATTCTTTTTACGGAGGCATTGACCTTATCCATTGAAATTTCACCGTTTTCCGCCATTTGTGCCAAGGCGGAAACGTATTCTTCAAGCTCCGCAAAATCTTCTTTTGAGACAGGATTAACAGGCATCAAAAGAATATCCACACCTGCATTGATTGCCAGCTTTGCTGCATCATATTTATCAAAATGTTCTGCAATAGCGTCCATTTCCATTGCGTCTGTTGTGACAACACCTTCAAATCCCATATCACCACGCAGAATATCTGTAATGATCGTTTTGGAAAGCGTTGCAGGAAGATATATTTCCTCACCTGTCTTTTTGGATATATATGTATTTGTTTCAATCTGAGGATAGACAATGTGAGCGGTCATTATCATCTGACAGCCTGCATTGATACAAGCCTGAAACGGAATCAACTCGTTCCGTTTCAGTTCATCATAACTCTTGTCGATACATGGCAGACCTGTATGGCTGTCGGTATCGGTATCACCGTGACCCGGAAAATGCTTGAGAGTGGAAATAACACCGATATTGTTCAATGTTTCAACATAAGCTGCACCCTGCTGTGCAACTATCTGAGGATTATCAGAAAAAGAACGTACACCTATTATCGGATTGGCAGGATTGTTGTTGATGTCAACATCCGGTGCAAAGTCGGCATTTATTCCAAGTGCAGACAGTTCACTGCCGATAATGGCTGCGGATTCTTTTGTTACATTCAGGTCATTTGCAGCACCGAGAGCCATATTTCCCGAAGTAACCGTTCCTTGTCCGAGGCGTGTGATACTTCCGCCCTCCTGATCTATGGTGATAAGAAGCTGAGGACGTTCACCGCCTTGGGCGTTAGCTTTTTGCAGAGAATCGACAAGACGTGCCGTATTCTCATTGGTGGGTGTATTCTGACCAAACAAAATCACACCGGAATAGCTGTGATTTTGAAGTGCCGTTTCAATTTCCTCTGTAATTTCCGTCACATTGGTACTGTCTCCGTCCTCATCTGTGCTGTAACGGAATGCAGGCATTATCATCTGACTGATTTTATCCTCCGTTGTCATCGAGGAAAAATAGTCGTCTTTCTGCACTGCGGCGACAGTTACAGGAAATGCTGAAAAAATCAATGCCGACGAAATCAACAAAGATAAAACTTTCTTTTTCATAAAATGTTTTCCTTTCTTGACTATATGATTATTTCACTGCTATTACAAGCTTGGGCTTATTCGGCAGATACTTTATCGTCAGTGAATCACCGACTTTAATTTTGCTTGGCGGATTGCTCAGCCTTGCTTCAACATCCTGACCGTCCTGTGTTCTGAATTTGACAAAGTAGATATATGTGGTATCCGTAAATCCATCACTGTCTGTACTTTCCTGTTCCTTTATACGAGATACGACAGCATTTGCCTCGATACCGTTCTTTTTGATGGCATTGGTACGCATTATCGTGAAAATAATTCCGCCAACGATACCAACTACAACCACCCCGGTAATTACATAAGTCAATATATCCATGATAATTTTCCTTTCTTTATATACTGTTGAACAACATTCTGCGACTGCCGCCCTTGTCATCAGTTGCACCGCTGCGGGCAAAGGCAAGTATTACAACAAACAACAAATCGAGATTTCTTTCTTTTGTGTAGATACGATAGAATCCCTGTATGGGAATTTTATTTGCTATTTTGTGTTCTTCCGCCTCGTCCTCATGAACATACTGACTTGTTGTTTCAACGTATGCGATTTCTTCGCCATCTCTGCTGACTGTGTAAGAGCCTGTGAGAACTTTACCGGAGGCAAGCTTGGATTTTACTGTAATGCCATTGCGTTTGAGATGTTTCCAGATGTCCTCGCCGTCCAGTTTGAACGTATAGTGATTGTCCAAAATAAGGCTGTTCCAGTCGGTTTCTTCTTCATGTCCGATAAAGTGTGATGTTGTCTTGTTATGCACATGGTCGATAAAATCAAATTTGAAATCACCTACAGGGGCAAACTTTGTCATTTTTGCCTCATAGAGAACTTTACGGTTTTTATCTTCTATGCGATGACCGTATTTTGGTGTACCCACATCTGTAATGAAATAAAGCTCACGTTCTTCACCCTTGTCAGACGGTGCATAGACGGTTTCTCCCTGCGTTTCCTTGAGCTGTTTGACAGATACTTTCTGTTTTACGGTGATACCGATTACCAAAATCAATATTGCACCGCCTATCACCATAGCATAAATGCCAAAGCCCATGCCCGAATGAATTGTTTCGGGATTTTTGGGATCATACATGATGTCAACAGTCCCGCCTACACTGTATGACGGGCTGTCGGAATCCAAAACAGTTGTATATTCCTTGCCGTCAACCGTATATTTCACAGTCACGATATGCCTTACATCATTATCCGTATCAGGATCGGGAATATAGTCGGGATCTTCCTCGATAGAAATAATCGTTGCTGTTGTTTTCTCAAAACCTGCCGACTGAAAAAATGTCATCCATATACCTGCTGCCAGTGCAATGACAGCTATAATTGATGCAAATATTTTCAAGCCCGGACCTTTAAATGACCACATAGTTTTTCTCCTTTTTTATTTTCTCGTTTTCGCTGACTATATCATAATATAAATCTTCGTTAAAAACAATTTGCAATATAGTTCCGAAATGTAAAGTAACTTACAGTTTCCATGCAAAACGTAAATTAACTTACACCATAATCAAAAATTGTAATCAAAAGCATTTTATTTTGCTTTTTGATTCGGGATATGAAGTGTAATTTTTGTTCCGACATTTTCCGTACTTTCGATTTGAAAAGTACCTTTGCACATTTTTTTGATACGTTCTCTGACATTCCGCAAACCTATATGTGTATTGTCAGCCGTTTCTATGGCGGAAGTATCAAAGCCCCTGCCGTTATCCTCTACTATAATTTCATAGCCGTTTGATACTTTAACTGTACGGACCTTCACTATGCCGTTGTCACGTATTCTGACACCGTGACGGATAGCATTTTCAACCAGCGGCTGAATACTCAAAGCAGGTATCATAAAATCCGTTTCGGGTGTATCATACTCAACATGGATATTATCAAAACGGACATTTTCTATCTCGGAATATATCTTTGTATGCTCCAGCTCTTTTGAAACAGAGATAAGTTCCGTCTGACTGAGCGATTCAAGATTTTGTCGGAGATATTTCCCGAAACGCTCCGTTACAACAGATGCTTTTTGGGGATCAATACGGCACAATGCCTGAATTGTCGATAGAGTATTATACAGAAAATGAGGCTGTATCTGTGACATCATAATTTGTATTCGCTGTTCCGCCATCAACGCTTTTTCATGCTCACGGACAAATTTCATGTGCAGCCAGACATAATAAAACACTGTACTGCTGACAACTGCCATTGTCAAATAGGAAACACAAACAATGTCAGCCTCAAAAATTCCGTCACAGACAGTAGAACCGACAATTATCAGAACACTGAAAGCCAGAATCAGTGCTTCCGACTTTTTTGCCTTTTTTATGCACTCTTTCACTGTTAAATACGAAAGAAAAACAAGCATGACGATACTTACACTATGACAGGTAAAACTCAGCGGTCCACGCATGAAATGATTGTCACTGCTGATATAAAAGCTGATTTTATCGGTGAATAATGCTGTAAGATAAATCAACGCATTGATACCTGTCAATACCCATAAAACAGTATGTCGTTTCCCTGAATCCAGAATGTAGAAAAACATCAGTATAATAAGCGGTCTTACACAATATCCGTAGACAGCAACTATTGTTCTGACATACGGCATTACAATATACTTGGCGAGCGTATATTCCGACACATTCTGTGCAGTCAAACTTAACACCAAAAGCACAATAAACAGCATGATTTTTTTATGCTGTTTTTCTATATACGGATCTACGCATACAGCTATTCCCAATCCGACTATCTGAAATAAAAGCGGAATCAAAATGATATATTCCGATTTCATACTATAACTACTCCCTGCTCTTTTACGCTGCCGGTGCAAGTGATTCTTCTGTTGCTGCTGTATCACTGTAAGCCGTGAGCTTGAAGTCACCGTATATCGTTGCAAACTCATTCTTCATGGAAACCGTTTCCATTCCCATCTTGTCACAATCTTCCTTGAAAGAGGCAGCAACCTCTGTATCACCGTGATCTCTGTCGGTGTCATCACAAAGCAGCATATACGCCTTGCCGCCATGCTGCATGACATACTGTCCCATAGCCAAATCGCCCGAACTGTTGCCGAATGCAAGCAGCGGAGATATTCCTATATCATTTATGATACTGACAACCTTGTTGAGTTTCAGATTCTTGAATTTCACTGTGCCGTCAAAAATAATCTTTTCATCTGCCGAGGGTGTGTAATCACGAGCCTTGATGTCATCACCTTTATTCTCTGCGGTAATGCCGAATCTTGTACCTATCACCTGATAAGACGGAATATACTCACCCAAAACATCATTTGACAGTTCACGCAGCATATTGACCTCTGCTCCACTGTTGATATAGACCTTGAAACCGTTTTCAGTAAGATATTTGACAAGTGAAACCATTGGTTTGTAGTAGCCGTCGGCATAGGTCATATTTTCAAATCCCGCAACAGGCTCCGACATGAATTTGCGTACATACTCACGGTATTCCTCTACAGTAAAGCCCTTGAAAGCGTCTGCAATAATATCACCTGATGAACGGGGAGCTTTCGGTTTTTCTGTTCCGCTCAAAAGATATTCTTCCAGTGCTTTGCAATAAGCAACATCTTCCTCGTTGCCTTGATAGGTATCATCGTGAACCAGTCGGTGTATCATCAGGCACTGGTCAACATAGGTCGGAAAAAGCTCGCCGTACAAAGTGCCGTCCGAATCAAAAACGGCAGTTCTCTTGTCGGCAGGAACGAACTTGTCAGACTTTTCATCCGTTACTTCCGAAACGAAATTGATGATAGACTTCATTGCAGGGGAATCCTCTGTCCAATATTCAAAGGCAGTTGTTTTAGTGTCTGCCTGAGCTGACTGCTGATTGCTGCCGTTGGAAACAGCTGATACAGACGAATTTTCGGCTGATGTCTTACCTTCTCCGCTTTCCGTATTGCCGCAGGCTGCAGCAGAAAAGGCAAGTACTGATGCCATAATAAACGCTATCATTCTTTTTTTCATGTCGTTTTTCTCCTCACTTAATTACTCGTTTTTGTCACGCTGTCACCGTAAATGGTTGTCCAGTCGTTTTTCATTGATATGGTAGTGTAGCCGTTTTCTTCACAGGTTTTACGCATTTTATCAGCTTTTTCAACATTACCGTTTTCACACTCCGTATCATCACAGCACAGCATATATGCCGCACTCTTATACTTGTTATTATTTGCCGATACCAAGTCCTGCCATTTTCAGTTCCTTTGGAAGAACCATGACAAGCACAATGGATATGATAAGATTAAGTACCATATTGATAATACCAAGAACCGCATTTCTTCTGCCTTTATTAAAGGGGGGCAGAATCTGTTGCAAGCTAAATAATAGATTTTGATGATTTCCGTTACATCATTTTCATCACTAAGCCTTAGACATCAGACATCAGGCAAATTTCCCAACCGCTGTCATCTGTACGTGCAAGCCACCACTGATAGTCTTTATAATCACGACTCGCCTCAAAAGATGTATCAATTATATTCTCAGACGAATGGAAATCCATCAAAAATTCAACAACCTGTGTATATTTTACATTAGGATTGATTTCATTCATCCGTTTCAGATTTTCATTGGTAACAGCCTCATCTCCTGCATAACGGATACTTTTCAGTTCACAGCCTGCAAGAGATGCAAATTTGCATTTTATCTGAATAACGGCATCTTTCAGTTCATCCTGCGAATAAATTTCAGAACTGCCGTAATCAATGCTGATGTCTGATTCGCTTGCTGTACCGAGATAGCTTTCCAGCGTAATTCCTTTAGATGTAATCTCTTTGGCAATGTCTGCATTGTCAAGATAACGGATGTGCCAGGGCTCATAACCGTAACCGGTAATATGTTCTTTCCCTTCAAGATAACGAAGAATAAAACCATAGTCAGCGAGTTTTGCATGAATCTTCGACCAAATTTCGGGATATTGTATCATCTCCTCATTTTCAACAATATCCTTACCGTCGATAATCAGATACAAGTCAAGTGCAAGCCCCGTATGATGTTCGGAATATCCGGGAGTGGCAACCGTTTTCAGTGCATAGTCCTTGCCGTATTTTTCTGTGAAGTCATCCATGATTCTCTGCTGTTCCGAAATACTTCTGCGTGCAGAATCGAGGTCTACATACACATCTTCCGTTTCAAGCTCCGCTTTGAGTTTCAAATATGCTTCATAAGCCTTTTTTTCCACTTCAACGTCATCATCAACGGAATTGGTAATATGAACTGTTTCAAGTTTTTCTTCCCAATCATCGGGGAGTGGGTGCGTCTTGTTGACGAGTGCCATGTAGTCGATACTGTCAGTGGACGGTTTATTGTCCGAAGATACATCAGTCGTTTTACTTGATGTGTCGGTCATGCCTGATACACCTGATTCGCCGGCAGTACTTGAGGTGTCTGTGTTACAGCCTGATAAAACGGCAGTTGACGCAAGACACAAACAGAGAATCAATCTGATAAAATAGCTTTTTGTTTTCTTGATATTTTTCATTTGTTTTTTCTCCTCAAATTATTTTGCAATAAGTACAAATTATTTTTTAGTCACACCGTCACCGTAAATAGTTGTCCAATCGTTTTTCATTGATATGGCAGTGTAGCCGTTTCCTTCACAGGTTTTACGCATTTTATCGGCTTTTTCAACATTGCCGTTTTCACGCTCCGTATCATCACAGCACAGCATATATGCCGCACTCTTATACTTGTTATTATTTATTGTAAAGTTTGCCATAGCTGCATCTCCGCTGCTGTTGCCGAAACACAAAACAGGCTGTAAGCCGATTTCCTGTTCGATAACACTTACTTTATTCATTTTCAGGTTCTTGATCAAAAACTCTCCGCCTGTTATCACTTCATCATCTTTACTGAAAGTATATTCCAGACCGTCCTTATCACCCTGACCGCTTGCCACTAAATTTTCATCCGAACCTATCATCTGACTGAGCGGAATATTGATAACTCCCTCTGCCAAGCCCCTTGTGATTAGTCTGTCCGTACCGCTGACGATATAAACGGTAAAGTCATTTGCCTGCAAATAATCAATTACTTCAAGCATTGGCTTATAGAATGCCTGACCGTTTGTCATATTGCTATAGCTTTCCATTGGCTGATCTCTGTAAGCCTTGACATAAGCATCAAATTCTTCGATTGTCATTCCCTTGAATGCAGTTGCTACGGCTGTGCCATGTTTCACATCAAGTCCGCTCGGATATTCACCCGTTTCAAAATAAGTCTTGATAATTTCGGCTGTTTCCTTTTCTTCATCACTTGCTTTGTCCTTGTAATCGGCATCTTCAACGACACGATGATACAGCAGTTTGTGGTCGAAATAGCCGGGATCGGTTTCACAACAAAGTGTGCCGTCCATATCAAATACAGCGATACGATTTTCTACAGGGATAAAGTCTGCACTGCTCTCATCGGTAATGGTTTTCATATAAGCCGTCAATTCGGATTTAAGAGGTGCATTCTCTGTCCAGAGCGAAAGAACATCTGTTTCTTTTGCCTGTGATGTTTCGGATACCATACTCGCCGTCACAGATGTATCTCCGGCAGGCAGAGCAGGGTGACTGTTGTTTGCGGTAATTGCCCATGTACAGCTTACCGAAACCAATGCTACAGCAAGAACTGCCGATGATATTTTCCACATCAATGAAGAATCTTTCTTTTTGTTTTCCATATAAAATCACCTTTCAAATAATAAATACAGAGCCAATCCGCCCTACGTTTATTCTAACACTCCCCGTCCAACTTATGTCCAACAAACGCACATCAAAACAGCGTCAAAAATAAAATTTCTACTTTTTCAATAACAAAATATTATTTAGTTTGTGCAGTTTGATATTTTTTAGACATCTGCAAGTCATTATCTTCATTTTTTCTTTCAAAACAGCCATTCATTATCTCATCGGCAGAAATTTTTTTAATATGCAGCTTTCCTGTATCAACAGTTGATGAGACCGCTATTGATTTATTTTCAAAGATTCCGTAATTGAAATAATAGGTCATTCCGTTGACACAAACATGATTTGTTTCAGGATATACTTCGGGGAGTGTAACCGATGAATACAGTCCTGTGCCTGCTGCTTTCAGAACACTTTCTTTTATGCTCCATAAAATGTGAAAACGTGTGACAGGATCGGTGTTTACCCATTGAAGCTCCTGCTTTGTAAAAATATGCTCTGCAAGATACAAATTATCTCCATTGATTTTTTCTATGTCAATGCCTGTTTCATGCCCGCCGAATGCAAGTGCCGCACAGTTTCCCGAATGAGATACATTGAAAAAGATACCGTTTTTTGCATACGGCTTTCCACATTCCGAAATGTATATTTCACTTTCATTTACTCGTGCAATCAATGATATAAGCAGTCCCGCACCTATGCACATCAGCCTGTCATCAGCTTTCAAATATCTTTCCGCCTTTTTCATGCGTTCGGGAAAAAGGCGGTGACAAAAAGTTTCGGGGATAAGCTGCGTTTCACTGTTTTCCAAAATATAAATATCCATCATTTTATCTTGTCAGGTTGTCCGTCTGGAAAAACAAGAACCCTTTCAATGCATTGATGAAACTGCCGACATATTTATCTGTGCTTGCATTCCAGAAAAAACCGTTTCTTGCCAGTATCTGTGTCGTATAATGCGAACTAAACGGGAGAGCGGTTATTTTTTTGCCGTGGGCCGTGTTCATGTAGGCAGTCATACTTGAAAGGATAGCCGCTTTATCGGGATCTTTTTGAGCCTCGTTAAGTGCGTGTGCAAACTCCTCATACTCCACTAATTTGATACTCATGCCGTTTTGATTCATCTGACGGATAATATCTCCCAGCGGAAGAGTATGATTATTGACGGCATTGAACACACAGCATTCTTTTGGGGTACGTGAGAGTTTAAGAAATGCTTCGCAGGAAGTGTCGATAGGTCCCATGCAGACCTGATTTTCAAGCATACTGTACGGAAAACAGCCCAAAATGCAGTAGGAACGCAGTCTGCCCATGAAATTGTTTGTAAGGAAATTGATCTGGAATTCACCATCGGATTCCCTTGCGGCAAGAGTGCCTACACGGATTATTTTAGCATCAAGTCCGTCATTTGCTGCCGCTTCCAACACCATTCTCTCACCCATCAGCTTTGATGAAGTATATTTATTGTCAAGCGTCTGACCGTAATAGAGTGTCTGTTCATCAAGTGAAGTTTTGCTTAATTTGTTCCTATCGTCGGTTGTGCCCGAAACCGATACGGTCGAAAAATGTATCAGCCTTGCACCGATTTTTTTACACAGCTTTACACAGTTGACTGCACCGCCCACATTGATATCCTCGATATCCGTACCGCTTGAAAAATGCTTTACATTTGCCGCACAGTTGAAAACCGTATTGATTGGAAGTTTTTCAAACTGCTCAAAGAATTTGTAATCCGTTACATCACCGTCAAAAACTTCCACACGTTTTTCAATCTGTTCTTCAAATTTCTCACCGAAATAATAGAACATCATATTGAAAAGTCTTTCTTTTGCGGTCTTGTAGCGTCCCTTTCGTACCATGCAGTAGGCTGTTCCTGTTTCTTCCGTCAGATACTGTGCAAGCAGATGGGCACCCATATAACCTGTTGCACCTGTCAGCATGATATTTCCGATATTTCTTTTTTCTCCTTTGAGGAATGACTCTACCGTATTTTTGGAAAGCATCTCATTTATCTTGGTATAGTCGTAATCATCAAAGTCAAACAGCTTGCCTGTTTCAGCCGTTACATCACCTTTGCCGAAAAGTTCCGCCAATGCTCGGGGAGTAGAATATTTGAAAATATCTCCGTAGGTGATCGGATAGCCGTGTTCGGAAGCGTCAAGCACGACAGAGGTGACAATCAGAGAGGTTCCCCCTATCTCAAAGAAATTGTCCGTTGCACCTACACGGTCAAGTTTTAAGGTCTTTCGGAATGACTCGCAGAAAAATTCCTCTGTTTCATTGATAGGGGCAACATACTCGCCCAACGTAACGGAAACAGGTTCGGGCAGCATTTTGATATCAGTCTTTCCGTTTGCTGTCATGGGCATTTCATTCATCTGCAAATATGCCGTAGGCACCATATAATGTGTCAGGTGCTTTTTCAATTCATCACGCAGTTTTTCTATGTCTATATTTTCATCAGCCGTGAAATACGCACAAAGATTATCCTGACCGTTTATTTTGCGGATAACAACGGCAGATTTTTTGATATGCGGCTGTGTCTCTATCAAGCCCTCTATTTCACCGAGTTCTATACGCAGTCCACGCAGTTTCACCTGATTGTCAAGCCTGCCGAATATCATGACATTTCCGTTTTTGTCCCACTTGGAATAGTCGCCCGAACGGTACATTCTTTCACCGTGAAAATCCACAAACTTTTCAGCCGTCATCTGTTCAAGATTTTTATATCCTTTTGCAGTACCGGCACCGCCTATATACAATTCGCCTGTCACTCCATAGGGGACAATATCCCCGAATTTATCCACGATCAATTCTTTATAATTCAGCAAAGGTCTGCCAACGGATATATATTTCGCATTGTTTATTTCAGCCGCATTGCATGAAACGGTTATTTCCGTAGGTCCGTAAGTATTGATGATACGGGCATTTGGTGCAGCGGCTTTTATCCTGTCACGCAGCGAAAGCGGATAGCCCTCTCCTCCCGACATGATAACTTTGCAATCTGCAAGAGCCTTTCCGAAAGGTTCATAGTCCATATACTGACTTAAACGAGAAGGGGTTGCATTGATACAGTCAACTTTATATTCATTCATGAGTTTTGCAAGTTCTCTGGGGTCGTTCATTTGAGAGTCACCTGCAAATACAAGCGTTTTTCCGTTGCAGAGAGTGACAGTGTGTTCCTTGAAAGACATATCAAAAGATATTGTTGTAACGGACAGATACACATTCACTTCATTTTTGACTGCATAAACGTGACGGTTGGCAGGGTGCGGATTCAGATAATTGCAGATGCCCCTGTGTGTCAACATAACTCCCTTTGGCTTTCCTGTAGAGCCTGATGTGTATATCATATAGGAAAGTGCATTGTCATTTATTTCGATATCGGGATTGTTTGTATTTTCGCCCGTGGTTATTTCTGAAACATCTATCGCTTTTTCGGCAGAATAATCCGAAAGTTTGTCGCTTGTCGTGATGATATAGGAGGCTTCGGAATCAGTGATGATGTGGTTGATCCTGTCGGCAGGATATTGCGGATCACATGGTATGAATGCCGCACCTGCCTTATTCACACCGAACATACACGCAAAGAAACTTGATTTTCTCGGCAGAAGAATGGCAACACTGTCACCCGTTTGAATTCCCTTTTCAATAAGATTGTTGGCAACGATATTTGCCTGTGCGTTCAGTTCACGGTATGTCAAAGTGACATCTTCGGCTATCAGTGCCGTTTTATCGGGAATTTCACTTGCCTGACGTTCCAGAAGCTGATGTAATAAACATGGTTTTATTTCCGTCAGACACTCAACAGAAAATCTGTCCAATACTTTTTTCTGCTCATCGGGCATGGAAATGGCATTTTTTACCGTATTTGCACCGTTTTCAATCAAATTGAGAGTGTGCAGTATCTGTGAGAGGAAGTTTTCGGCAACTTTATCTTCAAACAGCTCATCGGAGTATTGCAGAGTGATTTTCAGGTCATCTTCCCCACGTCTCATAACGATACCGAAATCACGGCTCATTTTCTGCAAGGGTGAATACAACGATACACGCAGTCCGTTATTTTCAATGACAGTCGGCTTGTGCAGATAATTGACACTTACATCAAAAATCGGATTGCGGCTTTCATCACGCTGTTTGACAAATTCCGCCACTATATCTTCAAACGGAAGAGATGCACCGTAAGTCGCATTTCTCACGGCACTGCTGACATTGGAAATATATTCGGAAAGGGATGCGTTTCTCGGAACACGGATACGCACGGGAGCGGTATTGACAAACATTCCGATAACGTTTTGAGCACCTGACGGACGCATATTGGCAGGAATGCCCAGTACAACATCTTCCGAAACAGTGTATTTTGCCAATGCCATAGAAACGGCTGAAAAAATCAGTTCAAATTCCGTGACACCGTAATTTCTTGCAGTTCTGCCAATATTTGCCAGCTTATCTTTGTCAAGTTCGCATACGATTTCTTTATTGGAAAGGGGGTGAACTTTCGGACGCTTGTTTTTAATCGGCATTTCATTGACAGGCACACCGTCCTTGAATAACTCCCTGTAAAATTTCAAACCGTTTTCGATATCAACAGGGCGGTTATACAAGTCGGAAAGGTCTGTATCTGTCTCGGGTGCATTGCCCTGAATGGCGTTCATGAGTTCGCTGATAAACGTACCTGCCGAACCCCCGTCAAAGGCGATATGATGAATGGCAAGATGTAAAGCCGTACTTCCGTCATCTAATTGATATAAAGTCGGACGAACAGGGATTTCATCATGGAGCTTGAAAGGCTCTGCATAGTTATCTGCAATATGTTTCACTTCTTCAAATGAAACGGCAGATTTTTCTTCTATTGCAGGCAGTTCCTTTGTGAGTATTCTTACGGGAATACCGTTTTCTTCACCATACATTGAGTGAAAAGCCTCATGCACGGCAAAGACCTGTTTCAATGCAGATTTTACCGTTTCAAAGTTAGTGCCCTGAAAATTTACCGCTAAATTCAGATTATATACAACAGAGTTTTCATTCAGCTTTTGTTCAATATACATACCTCTTTCGGAGGGTGTCAGAGGATAGAACAGAGGCTTTTCTTTTTTGTCGGAATTGGTTTTCATAGCGGCTTTCTTCATCAGAATTTTCTCAATGCCACGGGGCGTTTTGCCCTTGAAAATGTCCGCTATGGAAACAAAATACAATTCACATTCCCTTGCGGTCATGGCAGATTTGATGGAATCTCCGCCCAGTGCAAAGAAATCGTCATCAATGCCGACACGCTCCACTCCAAGCACTTTTTCAAATGCGGCACAAAGTGCTTTCTGCAAGTCTGTTTCGGGTGCGGCATATTCATTTTTGAATTTGCCTGCTTCCACTTCCGGCAGGGCAGCCCTGTCCAGCTTGCCGTTTGCGTTGACGGGCAGTTTACCGAGTTTTACAAAAAATGACGGTATCATATAAGACGGCAGTTTTTGGGCAATAGCCGTGCGGATTTCATCGACTTCAACAGGCTCTTTTTCAACGTAGTATGCAACGAGATAAACCTGTCCGTAACGGTTTTTGAAGTCCTTGACGACTGCATCAAAAATACCGTCCGTATTCTTGATGATTGTTTCGATTTCACCCGGTTCCACACGCTGACCGTTTATCTTGACCATCCAGTCTTTACGGTTGAGATAAATATAATTGCCGTTTTTGTCTTGTTTGCCTATGTCGCCTGTACGGAGAAGTTTCGGAAAACCGTCCTTTTCATAAAACGGGTTGTCAATGAATGTTTTGGCGGTCTGTTCGGGCAAATTCAGATAGCCGTCTGCAAAATATCCCGCAAGGCAAATCTCGCCTTCATCGGCAGGATTGTTATTTTCATCAAGAATATATACTTTCACATTGCCGATGGGCTTTCCGATAGGTGTATTGTCATATTTTTTGTCTATACCGAACATCATGACCGCACCTGCGGATTCCGTCTGACCGTAGGCGACCTGAATCTGATAATCATCGCTGTATGTATTTGAAACTCTTTCACTGCCTGTTGAAACAACTTTCAGTGAATTGCCTTTCGGACGGAAAACTTTCAGCATTTTCGGGCTGATAAAGCAGCGGTTTATCTGATTTTTTTCGATATAATCCGCAAGAAGCTCGGGATCTCTCATAAATTCATATGGAATGAGATAAGCGGTGTTCGCATAGCAGAGGGGGGCGAAAACTCCCTGAACAGAAGCAACGAATGTAAAAGGTGCACCGAGTGCCGCACGGAATCCGACAGGCGTATCGGCATATTCCATATATCTGAATACAGAGTCGGTGATACTTCTGAAAGAGTGCAGGACACCTTTCGGTTTACCCGTCGAACCCGATGTATATATCAGAATGGCAGGTGCGGAAAGGTCTGTTTCGATTTCGTCTGTAAGTGGAGTTTCTTCCTCTATATGACGCAGAAAACGCTCATCAATGATCACTTTTGCCTTGCAGTCACTTTGGATATAGCTGATTCTTTCGGGCGGATATGTCGGTGACAACGGAGCAAAGCCTGCCCCTGCAAGCCATACACCGTACATTGCCGCAATATAATCTTTATTTCGTGGGAGCATTATCATGACAAAATCCTTCGGCTTTACACCCAGACGTATCAATTTTGCGGCAATTTTTTTGGCACGTTCCCCGAACTGACTGTATGTATACCGATTATTTTCCCCCTGATCAACTATTGCAAGGGTATCGGGATAATTTTGTATCGTTTCTTTCAATTTCTTTACAATAGAATTCATCGTCATCATTCCTTATCATTGATTGCCTGTGTAATGAAATTCAGAGCAATTTCATTGAATTCGTCATTGGCAAGCATCATTTGTATTGCCGAAAGCTGTGTTTTTGTGAATTTGGAAATCAAATAAGTTTCCTGTTCTTTTTGGGAGAGGTCTGCAAGTGCTTTGTCATCTTCGGGATTGATACCCCTGAAAACACGCATCAGTCTTGTAAACCACATATTTCGGCAGTAATCCGAAAATTCCTTTTGAAAAATATATTCCGCTTCCCTATCGCCATTTATCAGCCTGTCATGCAGACGGCTTCGCTCTTCAAAAGTCGAAAAATCCTGTTCTTCATCATACTCACAGCCTGTTTCCGTGCGGCGTACAAGATGTTTTTGGATATCAAAACCGTTTTCACCGAACACAACTTCCAGCAATATTCCGCTCGCAGTAAATTCGGAAATGTTTTTGCTGAGATTGAAACAGAAATTCCCCTGACCGTAAAGCAGATAGGAATTTTTATAGTATTCTTCACAGCCTGTTGCATGGGTATGCTGTGAGATGATAATATCGACCCCATTGTCTGCCATGCAGTGAAAACGCCGTCTTATGGATGGTGTGTTGTAATGCGTCATTTCCGCACCGCCGTGATACAGTACAACAAGATAATCGCAGTTTTCTTTCAGTTCGGCAAGTTCACGGCATACTCTGTATTCGTCATAGCCGTTTGCACCTGCTTTATTTTTATCGGGGGTATTGAATGCAAACAATTCCGTGACGGTATAGAGCGTGATTTTTTTGCCTTTTATATCAAGCGTGATGTGGGATTTGATATCATCAATGCTGTCCCCCGTGCCGAAAAAGTCAATATGATATTTTCGGAGTGCATTACGCATTTCATCATGTCCGACAGAGCCGAAATCCAGTGTATGTGTATTGGCAAGAGTTGCCGCTTTTATACCGAGAGCCGAAAGAGCGTTAAGAGTATCGGTGGGAGCTTTTACGTTGGGACCGACTTTTTCAACAGGGATTCCCGTATCCGTCAGACAACCCTCCAGATTGCATACGCTGTAATCTGCCGACTCAAAAAGCTCACAGACTTTTTTACCGAAAATTTCCTCTGTCCTGCCCTCTTGGAAAAGACTGATATTATTGGCAACGGGGAAAGTATCGCCTGCAAACAGAATTTTCAATTCACTCATAAATTACATCCTCTTATACATGGGAGTTTTGCCGCCTTTTGCATTATGCAGCAAAGGTTCTTCACTGTAAGTGATATTTACATTTTCACAGCCTGCCTCTGCAAAATACACGGCAATATTTTTTGCCAGATTGTCAAGCACCTGTGCCTTGTCATAGCCTGCCGCCACAACTCCACGAATTTCCATGGAATTTTCATCTGTCTGCACAAACTGATACTGACACAAGCCTTTGCAGAATTTTGCTTTTACTTCCAGTCCCTTTGTACTGAAATTTTTCCCACCAATGGTGAAGCTTTCCCAGATTCTGCCGCGAATTTCCATAACGGGCAGGCTTGAACACTCAAAATTCTCTTTGAGAATACGCACCGAATCACTGACATAATATCTGATGATTGGTTGTACAAAATTGGAAAGGTCTGTTACAAGAATACCCGATGAAAATTCATCGCTGTTCTGCATGGGCTGACGGTTTTCATCAACAGGCTCTATGATGATCCAATCTTCATTGATATGCAGGTGGGGACAGTCATGCGTCATGGCAATTTCACCGCCCTCTGTCATGCAGTAATTGTTTAAAATGGGACATTGGAAAACCTCTTTGATACGATAATAATTTTCTTCCGTGAGAAGTTCTGCGGAACTGACGATCAAGCCCAATTTGATATGGAGATTTCCTTTTGCCTGTTCCTCTGCAAGCATAACGAGTGACGGCGGATAGGCAACTATAATTTCAGGCTGAAATTTATTTAATTTCTGTACCATCTGTTCGGCACTGTCAAGAATGGAAATGGCTGTGATATTGTCCTCAAATCCCGGGTGACGTGCTTTTGCTTTGAGATAGGAACCGTAACTTGACGCTGACGTTGACAAATGCACGATAAAAGCCATTTTATGCTTGGAATGGTCATAATAACCTTGTGGAACAGGGTGCATGAGTCTTTGCAGTAAAAGCTGCGTATGTATCTGATTTCTGTGCATATCCCTTACCATAGGCAGGGGATTTCCTGTTGAACCCGAAGTCTGCAAAGCGGTATACTTGCCGAGCAAAAGGGAATTGTCGGAGCTGTCCCTTGCAAGATATTCACGGACTTTTTCAAGAGTGAGGTCTGTATCCGTCACCCATTCATTGTAGTGTGCCAAGCCGTCATTTTTTTCAAAAACAGGCAGGTCCGATAATTCATAATTTTCGGGCAGGTTTTTATAAAGTTCTTTCAGATAGGGAGATTTTTCCCTTGCATAGTCTACAAGAGTGTGCAGACGTTCTTTCTGTAAAATTTTGCGTTCTTCAGCGGTTGCCAATTCACCCTGTTTCACTAATTGTTGTGCTTCTTCAAAAGTTATGCTTTTCATAAAATTTCACCTCTGTTTTTATTCGGCTGAAATACCGCTTGCATACATAGCCGCATAATAGCCTTGTTTTTCAAGCAATTCTTCATGACTGCCGACTTCTTTGATATCACCGTCTTTCATGAAAATGATTTTATCCGCATTCCTGATAGTATAAAGACGGTGTGCAATAATAAAGCTGGTTCTGCCTTTCATCATAGCCTGCATGGCTTTTGTAATGACTTCTTCGGTTTTGGTATCGACCTGAGAAGTCGCCTCGTCAAGTATCAGCACTTTCGGATTGGCGATAATGGCTCTGGCTATGGACAATAACTGTTTTTCGCCTGCGGAAAGAGCTGAATTTTCATTACTGATATAGGTATCATAGCCATTGGGCAGACGTTCGATAAAACTGTCGCAATAGGCAAGTTTTGCGGCTTTTATGACTTCCTCACGGGTAGCGTTTGGTTTTCCGAAAGCGATATTTTCGGCAATCGTTCCGTCAAATATCCATGTTTCCTGCAAAACCATTCCAAACGCACTTCTTAAATTATGCTTGGAAAGCTCTTTGATATCTATATCATCAAGTCTGATCGTGCCGCCCTGAATGTCATAAAAACGCATGAGCAGATTGATCAAAGTCGTTTTGCCGGCACCCGACGGCCCTACGATTGCCATGGTATTTCCGGGATTTGCCGTAAAAGAAACATCTTCCATGAGCACTTTTTCGGGAGTATAGCCGAATTTCACGTTTTCAAATGCAACTTTTCCTTTTATTTCATTCAATGAAAGGGTTTGTTGGGGAGTTTCTTCGGGTTCTTCATCTTCATCAAGAAACTCATAAATGCGTGAAGCGGAGCTTAACGAATCCTGAAAATTGTTGAAAGCAACGGAAAGTTCCGAAATAGGTACGCCTATCATATTTCCGTAGAACAGGAAAGCGGTAAATTCACCCAAAGTGAGCGTTCCTTTTATCATAAGAAATCCACCCACAAGGCAAAGAAGAATATAAGATATTTTTGCCATCAAATCGCTGAAAGGACGCATAAAGCCTGATGTAAAGCGTGAACGGACAAATAATTTTTCAAATTCCCTGTTAAGTTCGTCAAACTCTTTTTCTTTTTCATCAACACAGCTGTATGCTTTTACGACGGTGTGATTGGAATAGGTATCCGACACAAGGGAATTCATCTTGCCGAGATGTTTGTTTGTATTTTTAAAAATCTTGTTGGTGCGTTTTGCAATAGTTCTCAGACCTATGAATGTAACGGGCATGGCGATGATATAAATAAGTGCAAGCCATATATTTGTAAAAAGCATCATGACGGCAATCGCTGCCATTAAAACAGCCTGTCCCAAGAGTGACGGCAAAGTGGATTCAATGCCGTTGGAAAGGTTGAGCATATCGGTTGTTACACGGGACTGGATATCGCCCAGTGGGTGATTGTCGGAATAGTGTATTGTCAGACGGTTAAGTTTATGCCCTGCTTTGTTGCGAAGACGGAGTGAAAGGTTCTGAGAAATAAGCACGAGAGAGCGGTTAATAAAGCCGTCTGCACCGTAGCCAATGAGATAGAGCACCGCAAGAACGGCACATTCCGTCAACAGATAACCGAAGTCATAATTTCCGCTTGTGACAAACTGCTGCATGGTATCGGTTATCCAACTTACAGCAATCGGAGCGGCTGCCAGACAGAATTTTATCACAACGATAACGGCAAACACCGCCCAGAAACGATTCTGATATTTCCCCATATCGACAAAAAGACGTGAAATGATATTTTTTTGTTTGGATTTTTTTTTCATACGTTCACTCCTTTTTGTCAAGATAGCATTGTGTCTGATAAATTTCCTGATATACTTTACACGATTTCAGCAAATCGTCATGCTTTCCCTGTCCCGCAATGCGTCCTTTTTCAAGAACGATGATATGATCCGCATCACGAATGGTATTGATTTTTTGTGCGACCATGATAATTGTTTTGCCTTTGAGCATATCATGGATGGCTTTGCGGGATTTTTTTTCGGTCTGTGCGTCAAGTGCGGAAAACGTGTCATCAAAAATATATATCTGTGCCTCTCTTGCAGCGGTTCGGGCAAGGGATAATCTCTGACGCTGACCGCCCGATAAATTCATGCCGCCTTGTGCAAGCTGAAATGCAAGTCCCTCATTTTTCTGTGCAAGAATTTCGGAAAAGCAGGAAGCGTCACAAGCCTGTCTGATACGTTCATCAGAGGCAGTCCTGCTGATGTTGTTTTTCACGGTGTCCTGAAAAATCATAGGTCTTTGCGTGCCGTATGAAAAGCAGGAACGAAGCCATTCTTCATCTGCATTTCTGATACTGACGTCATCAATGAGAATATCTCCGAAAGTAGGCAAATACAAGCCCTGCATTAAATTCATGACAGTCGTTTTGCCGCTGCCTGTTGTGCCGATAAAAGCGGTTGTTTTACCGGGCTGTGCAGTGAAACTGATATCCGCTATCACGTCCAATGCACCCGAATAACCGAAAACTACATTACGGAACTCCACTTTTCCGATCGTTGTATCTTTTTTAATGTGTTCTGTTGTTTCATATTTTGTAGGCTCGAAACTTAAAAGCTCATTGATTCTGCGAGCAGACACCATTCCCTTCGGCAGTACATTTATCAAAAACGGTATCGTCATAAGACTCAGGATAAAAGATGATATGTACTGAAAAATAAGCAAAAGCTGACTGATGGAAGCCATGCCTTCTTTTATCTGCTGAGTGCCGAGAATATATATGAGAACAACCACCCAATTCATAACGACCATAGCGACAGGGGAAAGAAAATTGATTTTTCTGTTGGCGGAAATCGCCTCATCATACACCTCTTCATTTCCGTGAACGGACTTTTCATATACAAGTCCTTCATTTCCGAACGCACGGATATGCCTTACACCGACGATTCTCTCACGCATATTCAGGTTGATTTTATCAAGCTTTTGCTGGAGGTATTCAAAATTTTTGCGGGACTTTGCCATGAATACGACTAAAAATACGACAGTCAGTATAAAGAAAAATGCAAGCACCATAAAGATATATACATTATTGAGAGCAATAATAAACAGTTCCGTTACTATTAGAATGGGAATTGCCATCCATAAACGCAAAGCATTTATCGTAACGACAGTGATATTGGCGACATCTGCCATTGTACGATTGAGCAAGGTAGATTCACCGAATTTGGCAAAGTCCTGCGGTGAAAGGGAATTTGCCTTTGTAAAGCAGGCCTTTCTTACGGAACAGGTAAAGCCTGCCGCAGCTTTTGAACTGAAATAGGCATTCATCAGATTGCAGATACCGATGATGACCGTAAAAATGACCATCATCATTCCGCTGTGCCATATCACATCTGTATTCTGTAAATTAACACCCTTATCAATGATACGTTTTGATTCGGGTAACAGTAAACACAACTGAACGAAATATATGATACAGGTTGTGATGAAAGTGGCAATGACAAAAGACGTATAATGCCCCAGATATTTTCTGTACAGAGAAAGCATCATATCCCTCCATCAGTTTACTACTAAATCGTGCAGTATCTGTCTGAAACGGTCGGACTTCATAAATTCACTGTCTATTCCGGGTGTGCAGTTCACTTCACCCACAACATATCCGTTTTCAGCTTGAAGAAGGTCTATTCCGCACAATCTCAATCCGCAAACTTTTGCAACTTTTTCGCACATCTTTACGGCATCTTCATCAAGGTCATATTCCTCACAATGTCCGCCAAGATGTACATTGGAACGGAATTCATCGGGATTTCCCGCAACACGCTGTATCACACGCACTACTTTACCATCTGCAACAACTACACGAATATCCTTTCCCTTTGCAGTTGAGATAAATTCCTGTGCAAGAACGGCATTGGTATCGCCTTCGGGCAGATTGCAAAGATAGTCTGCAATTTCCTGTTCGGAGTGCAGCAAAACAACTCCTTCCCCCTGTGCACCGTTGCTCGGTTTAAGGACTGTCGGTAAGCCCAGACATTCAACAACCGTTTTGGCGGAAGTATGTGACGTTACTGTCAGGCTTTTCGCCTGAGGGATTCCTGCCTGTTCCAAAAGAAGTGCCGTTGACAGCTTACTGCATACAATTCTTTTTGCATCAATGTCATTGATGCTCCTTGCACCCAAAGAAGTCAGACGGCGTGAAATGCCCTCAAACACTTCATTGTAATGCCCCCAGAGCATAAAAACATCAGGCGGTGTAACTTCTTCCCCGCAGATAAAAATTTTTGTTTTGCCCTTATCCCCTACCGTAAAAATAATATCGTCCATGCGAACAGTAGTTTTTTTGATTTCACCGGATTGTGCCGCAGAGGAATTTGACTTAATGCTTTTCACTTCCTCAAAACCGCCGCCTTCACCGACAATTACCCAATAATTCATACATTTTCCTCCGTTTAAATTAGTAACAATTTTTCTTTTCATATCACTTTTTTCAATACTCTTATATATTTTTTAAAGAAATCCAACTGTTCCCGAGTAGTTATTACACGGATAGACTTTACCTGATTTTGTGAAGTACCTTTTGATATTTTATATTCTCTGTACTTTCTGAAAGTACCTTCCTGTACTGAGTAAACGGCTGACGGAGAAGTTTCCCCTATTTTCAGCATACGCTCATGTTCACGGTTTGTTTTTGAAAGTTCTTCATCAAATATATTTCCAAGCTGTTCAACTGTTTCGGGTGATATGTCCGACTGCGTTTCGATAAACATGATAATTTTCCAAGGTATGTTGTCCGTATCAGGATAAATGCAGTAATCATTTACGGTAATGCCCGTTCTTTCTTCAAACGATTTCACCGCACCTGTTATATGCTCTGCTGTCAGCTTTACACCTGTAATATTTATTACCTGATTTTTTCTGTATGCAAAACGAAGCAAAGGCACTTTGCCCTTATAGCCTGTTACACGCACAACATCTTTGATGCGATAGCGGTACAGTCCCGAAAGATTTGTGATGACAATTTCATACAATTCACCAATTTTAAGCTCATAGAGCATCAAAGGACGGCTGTTTTCATCTTCAACGGGGATAAATTCAAAAAATCCGTTGTCAAAAAGCAGAAAATAATCCTCTGTTTCCGTTTCCATTCCGCCTGCGATAAGTGCCTCACTCGAAGAATATGTTTCGTTATAGAAAACCGCATCATTTCCGCATAATTTTTTCAGTTTTCCTGTAAACGAGGAAAATTCCCCCGAGCCTATTCCCATTATAAAGCAAAGCTTCGGCCAGATTTTTTTCATCAGATCCTCAGGATTTTCTTTAAAGACTTTTCGGAGTTCATCAGCCCTTTCGGGATCGGGATGAAGCTTTCGGTTCAGTTTTCCTTTTATATCCGATGGAATATCAATTTTATCGCTTATTTTTCCGTTTTGAATATCATCACACAGAATATCATGATTTTCAATTATATATTGAATAAGGTCGGTTATATTCGAGTTGAAAACAGCAGCAAAATATGTAAGGTCTTTTTCTTTCAGTGCATAGAAGGCTTTTATATATTTCATATCGGATTCTTCACCGCACTTTAGGGCTTCATTTGGGATACAGGTTATTGCAGGCATCAAAAACTGATTTTTTTCAATCGTATAAGCCGAAATGATTCCTTGGGGTATTCCGCCCTTTGTAACAGACGATTCTATCTCGACCATATTCAGTCCTTTGCCGTAGAGATAACCTCTTTTTTTCATTTCACGATTGATGAAATAAATAAATATTGCCACATTTTTTATAAATGCAGGCTTTGCATTTCTGACAACAGGTATTCTTTTCATTACACCCGTTGTACCAGATGTTTTTGCAAAAAATTCAACTTTGTCCGCTGTTATGAGCTTTTGTCTGCCTGTTTCAGCCATTTCATCTATGTATTCCCGATAATCTTCATAGACCGAAAACGGCACTTTTTTTTGATAATCTTCCGCATTTTTTATATCGGCAAAATTATATTTTTTGCCCAGCTCCGTATTTTTATTTTTTTTCATCAGTTTCATAAGCAGTTTTTCACTGACTTTATCCGCATTTTCCGCCTTTGAATAATATTTTTTTATCTGCATTCCGCCGTACAATGCCGCTGCACGCATAACTATAAAATTCGTTATTTTTTCTGTAAAATTCATATTTTCGTTTTCCTCTGCAAGTTCATTATATCAATATCAAAAAGCGACTGAGAAAATTTCAGCCGCTTTTTTTATATAGTTTATTCTGCCGGATTGACTTTAAGGTCAAAGTATTTTTTGGCAATGCTGCCGTTTTCGTCCTTAATTTTTACACATATCTGATAATCGGCTGATTTTGCAGGTTTTATTTCAACTGTGTTGTTTGTATCAAAGTTCTGTTTCTGTGTCCATTTTTTGTCTGTTGTCTTTTTGTAGTAGAAACCATAAGTACAGTTTTCCATACCTTCTTCGGGAACACCTGTAACAGTTACGGTTTCGCCTTTTTTGATGGTATCTGCGGAAATCGACGATTCATTGACAAAAGCTTCTTCAACTTGAATATCCGAAAACATCTTGGCAATTTCACCGCTTGCATCTTTTACTTTTACACAGAATTCATAATTTCCGGCATATGCGGGAGTAAATTCTACTGAATCATTCTCTTTATAGCCTTGTTTAACAGTCCATTTTTCTTCTCCCGGTCTTTTGTAGAGGAAAGCATAGAGGTAGTCACCTTCACCGCCGCCGGCAATACCTTTGACAACAAATTTTGAACCGAGTGCTACCGAACCGAAGAAATCACCCTCAAATTCAAAGTCAATGCCTGCTTCAAGAGGAGAATGATAGCTGATACCGTTTTCCTGTGCATATTCTGCGGCATAACAGTCAGCACTGTCGCCCTCAATGACAAAATCTTCCGAAACTCCCTCAAAAGCACCCTCACCGATTTCTGTTAAATCAGATGAAACACATACTGTTTTCAAATTCTCACAGCCTGCAAAAGCGTATGCACCGACAGAGGATAATATTTCAAGTTCCGACTCAGGTTCAGCAATGTTGATTGTTTGAATCTGTGAGCCGCAGAAAGCATAATCGCCAATAGCAGCGGTATAGCTCGGAAGATCGTATTCTGTTCTTGTGCCGGGGAAAAGAACAAGTTTTCTGCCTGTACTGTCGAAAACAACACCGTTCATGGACATGAAATAAGGGTTGCCGTAATAAACATTAAAATCCTCAACACCGGAAAAAGCACTCATTGCCTTCACGTCTATTGACTTGACCGTATCGGGAATAATTACCGTCTGAGCGGCGGCAAGTGCTTCTTCGTCCATATTTTCCGTCATATTTCCGATTGCTGTAACGGTAATACCGCTTGCATTGTTGGGAATTTCAAAATATTCCTCACCGCTGCCTGTATATCCGACAACTTCCGCTGTAAAACCGTCAATAATACTTGCGTGAAGTTTGAATTGAAAGTCACCCTCCTCAAAGTAAATGCCGTCCTCTTTAACCGTGAACTTATCAGCATTTTTCTTGTAGTTGGTTACCATAGACAATACATTTTTCACAACATTCACAGCGTCTTTTGAAACTTCCCTGAACTTCTGTGACAATTCCGCTTTGATTTCATCGCTGAGTATTTTCGGCAAGCGACGGTTAGAAGTAAGATTGGATATCAAGCCTTTGATTACATTGGGTGTCTGCACTTCCCCGTCGTCAGGGACGGCAATATCTTCACCCATATCTACGGTATCAACCATCTCATAATCTGTATCAACCGTATCAACTGCCGCTGCACTGATAGCTGTACCGCCGACCATTGACAATGCAAGTGCCGCTGTCAGTATTCTTACCATAAACTTTTTTGAACCTTTCATTTTAAGGCCTCCTGAAATAATTTTTTAAGTATTAAAAGGTGTATCATCGTCTTTTGTTGCTTTGTATTTATTCTAACATACCGTGTCCAACTGATGTCCAACAAAAAATATCAAAACAGCGTCAAAAAATAATTTTCTCCCTTTTTAACAATAAAGCATCATTCAATTTATGCAATTTGTTATGTAATCCATAAATATCCTCCTTCCTTCTCTCTTTCGCTGACTATATCATAATATAAATTTTCGTTAAAAACAATTGGCAATATCGTTCCGAAATGTAAAATAACTTACAGTTTCCATGCCAAACGTAAATTAACTTACACCGCAAGCAAAAATTGTAAACTGCATTGCCCAAACTTATCTTAAATAATCATAAATAAAAAATCAAGGCTATGAAGATCAAAGCTTTTGCAGCTTTTCTTCATAGCCTTTCTTGTCAGAATATGATTATTCCGCAAACGAAAATAAGGTTCTTTCGCTGTCAGAATAGCATTTACGAATATGCAGTGAACTACCCATTGTCTAAA
>DEFH01000051.1 GCA_002350705.1 Ruminococcaceae bacterium UBA2857
TTATAAATTTTTGATAACTGTTTCTATGCCCATCGGACTCATTCCCATTCCTTAAATTCAATGTCGCCAAGGTATGCTAACGCAAACCGAAAAAGAAACGATGAATTACATTGGACTCAATCCTATCCGTACAAATTTGTATGTACAAAGCCGCTGCCGGCTTCATGTCCTATCTTTCGTCGGAATACATTCGGTGAACGATATTAGCACCATACACCCTCGAAAATCCTCTTAATGCTTTGCTCACAAGAACCACCCCTTTGGCGGCTGCACAATCCATCAAATGCTCATTGATACAATGCGGAGCTTCCGACTCCAGACGGAGGAAACACACTGTTCAGTTTTAATCCGACACTTTTTCCCGAACCGTTTTTCAGGCCACCCCCGTATGTCACACGGTTGCGTCTGCCTGCAACCTGCTGCGACGTGAGCCTTCATTCGTTCCAGACAAACCGATATTCAATTGTGAGTTTTGAAAGGAAAGACACCTTGCTGTAAAGCCTCAATTACATTCTTCATCATACAGCTGACCGTCATCGTCAGGTATCTTCATGCAAGTCAAAGACCTTTCCGAACTCACGGCTGTTATATTGCCGAAACAGGAGCCGCAGACGTTCCGAAACTGCTTTTCAAACCAAGCCAGCCAACGCTGCCGGACTCAAAAATTCAAACCGTTCTTACTTTGTCTTTTCCTCGCCGAAGACCTCGCACCAAAAGGCATCAAGGCCGTTTGCAATCACTGGTTCCAATTCGCCCATCGGAGCTCGCCTCCCTTAAATAAATTGAAAAATAAAGAGTTGATTCCTGCAGTCGTCATAATCATTCCGGCAGCTGCCAACTCTGCAGCTCCGCCGAACTCTTTATTTATCTTGAGTATATTATACCACATTTTTATAAAATGTCAATAGTTTTTCTGAACTTTCTTTAAAAAATATATTATATTTTTAGCTATTGACTTCTTTGTGGTTTTATCGTAAAATAGGCTTGTAATTCTATTTTTAAGGAGATGCGTACCATGAGCAAGGAATTAGATAACGAAATGTATGATGCCAATTTGATCTCTCTTGTTGACGATGAGGGCAACGAGTATGAATTTGAGATTCTGGAAGAGCTGGAATATGAGGACAAGCATTATTATGCACTGATGCCTTTGTTTGAGCTGCCCGACGAGGACGGTGATCCCGAAAGCACCTACATGATCTTTGAGGATATTCTTGATGAAAACAATGAACCACAGCTGGCAGAAATTGATGATGATGCTCTTCTTGATACTCTGGCGGAACTGTTTGAGGAAAAATTTGATGAAGCTCTGGCCGAAGAAGACGAGGATGAATAATTTTTCTGCGTAAATTGCAAATTTCCTCTTGATTTTTTTGATGACTTGTTATATAATGAGTTTGTACAAAAAAGCTTTTTTTTGTTTACAATTTCTGCCCAATTCGTGTATATGTCTATATAACCCTACAACTTTTATTCAGGGAGCTTGGCTTCGGTGACGGACTTCAGACCTCCCGCTTTTGCGGACGAAGGGAGTATGAAATCATTGAGCGGGCACCCACCTGCTTAACCTCGTAGGCAGGTTATTTCAGACATAAACGGTTGGGCGGATTTTTATCTCTTGATACCAAAAAGCAGCCGATTCAATACGGCTGCTTTTTTGATGCAACGGAACCTAAAAATCATCTTGTCATTCATATTTCCATCTTTCTTGATAATTATTACAACATTGTAGTTGAAATGCAAAGCAAAAAATTATATAATATTCATCAGAAATTGTCATTTTTTATTATACATTGTACTATTTTTGTATTGCAAGGTGATTTTATGGAATCCAATATCAAAAAACGAAATATCGTTTTGACGATTGTTTTGCTGACCGTTATTGCCGTTGCGACACTGGTTACTGTGCTGTTCATCCTGTCTGTGCAAAACCGGGAAAAGTCTTCACGCGATTATCTCACTGCCAATACGGTCATTACGCAGGTTATCAAAAAAATGAATTATCAGAATCTTTCCAGAATCTCAGACGAAAACATTTCCAAATATTATAATATTCCGCAGGACACTGTGACGGATTCCGCTGTATATGTTTCCAACCGCGCGGACTCCGGCATGGAGCTGGCTTGTTTCCGTCTGAAAAGCGAAGAGGCCGGAACGGTTCTTTCCGATGCCATTTCCGAATATCTCTCTTCCAAAAACACCGAAAACAAAGAAGGCAGCGGTCAGCTTTCCAAAGCAAAAACCGATACGGTTTATCCTTATGTTTTCGTGGCGGTCGCCTCTGACAGTGAAGCCGCCGTCGGAGCCTTTGAAGAAATCCTGCATAAATAAAAAGTAACCGGCTCAGGGTTGATAAAACTTTGAGCCGGTTGTTTGTTTAACGGAAAGACGGGGACTGCCCCAAATCCATATTTTATTTAATCAATGTTTTGCCGTCCATTTCTTCCGGCTGGGAAAGTCCCAGCAGCTGAAGCATTGTCGGAGCAATATCTGCCAGTCTGCCGCCGTCACGAAGAATACACGGATGATTGACAACACAGAACGGTACAAGATTGGTTGTGTGTGCGGTAAACGGTGAACCGTCCTCATCAATCATTTTGTCAGCGTTGCCGTGATCGGCTGTAATCAGGGCGATACCATCCATTTTCAGGATAGCGTTGACCACCTGTCCCACACAGTCATCCACTGCCTCAACCGCTTTGACGGCTGCATCAAACACGCCTGTATGACCTACCATGTCACAGTTGGCAAAATTCAGAATGATAACGTCATATTTGCCGCTTTCGATTCTCTCGACAGCATTTTTTGCCACTTCATACGCACTCATTTCAGGCTGTAAGTCATAGGTGGCTACTTTCGGAGACGGAATCAGGCATCTGTCCTCACCCTCGGACACTTTCTCGACACCGCCGTTGAAGAAGAATGTGACATGAGCATATTTTTCTGTTTCGGCAATGCGGAGCTGTGTCATACCCTTGGAGGAAATATAGTCACCGAATGTATTTACAAGGGACTGCGGTTTGAAAGCAACCTCTACATTTGGCATGGTTGCATCATACTGTGTCATGCAAACGTATGTAAGCGGGAAAAATCCCTTTTTACGCTCAAAGCCGACGAATTCACTGTCAACGAGTGAACGGGTGATTTCTCTTGCTCTGTCAGGTCTGAAATTACAGAATATCACGGAATCTCCTGCATTGATGGTCGCATTTTCCTCGCATACGAACGGCACAACAAATTCATCTGTCACACCGTTGGCATAAGAATTGGCGATTCCCTCAACAGGACAATTCTCCTTGACACCCTCTCCGTAAACGAGGGCGGCATAGGCTTTTTCCACTCTGTCCCAGTTGTTGTCTCTGTCCATGGCATAGTAACGTCCGGAAACCGTGGCAATTTTGCCGACACCGATTTCTTCCAGCTTTTGTTTGCACTCTGCCACATAGTCCTTGGCACTTGACGGAGGCACATCACGTCCGTCAAGGAAAGCATGGAGCCATACTTTTTCGACACCCATTTTTTTCGCCATCTCAACAATGCCGTAGATATGCGTGATATGGCTGTGTACACCGCCCGGTGACATCAGTCCCATAATGTGCAGGGCTTTGCCGTCCTGCTTTGCATTTTCCATCGCTTTGACAAGCACTTCATTGTTAAGCACGGCACCGTCCCGAATCGCCTTGGTAATTCTGGTAAGTTCCTGATAGACCACCCTGCCGGCACCCATATTGGTATGACCGACCTCACTGTTGCCCATCTGTCCGTCAGGCAAGCCGACATCCATTCCGGAGGCGGCAATGAGTGTTGTCGGATTTTCGGAAAAAATCTTTTCCATGTTCGGCTTGTTGGCGGTTCTGATAGCATTGCCGAAATTCGTACCGATTCCAAAGCCGTCCAGTATCATCAATATTACAGGTTTTTTCATTGTTTGATTTCCACCTTTTTTTATTATCACTTGCTTGCAGCGTCAAGAAGTACACCGAACTGCTCTGCTTTCAGGGAAGCACCGCCAATCAGACCACCGTCAACATCAGGCTGTGCCAGAAGTTCTTCACAGTTGGACGGATTCATGGAGCCGCCATACTGAATCGTAACAGCATCTGCCACTTCCTGTGAATAGAGCTTTGCAAGAGTATCACGGATGAGTTTGCAGACTTCTTCTGCCTGCTCGGAGGTTGCCACTTTGCCTGTACCGATAGCCCATACCGGCTCGTATGCGATAATGGTCTTTTTCACGTCCTCGGCAGATACATCAAACAGGTCAAGCTTGATTTGTCTTGCTACCACTTCTTCCGTAATGCCGCATTCTCTCTCCCAGAGAAGTTCGCCTACGCATACGATTGGTTTGAGACCGGCTGCCAGAGCTGCCTTGGTTCTCTTGTTGACAGTTTCATCTGTCTCACCGAAATACTGTCTTCTCTCGCTGTGACCGATGATAACATACTCTGCACCGATTTCTGTCAGCATATCAGCAGAAATTTCGCCTGTAAAAGCACCGCTTTTTTCAAAGTGTACGTTCTCTGCACCGACTTTGATGTTCGTGCCTTTTGTCAGTTCAACGGCTGTTTCAAGGTTGGTAAAGGGTACGCATATTACAACACCACAATCTGCCTTTGCGGCAAGAGGTTTGATTGCTTCAATCAGTTCTTTGGCTTCCGGACGGGTTTTGTTCATCTTCCAGTTGCCTGCAATTACGGTTTGTCTGAGTGCCTTGTTCATGTTAATAATCTCCCTTATGTTATATTTTCATCAAACAACGGGACAAGACATCCCTGCCCTGCCCCGTCGCCAATCAACCGAATTAAAAATTACTCTTTCTCGTTGAGGCAGGCAATACCCGGAAGTACCTTGCCCTCGAGGAATTCGAGAGATGCACCGCCGCCTGTGGAGATGTGTGTCATTCTGTCGGCATAGCCGAGTTTTTCAACTGCTGCTGCGGAGTCACCGCCGCCGATGATGGAGATTGCACCGCTCTCGGCAACCGCCTTTGCAACTGCGATAGTACCCTGTGCAAAGTTCTCCCACTCGGAAACGCCCATCGGTCCGTTCCATACAACCGTACCGGCACCTTTGATAGCGTTAGCGAATTTCTCTCTTGTCTTAGGTCCGATGTCAAGTCCCATCCAGTCAGCCGGAATCTTGTCGGAATCAACGATTTTATGTTCTGCATCAGCTTTGTACTCTGTTGCAACAACTGTATCTTCGGGAATCAGGAAATTAACGCCCTTTTCCTTAGCCTTAGCCATAATATCTTTTGCCAGCTCTACTTTGTCAGGCTCACAGATAGATGTGCCGATGGAATAACCGAGTGCATTCATGAAAGTGTAAGCCATACCGCCGCCGATAATGAGAGTATCCACTTTATCGAGAAGGTTGGTGATAACACCGATTTTATCAGATACCTTTGCACCGCCAAGGATAGCTGCAAAAGGTCTCTTCGGCTCTGTCAGAGCTCCGCCCATAACAGAAATCTCTTTCTGGATGAGGTAGCCGCATACTGCGGGCAGATAATCTGCTACGCCTGCTGTGGAAGCGTGTGCTCTGTGAGCGGTACCGAAAGCGTCATTGACATAGATTTCAGCCAGTGAAGCCAGCTTTTTGGAGAACTCGGGATCATTTTTTTCCTCTTCCTTGTGGAAACGTACATTCTCAATGAGTTCTACTTCGCCATCCTGCAAAGATGCAGCGATGCTCTGTGCACTCTCGCCTACCACATCAGCAGCCATCTTTACTTCAAAGCCCAGAGCTTTGGAAAGATACTCAGCAACAGGCTTGAGGGAATACTTCATGTTGAATTCACCCTTCGGACGACCAAGGTGTGAGCAAAGAATAACTTTTGCTTTGTGGTCAACAAGGTACTTAATGGTTTTCATTGCCTCGTCGATACGCTTCGGATCGGAGATGTTGCCTTCGCCGTCAAACGGAACATTGAAGTCACAGCGTACAAGAACTTTCTTGCCGGCTACGTCGATATCCTCGACTGTCTTTTTGTTAAGATAGTTCATTTCAATAACATCCTTTCACAATGCATAATGCATAATTAAATTGTTCAGTCTTATTTTATAATATTTTGCACATTTTTTCAATAGCAAAAAATAATTTTTAGCAGATATTTATCCATTTTTTTCAGAACAAGCCATTATTTTCCAAATTCGGGATATTTTGCGAGTGTTTCCTCCATGCCGCCGTCAAAGATAACTTTGCCTTTCTGCAAATAGATGCATCTGTCGCAGAAATCCTGTATATCCTTGCTGTGACTGACATAGATAACCGTAATATTCTGACGGATCAGTTCCGCAATTTTATCCTTGCACTTCTTTTTAAATGTGGAGTCCCCTACACTCAGTGCTTCATCTATGACCAGAATATCGGGATTGGTATTGATATTGATGGCAAATCCCAGACGAACACGCATACCGGAAGAATAGGTTCTGACAGGCTGGTCTATGTAGTCTCCCAGATCGGCAAATTCTATGGCTTTTTGTTCTATCTCTTTAATTTCCTCGCCTTTGAGACCAAGGACATAGCATTTGAAATGAATGTTTTCACGACCGGTCATATCAGGCACAAATCCTGCTGTCAGTTCCAGCAAAGCGGACACCCTGCCTTTGACATATACTTTGCCTTTTGTCGGGAAGGCTACACCTGTAATCATTTTTAGTACGGTAGATTTGCCGGCACCGTTTCTGCCGATAATGGCGACAGACTCACCCTTTCTGATTTGAAAGCTGACGTCCTCGAGTGCCGTGTGTCTTTTGAACTTTTTGGAGTTATAGAACAATGCCGCAAACTGTTCCTGACTGTTCCTGTAAAGCGTATAGATTTTGCTCACCTTGTCGAATACGATAATAGGTTCTCTTTCTTCTTCCAAGATTTCCACTCCTTTCCGCTACTTCATTTATTTTACATTCTTTATTCCTGTTTGTCAACTCATATACCATATTCATCACAGTTTTCATCTCCGGTCAATGCCAGAACCGCTCCTGCTGCCAACAATGCATATATTTCCATTTCCGTTTCCGTCTCAGGCACGACATAGAATTCATACGGTTCCGCTGTATCGCCGTTTAATCTTTGGATACTTCGTTGTATGCAAATCAGCTTTTTTGTGCCGTCCATGCCGGATATACTCACTGTTGCCCTGCTGTTCACGGAACACGTTATCACATTCATCCCATGCTTTCCCTCCAAAAAACGCAGTCCCTTTGTATCGTCTCCGTCAACGATTACTGTCATATCACTGACACGGATATTTTCATGCAGTTTCTTTCCGAGAATCAGAATTCCTTTGCAGGAAATTTCCGTCAGTCCGTCCCATGCAATCATACAATATTTCGGGTTTTCCCTTGTTTCATAGATTCTTCCGTTATCCATCACAAAGGCTCCCCCGTTTTTGGCACACGCATTCACAATCGTTTTTGTCAAAGATTCATCCCCGCAGACGATAATGTTTTCCATGCTGTTTCATCTCCCGTTCCAACAGAATCATTCCCGTTTTGAAAGAATTTATGCAAATCTTTTTTTACAAGGCTGACGGAAACCAAAAATTATCTCTCCCAACAAAAACAGATTTGAGTATTCAGATACCCAAATCTGTTTCTTGTCAGTCACTGATATCATAATCTCTTGCAATGAATACTTTGTAGTCGGGATATTTCTGCCGTACCTTTTCACAGAGCTGCGTAAAGAAATCATCATCCGCACTGTAGTCGATTACCACATCAAAACGAATGGTTTTTTCCTGTTCGTCCGCATAAAAGCCATGCATTTGCAGAACTTTGTCCCCTTCCATGACCAAACGGGTAATCTCCGACTGCACGGCAATCATTGTATCATTGGTGGTGTTCATGGAATACACACTGATTCCTGCCATAATAATGCCGTGTTTTTTATAGACAACCTCTCCTATCTGACGGGAAAGTCTGTCGATTTGATCTGCCGTCATGGTATCGGGCACCTCAATATGTACGGAACCGATATAATAATCGGGACCGTAATTATCAACAAACAAATCATACGCTCCATGTACACCGTCGATTTCACTGATAGTCTGTTTGACTTCCATAGAAGTTTCACTGTCAATTCTTTTGCCGAGAATATCATCCAGTGTTTCTTTCAGCATTTCAATGCCCGACTTCACAATGAAAACCGCAATGATTAATCCTACATAGGCTTCCAGACTCAGCCCTGTCAGGATATAGATCATGGCGGAAATAAACACCGACAGTGACAGCACTGCATCAAACAATGCGTCCGAACCCGAAGAAATCAAAGAACCCGAATTGATTTTCTTTCCGACACCTTTCACATATCGTCCCAGAAAGAATTTGACAATCACCGCTCCCGCAATAATCACCAGCGATACCACAGAATAATCCGGTGTTTCAGGCGAAAGGATTTTTTTGAAAGACTCCGTAAAAGCCGTGATCCCTGCATAAATCACGATAGCGGAAACAATCATGGCACTGAGATATTCTATTCTGCCGTAGCCATAGGGATGTTTTTTGTCGGGGCGTTTGCCTGCGAGTTTGGTGCCGATAATGGTAATCACGGATGATACCGCATCACTCAGATTATTGACGGCATCCAGAATCACCGCAATGGAATTTGCCAGCAAGCCCACAATCATTTTGAATATGACCAAAAAGATATTGGCGACAATTCCTATCACAGATGTCCTGATAATGATTTGATTTCTGTCTGACGGATTACTGTTCAAGATAACCACTTTCCTTTTTTCGATTTTTTCTGAATATTTTCACAGCGATATTCACTGAAAGAATCATGACAAGCTGCACGACAACCAAAGCAACAAGCAATATTCCTACTGATATGACCGCAACACCAGTTTCCAAGTTTCAGA
>DEFH01000006.1 GCA_002350705.1 Ruminococcaceae bacterium UBA2857
TCTTGCCACATTAGGATAAAAAACGCAGGGAAAATCATCCATTCGATTTTCTCTGCGTTTTAATAAGTTTTCCTTATGTTTGTCTACGAAAAACGCTTTCTCAGCATCTCAGCAAATTCTTCTATGTAATATCCTGTCCGCTCTTCCTGCCAGAAAAGACAATATTTTCTTGTCACACGGCGATTCCTGCGAAAAAGAGGAATACGCCTGATTGTTCCGGATATCTCCGGCAGTTTTCCTACAGCCTCAACAGGCAGAAAGCCTCTGTTGCCTATCACCATAAGTCTTGCTTCTTCCTGCGTCTCCGCATAAATAAAATCATTGGCAAACCCCAGAATGTTCCTGTAATATTCCGCTTCCGTATCTCTCTGCTCTTTGGAAGAAACGATGATACAGGACATCTTTGCAAGGTCGCCGACTTCAAGTCTATCATATTCAGATAACTCGGCACGTTTTGACAGTTCGATGATACACTCGGCATTTTTCAGTTCCATGTTCACATATTCATCGGAAAATGCACGCCGTTGGTCATTAAGTGCCAGATCAAGACTTCCCGATACAAGCCCATGATAAAGTTCTTCATGAGTACCGCTCTGAACGGATATCCCGACTTCCGGATACAGTGCCGAAAACTCTGCAATCGCATCCGAAAGCTCCGGTCCCGCATACAGATTGATATATCCCACATGCAGTGTCATTTCTTCATCACTGCCAAGGCGAATTGTTTCCTTTTTTATCGTTTCAAGCTCAGTAAGAAGCGACCTGCACTTCCGATAGAAATACTCACCTGCATTCGTAACCTGAAAGCTTCTGTTTTTCCTTTCGATCAGCTTTACTCCCAAATCCGCTTCCAAAGCATTCATTGCCTGCGATATAGCCGACTGTGATACAAAATTTTTCTCGGCAGCCTGCGTGAAGCTGTTTTCATCAACAATGGAAACAAAAAATTGAATTTGTCTTAAAAGCATGGATTCTTACACTCCCTTGCCATTCTTATTTCTATCCGATTGTGTGTCCATAATGATTGCGTCCTCTTTACGATAAGATAAATTCAGTGTTCCGAAAACAGCCGGCTCATGATTTCTTTATCGTGAGCAAATGCCATTCCTCCTGCGTGCTGATCGGAATATCCGGCTGCCGAAAAGTAATCCTGTTCCTTGACATCAAGCGTCAGCAAACGGTCGATCTCATTTTCGGAACAGCTCAGGCTTTTTGCCCATTACAAGAGAGCCTGTCTCTCCGCCTCCCGAATAGCCGTGCAGATAAATCTTGTCTGCATCAATGTTATAGCTTTGGACGAAATACTCTGTCAGGGCAATAGCCTGTTCAGCGGAGGTTTCTCCCCAGTCGTTCAACTGTGTTGAAACAACTATCATCTTGTCATTGTACTTTATGGCTTCTGTTCCGAAATCCTCCACCATATTCGCACCGACACCCTGAAAGTACAGTCCCTCCCAGCCGGGAAGTGTCACAAACAGGGCATATTTTTCCGTACCGTCATAGCTTTCGGGAATATAACTGCTGTAATGTATGTCACCCTGTATATCGGAGTGATATACATTATCGTTGATAAAGCCTCTTGAAACCTCCGTGCCGACAGTGATTTTATCCGGCACGGAATTTTCTATTCCAAGCCTGCAAGCCAACTTTTTACAGATTCTTCGGTGCTGTCATCGAATGCAGAACTGCCGCTGATTGCCAAGCCGTCCTTAACTGTCGCATTCGGCTCAAATTCCTTTATTGTTTGATAGGTGCCGCCGTCACCGCTGCCCGCATGGGTATTAAAGGGAATGATAGTTTTTCCGCTGAAATCATAGGTATCAAAGAAGGTATACATGATCATCGGCAGGGTGTACCACCACATAGGATAGCCGACATAGATGGTATCATAATCCTCAATATTTACTCCAATCGGCTCAAACTGCGGTCTTTCATCATTATCTCTTTCTGCCTTTGCTTCATCGGCACAGGTATCATAATCCAGCGAATAATCCTTGCTCGGCACTATCTTTGCAATATTGCCGCCCACTTGATTGTGTATAATCTCTGCGATATGCTCAACCGTACCCACTCTGCCCTGAACAGGTGTCGCACCTGTTACCGCATCGACATCCTTTGTGTTGGATGCACTGAAATACACTACAAGTGTCTTGCTTTCAGATGATGAAGAATTACCCTGCCCGGATGTCTCTACTGATTTTTCTCCGTTACTGTTTTTATCATTGGTGCTGCTTTGTATAGCAGATGTTATTCCGCCTGATGTGCTGCCCTCATTTCCTGCACTGGAGCAGGCTGTCAGTGAAGTCAGCATTGCCATGGTCAGAATAATTGCTGTTATTCTTTTTGCCTTCATCACACACACTCCTTTAATACGCTGAGCAGTTCTTCATCGGTGAATTTTTTGACACAGCCGCCTGTGCGTATGGTTGTTTTTGCGATAGCTTCAAGATCAGTATCGTCAATACCCATATCGGTAAGTGTTGTGGGAAGCTCGATCTCCTTTATAAAAGCAGCAAGTGCGTCTATAAATGCATTTGCAAGCTCCGCTTCGGTTTTTCCGTCAGTTGAGATACCCCACACCTCAACAGCCAGCCTTGCAAACTGCTTATTTGCCTCCGGCATCATGTGACGATAAAGAGAAGGGTGCAAAACAGCAAGTCCCTGACCGTGGTTGCAGTCGGTGTATGCACCAAGCTGATGCTCTAACATATGGCACTGGAAGTCCGTTACCTTGCCGAGCTTCAGCATACCGTTTTCCGCCATAGCCGCCGCCCAGATAAGCTCACTTCGTGCCTGTCTGTCATCGGGGTTTTTAAGCGTTGCTCTGATATTGCGGATGATATTTCTCTGAGTCGCTTCGTTTATTTCGTCGGAATAATTGATCTCACGGGGCGAACCCATGTAGGTTTCCATGCTATGTGAAAGGGAATCGAATGCACCCGAAATAACCTGCTTCATCGGCATTGTCATGGTATATCCCACATCAAGCACGGCAAAATCATAGAATGCACCCCAGAGAGGAGATTTCTGCTTTTTCTCTTCGTTGGTAATGACAGCACCGTTATTCATTTCCGCACCCGTACCGAATGCTGTTACAACTGCACCCATGGGGATAAATTCTTTTGGCTGACCGCCTTTTCCGTATTCAAAATTCCATATATCTTCTGAAAGCTTTGCCTGTGCGGAGACAATCTTGCAGCAGTCTATGACCGACCCGCCCCCCACAGCAAGGATAAAGTCTATTTCGTTTTCCCTTGCAAGTGCCGCACCCGACTGCACCTTTGCGTAGGTGGGATTGGACATAATTCCCGAAAACTCGGTGACATTTTTTCCGGCTGCCTTGAGCACTTCCATGATCTCGTCATAAATGCCCACTTTTTTTATCGAGCCGCCGCCGTAGGCAAGCAGTACATTGTTTCCGTATTTTTCAAGCTCTGCGGCAAGGGCGGTTTTAGCGATGCCGTCACCAAAGCAGACCTTGACAGGATATTGATAAGTAAATTTTTTCATAATTCGGTCCTCTTTATCAGTGCAGATTCAATACAAACTTTACAAATGCCGGATCGTCATGGTCTACGATCTCGCTGTGTCCCAAATCTTTTGCAGCGACTGCTGCCATTTCTTCATCTGTCAGGGTGAAATCCCATATATCAATGTTCTGCTCCATTCTCTCGACCTTGACGGATTTCGGGATGATGGAAACACCTCTTTGTACGTTCCAACGGAGAACTACCTGTGCATTGCTTTTGCCGTATTTGTCACCGATAGCCTTCATTTCGGGATCGGTGAAGATACCGTGCTTACCTTCTGCCAAAGGTCCCCATGCCTGCGGAATAACGCCGTAAGCCTTCATATTTTCGATAGCCGGCTGCTGTACAAAGAACGGGTGAAGCTCTACCTGATTGACAGCCGGAATAACCTCAACTGTTTCGCAGAAGTTCGCAAGAATTGCCGGATAGAAATTGGCAACACCGATTGCCTTTGTCAAACCCTCTTTATATGCCTTGGTGATACCCCTGTATGCCGCAAAATAATCATTCATCGGCTGATGCAGGAGAATAAGATCAACATAATCCATGTTCAGTTTGCCGAGAGATGTTTTGACCGCCTGATAAGCTGCATCTTCACTGCCCATATCACTTACCCATACCTTTGTCGTTATGAACATTTCTTCACGAGTGGTTATACCGTCCGCAATGGCACGGGCAACAGCCTTTCCGACTGCTTCCTCGTTCATATAAGCAGCGGCAGTATCAAGCAAACGATAGCCTGTTTTGATCGCATTATATACAACCTCCTCGCACTGCACCGGATCGGGTATCTGAAATACTCCGAAGCCCTCCAGCGGCATTTTGGCTCCTGAGTTAAGTGTTACGAATTCCATAGTAAGTACCTCCTGTTTTTATTTTGATTTTTTATCTGATGAAATTTGTTGCCTGTCTTTTTTCTTCCTGCACAGGCTGCGGTATTCCGGCTTTTTGGCCTGTCTCTTTCAGTTTAAGGAACCACGCCATATTCCGGGCAAGAACACGCATGATCTGTAAGCCTTCTTCGTCCTGCATAACTTCCTCCGGCGTATTGCCGTGTACCATATTCCAGTAACGGGAGCTTATGATCGGCATCTGCTGATGGAGAAAATACTTGTTTATCTGGTCGAGAGCTGATGTTGTTCCTGCTCGTCTTGCGGATACTACCGCTGCAGCAGGCTTGAACCGGAAGGGGTGAGGTTCTTTTGCTGATGCAGAGAAAAACACTCTGTCCATAAAGCTCATCAGGCTGCCGTTCATGCCGGAATAGTAAACCGGAGAGCCAAAGATAAAACCGTCATATGCAGCCGCAAGAGAAGTAAACTCATTTACCTTATCATCAAATACACACTGTCCCTTTTTGCTGCACTGAAAACAACCAATACATCCGCTGATGGGTTTATTGCCTATCCAGTAGATATCCGATTCGATTCCTTCTTTGGCAAGCGTTTCTGCAATTACCTCAAGTGTCCGGTTTGTACAGCCTGATTTATGAGGACTTCCGTTTATAAGCAATACCTTCATAAGAACTATTCTCCTCCCTCAAAATTCGTTTGTTTGATTGTTTTGAGCAAAATTCTTTCAATCACGCCTTATAACGATTCAGATATTCTTTCAGTATCCCCTGACAAAAATCGCTTATCGCTGCGGCAGGATCATTTTCTCCGTCAGTCAGTGCCCAACAAAATACGATACCATAATATTCCGATACAATCCAATCGGTAAGCTGCTCTACCGGAGTTTGCACGATCAGTTCACCCTCCTGAACTCCCTTCTCAAGAAGACTACGAATAATCCGACGGTCATACATCAATTTCTGAACGCCATCCTGATTGTCAGGGTCAACGATTCCCCTTACCCATTGCTGTGCGATCCTTATACCGGTTTCTTTGATATATTCCATTGAATCCGTAATAAATGAGGCTATCCTGTCACAGACATCTCCATCCTGTTCTTTCGACTGCTTATGGATGGATTCAAATTTCGTATGAGCGATCTCTGCGACAACATCTTCTTTACGCTTGAAATAAGTATAAAAGGATCCCTTTCCAACACCGGCTTCATTTGTGATATCAATGATCTGTACCGCATCAAATCCTTTTTCGGAAATCAGTTTTTCTGCTGCAGCAACGATTTTCGCTCTCGTTTCCTGTGCTCTTTCCTGCCTGATGTTCAAAATCACACCTCCCCGTCATTACTAAATATAGAATAACAAATAATCGACTGCAAGTCAACGACTTTGAGTCGATTATTTTGAAAACTTTTTATGAACAAAAAGCAGCTGAACCACTATTGCCTAAAGGCGGTAGTGGTTCAGCTGTCTACTTGACAGGGAGGCGGTTCATTCCCGATCTGTGCCGTAAATTTTACAGAAGTGGAATGGGCAGATATCTATGGTGATGCCAAGCAAATGTAAATACCTGTTAATTATCGTTCGCCATTCTTTACAGGAATGACAGAATATGTTATAATGGATATGTCAATGTATAGAGGTGCGATATGGAGATCGGGGTTTTACACCATTTTCTTGCAATAGCGAGAGAAGAGAACAACATGACCAAGGCAGCCGAAAGACTGCATATCTCACAGCCGTCCCTTTCAAAGGAAATCAAAAAATTATTTGTCAGACGGTGAAGGGAGATAATACGGACACACTTTATAGTTTGCCTTCGCAAGCAAGATCTTATTATACTTGCTTATTACACAAAATACTTAACAAATAACATTATTACAGGAGGTTTATTGCCATGAAACAGCAAATCAAAACAACCGAAGCCATTTTCCCTATGCCCGTGCTTCTGATATCGACCTTTAACGAGGACGGAACCGTAGATGTGATGAATGCCGCATGGGGTACTATGCTTGAGCGTGATATGGTAGCACTCAATCTTACCGAAACACATAAGACCGTCCAAAATATCAAAGCAAGAAAGGGTTTTGTTATTCACATAGCGGATGTACAGCACGTTGCAGAAGCGGATTACTTCGGTGTAGTCAGCGGAAACAAAGAACCGGACAAGTTTGCAAAAAGCGGTCTGACCTTTACAAAATCAGAGCTTGTTGATGCTCCGGTCATCAATGAATTGCCGATAGCAATGGAATGTGAATTCATCGAGTTTCAGAATGATGAAACCGGTCTGGGAGTTATTGCGAAGATCGTCAGAACATCCGTCGAAGAAGCAGTTATGAAAGACGGCAAGGTTGACATCGACTCCCTGCAAGCCATCGCCTTTGATCCGTACACACACGGATATTATAAAGTTGGCGGCAGAGTAGGAGATGCTTTCAAGGATGGCTTAAAATTGAAATGATTATAATAACAAATGGTGCTGCAAAGCCATAAAGAAATCACTCCACCGTTTTCCCGTTTTTGGGTACGGTGGAGTGTTTGTATATTATCAGAGTGAAATTTCAGAAATAAAACAAAGAAGTATTATGCCTTGTTGAATTTCTCTTTTGGCTGCTTGCACCGCGGACATTTCCAGTCGTCCGGCAAATCTTCAAAGGCTTCTCCGTCATGCTCTGCCGGATCATATACATAGCCGCATATTGAGCAGACATATATTCCCGTAGCCTTACTCTCAGAAAAATCAACCTCTGCCAACACAGTCGGAACAGGATTATCCAGATCCATTACACGCTTTGCTTCAAGGTTTTCATAGCCCTGCGGTGTATGAGTACCGCAGTATACTGTCGGATGATTGCGGACAAACTCACGCACTCTGTCCATCGTTTCACGGGCGGCAGCTATATCATCAAACACAACGGAAAGTTTATTCTCATACAATGCCTCGTCAACGTATGTGATATCTCCGTGGAGCATATAGAACAGTCCGTCCGACTCCACAATAACAATGCTGTTTCCGTTTGTATGCCCTTTTGCTTTGATGAAATAAATACCCTCAGCTATTTTCCGGCTTTCGGGGAAGTTATAGTATGCACCATCAGTAAATTTCACGGGAACGATATTCGTGATACCCTGCAATTCAGCCGCACTGAGTTCTTCCTCGCTGACAAAAATCTCGGCATTCGGGAAGGACTTTAATTCTCCGGAGTGGTCGCTGTGCTTATGGGTAAGAAGTATCTTTGTTACCTGTTCGGGTTTATAACCGAGATTTGCAAGAGCTTCCATATAGGTGCAAATATCCTTACCTGTGAATGCCGCACTGGTTTCGTCGGGCTTTTCCTCCGGTGTACCGGCAGGGATACCTGTATCTACAAGTATCACCTCATTGCCTGTGTCAATCAGATAATTTTGCAGGCTGCCGCGATAACGGATATTCGGGTCGAACTTATCCATCCCCTCCTCACCGCCAAAAACAAAGGGCTGTGAATAAAAACCGTCTTTTCTGAATTTTACTGCTTTGATGATCATTTTAAATCCTCCTCATTCATTTGAATCTATAATATCTTTCAGCGTGATATGCTCGTTTCGGAATCGTACCGAACTTTTTTCCGACTTCATGTGTATCGCATTTTTGGGGCAATTATGCAGGCAGGCATGACAAACCTCGCACCGATCTCCGAAATTTACCTTGTCAGAAACAGTGATATTGTTTGCAGGACAAACCTTTGCACAAATGCCGCAGCGTATGCAGTCATCATTGACTATATAGCTTTTTGCTGTATCTTTCCTCAGAATACGTTTTGCCAGCATATTCTTATACATTGCCATCTGTGCTCTGTCGGCAGCAGTAATTTTTACCGATTTCTCACGACGATTGGAAATATCATCGCATATGATTTGTAATTTACCTTCGACATTCTTTTTCGGCAGCGTGTCGATCTGGTGCTGCATTTCAAAACCCGGCAAATAATTATCCACCATCTGAACGGCATTGATATATGACAGCTTTATGCCTGCTTTCTGACAGGACAATTCCACATGAGCGAACGCTGCGGCATAACCCATTCCGTAAGTATAAATAAAGAAGAAATACGGTGTTGTGATTTTGGCTTTTTCGAGAAATTCCTTTACCATCATCGGCATTTCTACCGCATACACCGGACATACAATTCCTACTGCTTCATCTTCAATCTCTATACGATCCTGTTTCATCAGCTGAGGTATAGACAGCAGTGTTCCGCCAATTTTTCTTGCAACATACAAGCAGTTACCGCTTGCCGTAAAATAACAAACTGTCATTTTGTTTTCTCCATCGTTACCATCATCTTTTCCAGAAGGCTTTTCAGCGTTATTAAATCCTCATTTGGTAATGAGATACAGCAGGACATTTCTTCGGGAACATGGAGTGCTTCTTCCTTTAGCTTCTCACCCTTTTCGGTGAGGGCGATATAAAGCTTGTTTTCATTGCCTTCGGGGCGTGTCCTTGTTACTAAGCACCGCTTTTCCAGGCGTTTGAGAAGCGGGGCAAGCGTTCCCGAATCAAGATGCACAATCTCCCCCAGCTCCTTCTCTGTCATTCCGCCATACTCCCAGAAAACCATCATCACAATATACTGAGTATAGGTCAGTCCTAATTTTTCAAGAGGCTTGCGGTAAAGCCGCACAATCTCCTTGGCACAGGCATAAAGCGGAAAACAAAGCTGGTTTTTCAGGCGAATGGAGCTGTATTTATCTGCTATATTTTCATTTGTCATTATATAAATTTCCTCGCAAAGTCTGCCGCCTGTTTTTTCTGCTCATCACTGGGTTTATTCTTTACATAAAAGAATTCTTCTTCTACAGGAATCCCGGCTTCCCTTAAACCATTTTTTATCAGGTCAACAGAATGCTTGGAAAGCCATGATGTAGAGAATACAACCGCTTTTTTGACGTTTTCTTTTTTTAATGTTTTCAGATACTCCTTCAAATGCTTATCAAGACCGTAAGCATATAAAGCACCGCCAACAAACAGCAGATCGACAGGTTCTTTTATATCTGCCTGTACCGCATCAACCGATACTGCCTTTACTCCGACCGCTTCGGCAACAGCCTCTGCAACAGCCTTTGTATTTCCCGATTTAGAATAATATCTTACCGCTATATTCATCAATATCCTCCTTATCCGGCACTCTCCTGAGCCTTACCTTCAGCTATGATCTTTTCTACCTGATCACGCTTTTCATACAGTGTACAGCCGCCGATATGATCTTCAAGAAGGTATCCTCCGTCCCGAAGTTTCCTGAACAGTCCGGAATTAATTGCTTCTCTGAGGGAAGTGTCCCGTACATTGATATCCGAGAAAGGCGAAAACGGACACGGTTCTGCTCCGCCATGGGAATTGATATGGAAGAAGCCCCGTCCTGCTGCCACACAGCCGCCTGTTTCTTTTTCATCTCCCGGAAAGGAAATATATATCATTTCAGTGTGCTCTTTTCTAAGACAGCCGATTTTGTTTTTGAGATACTCCCGTTCCTCATTACCGGGTGCAAGTTCCATACTGTCATCCGTTACAGGAACATATTCCACAAATATTACCGCCTTGCAGCCTTTATCAGAAAGTTTTTTCAGAAATTCGTTTGAACATACCTCTTTGATATTCTGCGTTGTTACAGTGACGGAGGCTCCGAATATCAGCCCACGACGCTGCAATTCGTTCATGTTATCAACCAGCTTGTCATAAATGCCGGTGCCTCGTCTTGCGTCGGTGGTTTCCTTTTCTCCCTCAATGCTCAGAATTGGAACAAGATTACGGCAGCGGTCAAAAAGTTCAAAGTATTTTTCATCCATAAAAGTTCCGTTAGTAAAGATGGGAAAAAGGATGTTTTGTTTTTTCCCTGCCGCTTCCATCACATCACGACGCAGCATAGGCTCTCCGCCTGCCAGTAAAATAAAGCTTATACCAAGTTCATCGGCTTCATCAAAAATTTTTGCCCAATCTTTAACTGTGAGCTGTTTTATAGGTTCACCGTCAACAGTAGCGTGATTGCACCTTGAGTAACAGCCGGCACAATGAAGATTACATTGGCTTGTGATACTTGCAATCAAAAAACTGGGGATATGCTCTCCGTTATCTTCGGCAAGCATTCTTTTTTTTGATGCTGCTCGTACTGCAAGTGCAAACTTCATGATATATGCACTTTCTTTGGGATTTTTCAAAGTTGCCTTCAAGGCATCTGCCACCAACTGTTCCGCACCTTTGGCAAGGTATGTCTGCAAATCAAAGTTTTCATTGTTTATGCTCATTGGTTCATGCCTTCCGATATATGTTTTTGTATTTGTCATTCGTCATTATTTTCGGGCTTGTAAGCAGGGCAGCTTTTCGGTGCTTTCGGCATTTCCTCTCCGGTTATTGCTGCTTTGATAACATTGCGGTGAAGATAAAGCATGATAAGAAATACTCCTGTACATATTCCTCCGAAAAACGCTAAAAATGATTTATTCATAAAGCTATCCATCCTTTCTGATTTTACAAACTGACCGACATAGCTTAATTAAAAGGTATGCCGGTCAGTTTATTATTTGTCAGCAGGTTCCCACTTGCATCTGACAGGTGATACAATCGAACCGTCCTTTTTCATTGTGGCCATTGTTTTGTCAACAACCTTGCGGTCAAGACCTGTAAGCTCTGCTATTTTACCTGCATTCAGCGGTTCACCGGCTTTTTTCATTGCTTCAAGGATCTGTTCTTTTTCACTCATGGTAATTATCCTCCTTAGAAACTGATAGTCTCCGGTGCATTGGTAAACGAGCTGAATGTAGCTGTTGCATTCTTGAAATACAGCATCTGCATATTGCCGTCATCGGGATCGTACATTGCTTTCAGGCTCGGCATCTTTTCCAGCATAGCGACCTTTACATCACGGTCATCATCATTGACCAGCTCGCCTGCGATTCTGAGCCATTTTCCGTCCTTGAATGCACAGATCTCAACCTTTGGATTGGCACTGATCTGCTTTGAAACATCCTTGACCTTGCCTGTCTGGATATAAAGCCTGTCGTTATACAGAAGAGCCGTTCCGAACGCACGCACTCTCGGCTGATCGTTCTCAACAGTAGCAAGATAGTAGGTATGTACCTCGTCAAGGAAACTGCATACTCTTTCAATATCTTTCATTTGTGATTCTCCTTTAGTCACCCAGCATCTCGATCATATAATTTTCCATGCCGATCTGCTCGATCAGGCAGAGATGACCCTTTACCCAGTTAAAGTGCTCCTGCTCATCAAGGATAAACTCCTCGATCATGTGTCTTGTTACATAGTCATCATCGAACATCGCAAGAGATTTTGACATCATAGGCAGAGCTTCGGCAGCGTCCTTGCAGTCATACTCAAGCATTTCCTTTATATCGGTAATAACCGGATAAGGCTCGATCTCAACAACAGGTGTTTCTCCAAGCTCGATAAGTCTTGCATTGACCTTTTTAGCCTCTTCCCATTCCTCGTCTGATTCAGCCATAATCTTGTCACCGAGCTTATTCAGTCCGCGAGCCTTCAGAAGCTGAGCGTGAATAGAGTGCTGCTGGGAATTACCAAACCAGCCCTTTGCAAATGCCTTCAACAGTTCGATTTTTGTCATAGTATCATCCTCCTGAAATAATAATATTGTGTGCATTATAATTGTGCACAATCTTTAATAATATTATATGTCATTTTCCGGTTATTTCAATGGTTGATTTTTAATATCACTGTACTTTTACAGTAATTTTCAAAATCCTATACTATTACAGTAAATACAGTCTGAGTTTTTCGGGAATACATTCCACGCAATAACGAATAAACTCATCCTCCGTGAGCTTGTTTTCACCGAAATTATAGTCGAAAAAGCTGCTTGCAAGACCATTCGCATAAAATCTTTCTGCAAAGACTACATCGGCAGGGATTTCTGTCAGAGCGTTCTTTTTCTGTATGAAGGCAAGAATAGAACGGCAGGCTTCCTCGGCGTGCATTTTTGTATAAGAATCCGCCCCTTGTGTATTTTCAAAGGCATTTGAGAGAAAGTGTTTGATTTTCCGATAGTATTCTATACCCTCTCTGAGATATTCCTGAAACGTCAGATCACCATCTGACAGCTTTGCATGAAGTCGGTTGCTTTCCCTTTGCTCGATATACAGCATCAACGAATATTTGTCCGGAAAGTGGTTATAAAAGGTTTTAAGCGACAATCCGCTTTCCTCCACGATCTTCTTGACCGTGATCTTATCAATGGGAAGGTCACGGCTCAGTTCCAGAAAAGTTTCCGCAAAAATCTGTTTGGATGTTCGTTTCTTCATAATGGTTCCCTCATATCTGTATCTGATGTATTTAATATATGATAACAGAAAACGGAGTTTTTGTCTATCAATAAAGTTAAATCCTGTTCTGCACCTGTACCGCAATCATTTGCAGCAGCCGATTGTGCATCCATATGTTTCAGGCGTTCCCCAACGGACATTGTTGATAACTTCATTACCCAAAATAGTACCATACCAATACGACAATTTCTGCTAAAAAGCAATTAAAATAGCCGATGGACTGTACGACTGCTCACAAGCTTATCCGCTCTGCATCTGACGTATTAATTCAGCTTTCTTACACTTTGACCTACCGAAAGCTTCACCGGAATACAAAGATTTTCCGTCATTCCGCTGTTATTGATCATCTTCAACAGCAGCGATATTGCTGTCTTTGCCCGAAGCAAATTGTTCTGTACAACAGTTGTCAGCTTGGGGGTGATTTCAGATGCTTCTCTGCATCCGTCAAAACCTACTATTGAAATATCAGCAGGTATTACGATACCTTGCCGCTGTAAAAAACGCATCAGCTCGATTGCATAATAATCAGATACAGCAAATACGGCTGTATACCCTTTCAGCTTATCAAGCCTTGAAAGATAGAACATCTCTCTTTCATCTGCCGACATTGGTATTTTCAGAAAATCCGCCTTGCAGTTCAGTCCCTCACACAGTCCTTTATACCTCAAAAGATCCATGCAGATATCGTTATCAGCAATACACAGAACCTGACTGTGCCCCATACTCCTGAGGTATTCGCCAACCTGCCTGCCGCCGTCGAAATCATCAATCGTGATGTTGCCAAAGCGATTCTGAACATCGGCAAATCCGTCGTAGATCACAAAAGGCACACGAATATGATCCCGCAAATCCTGATACTCATCTTCACAAAAACCAATTATGACAATGCCGTCCAGATTCCACATAGAAGCGAATTTAACAATTTCTGTAATTCTTTTGGCTTTTTTCAGCATCATAAAATATCCGCACGACTCTATTTCATCCGACAGATGATTGATTGCGGCTGAGATAAACGAATCTTCAAAGGTATGTCCTTCATATTTCGGGTGGTCGTTTACGATAACGCCGATAATTCTGGAATTGTTTCGTGCAAGCAGGGTTGCCGCCATATCAGGAATATAGCCCCGTTCTTCAAGTTTTTGCTCCACCATTTTCACTGTTCTGTCGGAGATCTTTTTTGTTTTACCGTGGAGAACATTCGATACCGTTGCTGTACTTACGCCAAGCTCTTCCGCTATATCCTTTATCCTCACCTTATTTTCATCCCACATTTGGTCGCCCCATTTTTAATAAATATCTTCAAATCTTTTTCATCCATTTCTTTCTTCTAAAAACAATCCATGACAGTATCAGACGCACACATTCTTCCATTGAAAGGATAAAATACACAACAGGAATCGGGAGCTTCCATACATATGCACTGAGCAGTGCCAGCGGTACGCCGACGCCCCATGTGCCGATCAATTCGATAATCATTACTGTCTTAGTTTGTCCGCCGCTTTTGATAATACCGCCGCCGATGATCATGTTCATCACCTTGACAGGTGAAACGACTGCAAACACCAGCAATATCTGCTGTGCGGTCAGTCTGACATATTTTTCTACATTGTAAGCGTCAGTATAATAATTCATTAAATACATCAGTGCAACCGACAATGCAAATGAACCAATGAGTCCGTATAATATCAGCTTTTTTGATTTTTCATAAGCAAAATCAAATCTGCCCTTCCCAAGCTCTTTGCCAATTAAAATCCCGGAAGCCTGTGCCAAGCCGCTGAGTGCTCCTATCATAAGCCCCTGAATCGGATAGGTAAGTGTCATTCCCGCACATTCGAGTGTACCGATGTGACCATAGACGGAAGCATAAACATTCTCGCTCAGGCTCCACATAAACTCGGTTGCAAGAATCGGCAGCAGAATAGCAAGATATTTTCCGTAAGTCATCTTTGTAAGTTTTACGGAAAATGTTAATTCTGATTGATTCTTTCTGCAAACAATGATCAGGCTTATTACCAGCAAAAGCGTATTGAAAAGCTGTGAAACAACTGTTGCCACACCTGCACCCTTCGCTCCCATGGCGGCAATTCCGAACTTGCCGAAAATCAGAACATAATTCAGTCCGGTATTGACGGCATTTGCCATAATGCTGAATATCAGCGGCAGGGCTGCTTTTTCCATACACCGCAAGCGGGTAGAAATCAGCATATCTATTGCATACGGCAAAAAACCGAAGGAAATGATCATCAGATATTCAGAAGCCGTTTTTATCGTCTGTTTATCGGTTGAGTATAGTCCCATCAGCTGAGTCGGAAGCAGCAGACACACAGACATGAATATAACAGCGATTACCACTGAAACGGATGTATTCAGGCAAAAGCTGCGGTTCACCTCTTTTTCGTCCTTCGCACCAATATACTGTGAGAGCATAATTCCCGCCACTGAAACAACTGCTCCGACAACCACCCCATAGAGAGATGAAAGCTTTCCGGCAATCCCTACGGCAGCGACACTTATGCTTCCTAAATTACCGACCATTATCTGGTCAACAATGCTGAATGATGCCTGGAGCATACTTTGCAGTGCAACAGGAACGGCAATTTTCGTTACCGATTGTAAAAATGAATCTGACCGCACAAACATCCCTCCGTATATTTCGTTCAATGAGATTATAAAACGGAGACAGCAATGTTTCAATAGGTTAATCGCGTAACCTCCTACAAAAATAGATTTATATTTTTATACACCATGTCAATCATTTATTTTCGCTCTCGATTTTTGCATAGAATTATAATAGATTGAGCAAAAGTTAGCTGCGATATTTCAGATATCAAGCAGAAAGGATGAAGAAAATGAGTGTTGCTTATGTAATTTTGAAAACTTTTATTAAAATATATTGACATCGTGTCAGAATATGTGTATAATAAACATAGTGACACGATGTCAGAATAAGTAACGGAAAGGAAAGAACCCATGCCAAAAGGATCACCGGAGCTGACAGCAGCAAGAAAGGAAGAAATTATCAACGCCTGTGAAGAGCTTTATAAGACTATGAGCTTCAAGGAAATAACCCTGAAAGAAATCGGCACAGTAACCTCATTTACACGCACATCTATCTATAACTATTTTCAGACGAAAGAGGAAATTTTCCTTGCACTGTTTGAGCGTGAATATGA
>DEFH01000029.1 GCA_002350705.1 Ruminococcaceae bacterium UBA2857
TTCTTGCCGCATTAGGATAAAATGAAAACGATGACGGAATGAGTTTGACAAAATTCATTCCGTCATCATTTTCGTGGTTATTCTTCCATTGTTTTCGCATAATACTCTTTTCTGCCGCATTTTTTGATATCAGCGGCATAGATTTCTCTGCTCCACGCAATATCTCTTTTAAAGATTGCCGCCGGATTTCCAGCAATATAGCAGTTATTGGGAAATACGCCCTTTACAACACTGTTGGCACCAACAATGCTGCCATTTCCGATTCTTGTTCCGTTCATCACAAAAGCACCTTTGGCAAACAATACATGCTCTCCGATAAGCAGTTGATTATCCTCATCGGAAAGTCCTTGATATACGGAATCCATGCTTCTTCCGGTACAGACATCAAATACTGTATGTTCGTCTCCGGCAAAAATGCCGATATACTTTGAAAAGTCACTGTCCCTGCCAATACAGATTTTCTTGCCTGCCGAAGCGACAATTTCCAATCCGTCGTCAAAGGTACAGGAATCATTGATTTGCAGCATGGTTTGAAACAGACTGTTGAATATCTTTAAGACACCGCTTCCGAATCTGCATCCATCCTTAATCTCTATCATACCAAAACCGGAGTCTCTTTTGACCGACAGCCTGAGTCTGCCATTAAAGCTGCACTTTTTGCCGAAACATATGTTTGCGTTTGAACTGAGATCAAGACTGAGATTTTTGGTGTTGACCGGATTTTCATCAAATGTGACATGATTGTTGCAGCCTCTTAAAATAACCTCAGAGATAACTCCGGAAAAGCCTTCAAGGAAGAAAACAAAAAACATATCATTAGAGGTTCTTATCTCCTGAAAGCGGATGCCGCTCTCTTTAACGAAACTTCTTCTGAACAGTTTGTCCCAGGCCCAGCCGCAGCCAATATTGAAAATATGGTCGGCAATCTCACGGGCACTGAAAGGATTATTCTCCGGAAGCATTGAAGGTATAATGCTGTAGCTGCACGGCTCGAAATTGTAGTTGCTCTGGTTGAAGAAATCAGCACGGTATATCACGATCTGGGCATGGTTTTCTTCTGCCGCTTTAAAGGCACATTCAAGCATATCTTGCTCGAAATAATCATCCGAATCAAGAATCGAAAGATACTTGCCCTTTGCCATTGCAAGACCTGTGTTACGTGCCTTGCCTGCTCCTGCGTGCTCCTGTCTTATGACAATCACACGCTTATCGGCAGCAGCAAATTCCCGTAGTATTTCATAAGAGCCGTCTTCTGAAGAATCGTCAACACAAATGATCTCTATATTTGTCAGCGTTTGATTGACGATACTGTTAAGACACTGTTTTAGAAATGGTGCGGTATTATATACACTGAGTATCACAGATATGTCAGGCACAGCATTCGGGGGATTCGTCATGCAGATGCTCCTCTCATCAATCTCTTCTGAACAGATCCTTATTGCATCAGACTGAGTTTTAAAAGCGGAAAAACCTCTCGATTTCTTCATCAACAACAGGCAATACCCTTTGATTTACCAAATCTACACGATCCAACTGCATAATACATCATTCAGAAAAAGGGGAATGTGAATATTTCATACAATCAGACATATAAATGTTCACAAAATGAAACCTTGAATCTGCAAACAGCATAAGAAGTGAAGTCTGCGTCAAAAAAGACGCAAAAACAAGTATGGTATTCAGGCTAATTTGATGACTCAAGAAATTTTAATGTCTTTTTAAAATTATATCATATTTCTTATTGTTGTTCAAGACTTAATTGGAAGCGGAGCAGAGCAGCCGCATATACTTCTTCCATTTATCTGTGTATCCGTATCAAAACAATTCTTGACTTGCCGTATCTTTTATGCTATTTTTTTATCAAGCGGAACAATAAAAAAATCGACATATCATATTTTATTGAGATATTTGCGATTGAATCAGTAATTTTTTGATTTATCCGGAGAGTGATAATGTGACAGAGCATACAAAATTTTCTGGCGGAAAAAATAAGAAAGTAAAAATGAGCATTATATTTAAAAGTGTATTGGGTATTGTTATCCTTCTTGTTGCTTTTTCCGTGATCGTCAGCATAATGGGCTTCAACAGCTTCACTGACGCACTGCTTGAACAATATTCAGACGGTGCCTTCCGCACTGCGGAAACTGCCGTTGCCGAGCTGAACAAAGACAAGATGGATGAATATGCCGGAAGCGGCGGAACTACCGATGAATACAAAACAGCATGGGAGACACTGGAAAAACTCTGTAATTCCTCGGGTTCGACATTTATTTATGTTATCCGTCCCGACCTCACTGATTACAAACATATAACCTTCCTGTTTTCTACCGTCAATGAAAGCAGCGATTACATCTGCTATGAATTCGGATATGTACGTGATACAACAAATGAAGAATATATGGAAAAATATCATAATATGTACCGGGGTATCACAGATCGAGAGCTTGTGATAAGAGACAAAGGATATATTGAAACCGATCCCCACATTACGGCAATGATACCTCTTAAAAAATCTGACGGAACAACAACAGCCATACTCTGCGTTCAACGTCAGATGGAAAATCTCGTAAATGTCAGAAATTCCTATATCGAAAAAGTGCTGACTGTAATGATTGTTCTTATGATACTCGTTATCATAGGACAGATATTCTATCTGCACCGTGTGTTCCTGAGCCCCGTTACAAAAATAACAAACGAAGCAAGCCGCTTTGCACAGGAAAACCAAATGGCTGAGAAAAAACTGACAGAAATAGTTAAAACCAATGACGAAATAGAGATTCTTGCCGACTCCATTGACCGGATGGAAGAGCGGATTGTTCAGTATGTGAACGATTTGACAAAAGCAACAGCTGAAAAAGAACGCATCAATACAGAGTTATCTCTTGCTGCACGCATACAGGCAAATATGCTTCCGAACAACTTTCCTGCTTTCCCCGAACGCCACGAATTTGATATCTACGCTTCCATGGATCCTGCCAAAGAGGTCGGCGGCGATTTCTACGACTTTTTTCTTGTCGATGACGATCATCTCTGCCTTGTAACGGCGGATGTTTCGGGCAAGGGGATTCCTGCTGCGTTGTTTATGATGGCAGCAAAAATCATACTTGCCAATTATGCCAAAATGGGCAAAACTCCGTCTGAAATTCTTACCGCCGCCAATGCCGCAATATGTGCCGGCAACCGTGAAGATATGTTTGTTACAGTATGGCTCGGTATACTGGAAATATCTACAGGCAAGCTTACAGCTGCAAATGCCGGCCATGAATATCCTGTACTTATGCAGCCGAACAACGGCATCTTTGAATTATTCAAGGATAAGCACGGATTTGTTCTGGGAGGTATGGAAGGAGTGCAATACAAAGAATATTCCGTTGACCTGAAACCCGGAGCAAAGCTTTTCCTTTATACCGACGGTGTACCCGAGGCCACAGACAGTGAAAAACAGCTTTTCGGCATCGACAGAATGTTGGCTGCTCTGAATGAAAAGCCTGATTCTTCTGTCAATGAGATACTGAAAACCGTCCGAAACTCTGTGGACGCCTTTGTAAAGGATGCGGAGCAGTTTGACGATCTGACAATGCTATGTCTGGAATACAAAGGAAAGTGATGGGAGAACGAACGGCAAAGGTTAGACAATTTTTTGATGCAACATCAAATTATACAATTAAAAATACATTTTATTGTTTAAAATAGAGATTTCGCCATTTCAAGCCGTTTTGTTGCACATTTGTTACACATGGTATGTTATAATAGGCAAAAATAAATTTTTGCTCTGTTATTTGAAGTATGGGTAAATATCGGAACCAATTTCTCTCTCAAAGAAAAAAGCAAAATACATTGCTTTTGTTGATAAAAATTTTATTTTAGGAGGTTTTTAAAATGAAAAGTTCAAAGAAATTCATGACAAGAGTGCTGACAGCAGCACTGGCACTCTCCATGGTTGCAGGCACAGGAATTTGTGCGGCAGCGGTTGAGAACACAGAGTTTGAAGATGAGCCTGCTGTTGTCATTGCTCCCGATGACGGCGAAGAAACACCGGAGTATGCTGCAAAACTGGACGAAATCAAAGCAATGCTGGCTGAAGCTGCACAAAGTGCTTATGCCAAACTCTCACAATCAACCGTTGCACAGCTCGTTCAGATTGCACAGAAAGTAAAAGCAGCAAAGCAGATAATGGATGAGGCTGCATATCAGGACGCTCAGATTAAGGTTGAGCTTGCCGATAAAGTTGCTCAGATAAGTACTTCAGCAGAACAACTGGTTGCTGCTGTTGACGATGAAGAAACTGCCGCTCAGATCATGGAATATGTTGACCAGAAAATCAGTCAGATTATTGATGAAGCTGAACAGCAACTCGAATCTGTCATGTCAACTGCCGAGGAAGAATCCAATGCACTTCTTGCAGAGGCAACAGAGCAGCTTGACGCTTTAAAGGATGAGCTTCAGAACAAGGCTATCTATAGACAGGCAGTGATTATTCATACAATTGGGGAAATACAGCAGAAGATATACGAAGCTAAGGCTCAGATACAGGAAAAGATCGAAGAATTTAAGGCTTGGGTGCCGAATGCAATTGTGCAAATCAGGGAATACCTCATTGAAAAGACAACAAAGTATTCTTACGTTACCGAGGGAGACTTTGATTATCAGATTTGCAGCAATATCAAAGAAACTTATGCAGTTGTAATGGCATATAACGGTGCAGATGAGGAAATCACAATACCTGCTTATGTAAACGATATTCCTGTTACAGCATCATTACTGGCTGCCAATTCAGCAGTAAAAACAGTGAATGTTCCTGCTACGTTCACAGACCTGTCCGGTATGTCTTTTGCCGGACTTACGGAACTTGAAACGATCAATGTTGATGAAGAAAACGAGTACCTCATGTCGGTTGACGGCATAGTATTTGATAAGACGGGTATTATCCTTTTTGCTGTTCCTCAGGGAAGGGAATACAATGCACCCGAAGGCACAGAGGCTATCTTTGAATTGGCTTACTATAAGTCAAAGATGTCATCTATTGAAATTCCGTCAACGGTATCGTATATAGGTTCACAGGCATTCATATACTGCTCTAATCTTAAAAAAGTTATTGTACCGTCAAGCGTTAATACTATCGGTGAGAATGCTTTTGCAGAATGCTCGGATGAATTTGTGATGGAACTGGAAACCGTATCATGCCCGGCTTATGTATATGCAAGAGAAAACGGTATCAAATATACGTGTCCTCTTTCGGCAAGCGTCTCTCTCGAGTCCGACGCGTTTGTTGATGACGGTGAGCATTTTATTGCTATGCAGCTCGGAGCATCTCTTAAGATAACAGAAGAAGCCGAAGGCGGTTCCGGAGAGGGTTATACATACGCTTTCTATACCAGAAAAGAAGGGGAAACAAAATGGAGCTGCAAACAGAGTTTCAAAGATAATGCCTCTATTGAATTCACCCCCGAATTTTCCGGAAACTACGAAATCTGCGTAAAAGTGAAAGACAGTACAGGCAGCATTGCTAAAATGTATACAGAGATATATGTATTGAATGCTTTTGAGAATACAAGTACGATCTCCGCCGACACAATCAAAAAGGGAGAAACCGTTACAGTGTACTTCGGTGCAAATGTCAACGCTCCAACCGCTTATGCTGTATACTACAAGAAAACAACAGATACCAAATGGACCAGAAAACAGGATTACACCGAAAATGAAGAAGTTACCGTAAAACCTGCCAAAGCTGCCGATTACGTCATCTGTGTAAAGGCTAAAAATCTGAGTGATGGCACGATCTCCAAGAAATACTTTGATCTTACCGTAAATCCCGCAAAATAAAATATTTAATCCAAATGTGCAAAAAGTCCGTCTACGCCCTCGCCTTTAAGGCGGGGGCGTATTTCACGAAGACGGAGGGTGGTATGTTAAAAGAGAATTATATGCCTGATAGTTATAGATTACACACAGCCTCTTTATATGGCTTGTACGAGCGTGTTCGAGGGATAAGTAAAGCGGCAAGCCTGTTTTTCAGACTTGCCGCTATTCTTTTTCCTCTTTGCTTTTTTCATATTCTTCAAACAACATATTGATTATCTCGATTCCGCAAAATTAACGGATAGCCTCATACTCGATTGCGAAGAAACATGCTATTTCAATACATTGTGCGGTTTCCATCGTGCATGGATCGTGACGATATCACCATCGGAGACTTTTTTGGAATATTGGATATTGTTATCATGAGAGACCGGTGTTCTTTGATCAAGAACCACACAGTCATCTACGGAGAAATAAAGGAAATCCACATAAAACGGAAGATGCGTTCCGTCTGTGTCTTTAATCAGTTTGCCTTTCAGAGTAATCGTCAGCTTGCCATCCAGGACACATTTCAGCTGCATACTTATATCGCCTTTGGCAGAGTTGACAACATAACCGGCTGCATTTTCGGGAAACCATTTTGGTCGAATGATCTCAGCCTGATCGTCCGAGATATCCATGAATAGTATATTGTTTTCGACAGAGCCCTCATGCCTTATATCGAAACGTCCGATGATATATTTGTCAATAAGAGGGCTGTCACGCAGAGAGCTTTGTTTGTTTAGTTGTGACTCTTTAAAAAGACTGTCTCTTTTGAGGTCGTAGTATTCATAATAGGATTCGCCGAGCATGGTGAAAAATTCACTGAGATGTTCCACAGGAATGTCAGACCAATTTTGTTTGCATATCCATAGCAGAAATTTCATCATGGAAGGTCTTGGAACGCTTGTATGAGGATTTGCGGCACCGGGGGCAGCATATACCCATACAAGAAAATTGTCGGCAACAGCATTGAGTCCCGGCTTGCATTCATAATGAAACCTTTCCGAAACATATTTTAGATGAAGTCCTGTATCTGCTGCGGAAAGACCGTTTATCATCAAAAGAAATTTGCTGTAGGATGTTTCGATATTTTGCAGAACATCATTTCTTTCTCCGGGTCTGCTGGCAGCTTCAAGGTCGATACCCGTTATGCTTTCAAATTCGGGTGTATAGCGATAATTCCAGAAATTTATCGTAGGGTTGTTGGAAATAACCGAACAACCGGGGATATTTTTTCCTACTGCCAGTGCAGCAGTTCCGCCTGCGGAAAGACCGTATATCACGATATCCGAATACCGGAAGCATTCCTTTTCGGCGATGCGGCAGATGAGGTCGGCAGTATATTTTCTGAAATCTATAGTTTCTGTTCCATAGTACCATCCCTGCAGAAGCTGAGGTTCATGAAACATATAGTACATAGGATCCTCTATGAAAAGATAATTGACATTGAGTTTTTTTGACCATGACCACATATTCAGCTGAGGCAGCTTTGCCAATTGTTGGACGCCGTTTTTTGTTCTTGTGACAGCACCTGCGAGTACGACAAGCAGGCGTTCGGATGATGGCTGCGGCAGATAAGCTGTTTCAAGACGGACACCGTTTCTCACGACGGTAAATAATCCGTGAGGTATTTCATCAAGTTCGTCAAAAGAAACGGTAATTTCCCGATATTCAATCATACTTTTATCCGGCTTGAGATTGGCTCTTTCTTTTTCTATTTGATCAATAAAGCCTTGGGCATACTCATCGGCAGAAAACTCATCCAACAAAGAAAAGTTGTTTTTTATATCCAAAAATCATCACTCTTTAACAATTTCGTTATCACCCTTTCCGTGAAACTTATACGCATTTAATCACCAATGCCAATGTTTTTGCTGCTTATTTTGTAACTCCTATCACGATAACAAGCACAGCGATTTCCATCAATGCATAAGCCAATATATTTCCTGATATAGCAATTTTCCTTTTTTTCAAATATGCCGTTCGCTGCCTGCATTACCGACAACAAGTACAAGGCGAGTCCGAATTTCTTAACTATCTGATCGCCAACCTTTTTTTATCGTGAGAATGTTACAGCCATCAAGATGGTTATATTTTACTTCGTCCATACTCTTTTTCACCATGAAAATTCCCAGACCGCCTATCTGACGGTCTTCGGCACTGAGCGTAATATCCGGATCGGCTTTTGCAAGAGGATTATACGGCACACCGTGGTCAATAAAAGTAATATCAATAGAAGGCTGCTCCGGATGCAGTTCTACACGCACAACGGCGAGACCTGATTTGCCTGTATAAGCATAGCCGGCGATATTGACAAAAATTTCTTCTGCCGCAATCTCTATCTGCATTTGTATTTTCATTGGACATCCGACGAGTTTCAATTCCCGGTCGATGAATTCCAGTACGGCATGAAGATTTTCTGTGATTGCTTCAATTTTAAATTCTTTCATAAAATTATTCAATGTTCAGTATATTTGTAAATCCCGTCACTTCAAATATTCCCATAACATTCTTTTTTACATTTGTCAGCTTCATGCTGCCCTGCCTGTTCATGGTTTTCTGTGCCGACAGCAGCACCCTCAGCCCTGCGGAAGAAATATACTCCACCTCTGTAAAATCGAACGTAAGCTCGGAACAATCCTTTATACTGTTTTTCAGTTCCTGCTCCAGCGTAGGAGCGGATGCTGTGTCGATTTTTCCGCTGATGCTTACGATAAGCGAATTGCCATGATTTGTTTTCTGAATGTTCATAGTGATCTCCTTTCATATTACGCTGCCTGTGCAGCAGACTTTTCCTCTACCGATTCCTGTGATTCCTCCGAACGTGCTGATGCGTCATAAGTTACATCATCGCCATAAACAGTACATTCACAGTTATTTGTGAATATACTGCCGTTTCTTTATTTTCGTGTTTAGAATATTCTTGTTGCTTGATTTTGCCGAATTCTTTGTATGCTGCCATAACAAATTCAAATTCCGTTTTGTCACCCGTGAATTCCACGCCATCTAAGTTTGTCTATATTTCGTCTACCGTGTATTCTATGTCAAGAATTATTTTATCATAAATCTCCACAAATGTAAAGACATCTTCCGTGTTCTTTACGGTCACTTTGTCTTTGACAGCAATATTTTATAATTTTTTTCAGATAAAAACCGTTTATCTGACGCATGAACTGCACCTGATAAACGGTTTGGGGTAGTTTATCTTTCTTCGATCGCACTTACCGGACAATCTTCCATTGCTCCGGCTGCACTTTCGAGAGAGTCTTCGGGGACATCTTCGCTGATCGCAACAGCCACACCCTCGTCCGACAGAGAAAAAACTTGCGGACATACAGACTCACATAGTCCGCATCCGATGCAATTTTCATTGACATAGTATTTCATTTGTTATCTCTCCTACAGAATTTATTCATGCCAGAGTCATCAGCAAAGCC
>DEFH01000035.1 GCA_002350705.1 Ruminococcaceae bacterium UBA2857
TTTTTTCATGCGGTTGCCATGTTGATTTCGACAGAAATCTGATGAATTATTTTTTGTCCCTTGCAAAAAATAAGAATATGTATTATAATACTATTATCTTATGAACAGAAAGGATTTTGCAAAATGGCACAGATTACAAAAGATACGATTATCGGAGATATTCTGGATATTGACGAAACAACCGCACCGATTTTCCTGTCAATCGGTATGCATTGCTTAGGCTGCCCGGCTTCCCGAGGCGAGACAGTGGAACAGGCCTGCATGGTACACGGTGTGGATCCTGACGAACTCATCGCCAAGGTCAACGAACACATCAAAGACAAATAAGAGGTGCTGCCTGATGATGTTCAGACTCGATGAAAGACTGTCCCTGTGTGCGGAGTTTGTCCGTGAAGGAACAAGGCTTGCCGATGTCGGAACCGATCATGCATATCTTCCCGTGTGGCTCGCTCTTAACGGAAAAATCCGCTCTGCTGTTGCGTGTGATGTCAGAGTCGGTCCTCTTGAAAATGCGAAAGCAAATATTCTTCGCTTCGGTGTATCGAATATTGTTTCGACAGCTCTTTCAGACGGACTGGACAATCTGGAGCCCGACAGTGCCGACGATATTGTTATTGCCGGCATGGGCGGAGAGCTTACCGCTAAAATCATTATGAGAACGCAGTGGCTTCGTGACAGGGATAAACGGCTGATTTTACAGCCTATGACCCGTGCGGATGCACTGCGTTTGTTTTTATGCGAAAACGGCTTTTGCCTTCAGGAAGAAAAGGCGTGTGTTTCGGCTCGGAAAAGCTATTCTGTGATGGTGTGGCATTATGACGGACAAATTCGTGAATGTCAAGATGTGTTTCGTTATATCGGTCTGCTGGAGCAGGATGATTCCGATGAAGCCAGACAATATATTGCGGTGATTAACGGAAAATTAAAGAAAAAACTGCTTGGTTTTGCCGCAGATTCGGAGGAGTATGCCCGACTCTGTGAAGTGACGGCAAGACTGGATTTTTTGACAAGGAAGTGAATGTATGACGACGGCAAAGGAAATTTATGATTTTATCAACGGCTTTGCTCCTTTTGATACACAAATGAGCTTTGACAATGCGGGACTGCTGATAGGAGATGAAAATACGGCTTCTGATATGGTGATCGTATCACTTGACGTGACATCAGAGGTGATTCAGGAAGCGTGCCGCAAAAATGCGAAAATTATTGTGACGCATCATCCCGTTATTTTCAATCCCCTGAAAACGATATCTTCTCACAGTGTACCTTATATGGCAGCCAAAAGCAATATTACCATTATTTCGGCTCATACCAATCTGGATATAGCCAGAGGCGGTGTCAATGACACGCTGGCAGAGTGTGCGGGAGTGATTGCAGAGAAATATTTTGATGATGTCTGTATGCTGACAGGGCATCTTGAGGAGCCTACATACAGTACCGCCTTTGCAGCGGATTTAATGAATACGCTTGATATCAGCGGAATGCGTTTCACGGATGTTTGTCCGAAAATCTATAAAGTAGCCGTGTCATGCGGTGCAGGAGGAAACAATATTTTCCTTGCTCAAAAACAGGGGGTGGATGCTTTCATTACAGGCGAAATGAAACACCATGAAATTTTGTTTGCGAATGAGCATAATATTTCCGTATTTGATCTGGGACACTTTAATTCAGAGGATTTGATCATTCCCAAGCTGGTAAGCAGTCTGTCGAATTTCTTCCCCGACACGATATTTCAGAAATCCGAAATTTTCAGCGACAAGCTGATTTATCTTAACTGACAGGAGATTTTAATATGGCACTTGACGGAGCTTTTTTAAGACATATCAAAAAAGAGCTGGAAGAAAATCTGCTCAACAGCAAGGCAGATAAAATCTATCAGCCATCAAGGGATGAAATCATCTTGTCCATGCGTTCCCGTGAGGGTACGAAAAAACTGCTGCTTTCAGCCAGAGCCAACAGTCCCCGTATCAATATTACGGCAAGCACTCCCGAAAATCCCAAAGTGCCGCCTATGCTGTGTATGCTTTTGAGAAAGAGACTCTCCGGTGCAAGACTGAGAGCCGTCAGACAGCCCGAACTGGAAAGACTGCTGTTTCTGGATTTTGAAGGCACCAATGAGCTTGGTGACATGGTGATGATGTCGCTTGCGGTTGAAATCATGGGACAGTACAGCAATATTATTTTCATAGACGGTGACGGCATGATAATAGATGCAGTCAAGCGTGTAGATGCATCTATGTCTTCCCGGAGACTTATCCTGCCGGGGATGAAATATGAACAGCCGCCAAAGCAAAACAAGCTTTGTATATTGGAACATGATGCAGAGACCATTATCACAGCGGTGCAGGGCATTTCCAAAAATATGCCGCTTTCCAAGGCATTACTGGCGACAGTGCAGGGAATTTCTCCGATTATCTGTAGGGAGTGGGAGTATCTGACAGGACACGGCAGAGAAGTATATTTGTCAGAACTTGACGAAGAAAAAATTTCCCGACTGCGATTTTTCCTGAAACGAACCATTCAAACAGTGAGAGAGTGTACGGGAGAGCCGTATCTTCTGATAGACCATACCAAAAAGCCGTTTGATTTTACATTTGAGTATATCCAGCAATATGGCACAGGGAGAGCTTTCAAAGAAACAGAGAGTTTCTGCGAACTGCTGGACAGATATTATGCAAGGCGTGATATGCTGGAAACGATACGGCAAAAATCAGATGACCTCAACCGACTGCTTTCCAATACGGCATCCCGTTTAATCAAAAAAATCTATCTGCAAAACGAAGAGCTTTCCGCCTGTGCAGACAGGGAGTATTTCAGAATATGCGGTGATTTGATACAAGCGAATCTGTACCGTATTGAAAAAGGTATGACGGAATGTGAAGTGGAAAACTTCTATGATGAAAATCTTTCCAAAATGAAAATAGCGTTGGAGCCTGCTTTATCGCCTGCGGAAAACTCTCAGAGATACTACAAGAAGTATCGGAAAGCCAAAACAGCCGAACAGATTCTTCAGGTGCAGATTACCAAAGCCGAAGAAGAACTGGATTATATTTCCTCTGTACTGGACAGCCTTTCACGAGCCGAGAGTGTGAGAGAGCTTGATGAAATTCGTCAGGAGCTTGCAGAGCAGGGATATCTGAAAGCCAAAGGCAAAAAACAAAAACAGGAATCTGCTTTGCCGCCGCTGGAATTTACTTCCGGAACGGGCTTTAAAATCCTTGTGGGACGCAACAACAAACAAAATGACCGTCTGACGCTGAAATATGCCAATAAAAATGATATATGGCTTCATGCAAAGGACATACCGGGTTCCCATACGATTATTATCACCAATGGTCGGGAAGTGGATGAAAATACATTGCTGTATGCCGCTTCACTTGCCGCCTCTCATTCCAAAGCCAAGGATTCGGGCAAAGTACCTGTTGACTATACCAAAATACGTTTTGTCAGCAAACCACAGGGAGCCAAGCCCGGCAGAGTGATATATATCAATCAGAAAACCCTGTTTGTAAGTCCTGTTTCTTCTTGAAAATGTCCTGCCGGCTGTGATATAATAGAGACCATAAGGGGAGATTCCAATGAATATCGAAGAACAGTTAAGACAGCAATATGCTACACTTCCGTTTTCTGATAATTTTATGTTTACTCATGTTATGGAAAATTTGAATATTGCCCGAAAAGTCATCAAAATTATTTTGCAGGAAGAAATACCGGATATAGATAAAAGTGATATTGAAAAAACAGTGGAAACAAGTGTCGGCATACATGGTGTAAGATATGATGTGCATATCAGAACAGCAGAAGGAGAAATCATATACAATGTTGAAATGCAGCAAACAGATAAAAAAAATCTGCCGAAACGCATGAGATATTATCAGGCGACTGCCGATACAAGTTTCCTGCAAAAAAATACGGATTATAACGCACTGCCAAAATATTATACGATTTTTATCTGCAAATACGATCCTTTTGGAACAGAGGTGGCTTTGCATAAATTTTGTAATTATGATGTTGCCGGCCATCTTCCTTTGGGTGATGAAACATACAAAGTTGTTCTGAATGTTCTGGGGACAACTGACAGAAAGGAGTTGCAGGGTTTTATGGATTATGTAACAAACGGTATTGTGTCTGACGATACAACGCAGGATATTGACACAGAAGTTAATAAAATCCGTCAGAATTCTGTTTTAATGAAAGATTATCTTGATATGAAGATTCGTGATGACGAGCTGAAAAATGAAAGCCGTGCGGAAGGACGTGCGGAAGGACGTACAGAAGGTCGTCTGGAGACTTTGAAACAGGCGATAGAATCCCTGAAAAAAACAATGAGCATTGAAGCGATTGTAGCAATGTTTAATATCAGTGATTCCGAGCGAAAAATACTTGCTATCTGAACCAAATAAAAAAGCGATATGTCAATTTTGCATTGGCATATCGCTTTTATTTGTTCATTTTCGGGTTGTCGGTTCTGCCAAGCAGATAATCAATCGAAACATCAAAAAAATCCGCAAACATAATCAGCGTTTTATAATCAGCCTGTCGTTTTTCACGTTCATAGCGGCTGATGGTATTTTGTGACATATTGAGTTCTATAGAAAGTCTGATTTGTGTCAGATGTCTTTTCTTCCGTAGTTCTTTCAATCTGAAAATTGGATTCGTCCCCTTCAATGCGTTCTTGACAGAAGTATACCAAACTGGTATAATTTATATTATCCCAATTTGGTTAATTTACAAAAGGGAGTGGTAAAATTGACGGATAAATTGTTGGATATAGATTTTGAGTTTGAGGCAGGACATCTCGAAAATGGTGTGTGGCTTCCGCAGAAGTGCAGTGATGACGGCAGAATTGATATCAAATTTTCGATTACCAATAACAGCGACTATCGTATGGTATATAAAAATGTTAAAAATATAAAATAAAATTATATTATTTTAATCAAAAATATATTATGTGAATTTTTTATAAAATAGTTGAAATTATTTTCATAAAGTTGTATAATACAATTATAAGAGACAAACCCGTAGGAACTGTATGTTGCAGGTTGCATGGGGAAGATAGCTGAAACACCGCTCCTCCTGTGCGTAAAATGTACAAGGTCATATGGACACCTTGTTTCGCACGATATTTTTTGTATCGTTTATATTTATTTTTTTAAGTAGTCCCAATAAAATGGGATAGAGGGTGCGTGTTACACCCATTTGTAGTAAATGTAGCTTGAACTGCATTGAACAACAAAGAAAAACACTTTTTAATAAAAATTTGAATATATTTTTATATTTTGAATGTTTTTCATAACATTCTGTGTGTTGAGCCTGAATTTATCCCCTTTGATGAAAACAAAAAAATCACTCGCTGTCGGATTTCATACCGACAGATTTATCAGGCATATATCAGCCGTGTGATTTATCCTTGTCAAACGTACAGTTCCTTTCTGGAAAATATCTGGTATAATCAGAGTATTTGCAAGGTATATGTGGAGTATGCAGGCGTCACTTACTCTAAAAATGCTTTTCAGACTGTATGGATAGAAAAAAGTGCTTTTCTGAAACAATAAAAAGCGATATGTCAATTTGCGTTGACATATCGCTTTTACTGTTTGATAAGAGTTTTTATTTATACATTGTTGATAAGAGCTTCCAGATTCGGCACAAAGACACGGTGCTGTTTGAGATTCTCTGCAATGTTCAGGATAATTTCCTGTACTTCCTTAGAGGAAAGGGTGCGTTCATTGGACGAGAATTCAAAACGGACAGTGATCCTGTGAATCAACGGCGTATCATAAGTGTCAATGACCTTGACGCTCTTTAATAAGCCGTTGCCTTCATTGCTCCAGCAGGATTTGAGCGTGCTGTAATAAACATCATTCGGCATATCAAGGCTGAGGTCAAACTCAATAGACGGGTATTTTGACGGCTCATCATAAACAATGCCGTTGTCCTTGACATCAGCAAAAACATTCATGTCGATTTCCGCAAAAACAACATTGCCTTTTTTGTCGATATTCTTGTTGACGACAGGGTGAGCAATGCCGACCATGCCGATTTCCTTTCCGTTGAGGATAACGGCATTCAGATTGGCAGGGTGTTCATAAGAGTGTTTCGGCTGTGCAGGTACAAATTCCAGTTCCGTATGCTTGATAGTTTCTGTGACAGCCGCCAGAATATCACGGAGTCTGAAATACAGTCCTTTCACGTCAGTGTTTTTGCTGAAGAGGGTAACAGCAAGTTTTTTCTTTTCAATGCAGAGGTTGTTTTCATCCAGTCCCTCTACAATACGTCCGATTTCAAAAATGCCGAACTCAGGAGAATAAGAGACATTGCTCTTTACCTGACAAAGCTGTGTGGGAATGATGGAATTGCGGAGCGTTTCAATATTGGGGTTGGTGGCATTGGCAAGCTTGACATTGTTTTCAACAGGGATACCAAGCTCTTTGAGTTCACTGTTGTAAGCCCATACATAAGAGTGTACCTCATGGAGTGCAAATTTCTTGACAAGCAGGTCTTTGATTTTTTCCTCGTTGTTTTTCACATCCGTCATTCTGACAGGATAGAGGGGAGAACGGGTAGTGTTCACTTCAAAATTGTCATAGCCGTAGATTCTGGTAATTTCTTCAATGATGTCAGCATTCATGGTAACATCTTTGGTGATTCTCCAGGAAGGCACGTCGACGGTATATTTGTCGCCGTCCAATGTCACGGCAAATCCAAGACCTGTGAGTGTATGAACAATGGTATCGGAGCCGATACTAATACCTGTATACCTGTCAACAAAGTTCTGGTCAAAGTGCAGGGTAACAGGCGGGAATTTCACAGCATATTCATCTGTAAGGCAGGAGACCACCTGCACGTCACTGTCATATTTTTTGAGAAGATAGAGGAATCTGCCGATAGCGGGCACTGTCATTTCAGGATCGAGACTTTTTTCATAACGCATGGAAGCGTCGGTTCTGTGAGACAGGCGGACAGTGGATTTTCTGACGGAAGCGGCATCAAAGTTGGCGGATTCGAGTGTAAGAGTAGTCGTATCGTCCACGATTTCGGAATCCAGACCGCCCATAATACCGGCAATGGCAACAGGTGTATTGTCATTGCAGATCATGAGCGTATTTTCGTCAACATTTCTGTCCACACCGTCAAGGGTTCTGAAAGTGAAAGGAGCGTCAAAACGCTTGATTCTGATTTTTTCGACACGTCTGGCATCGAAAGCGTGCATAGGCTGTCCCATTTCCAGCATGAGATAGTTTGTCAGATCGGCAAGGAAATTAATGGCTCTCATGCCGCAGTAGTACAGTCTGATTCTGATATTGACAGGGCTGATATTTCTTTTGATATTCTCCACTTTGATGGTGCTGTAACGCTTGCAGAGAGTATCTTCAATTTTCATGTCCACTTTGGGAAGATTGTCATACACCGTCAGGTCATCTGTTGCGAGAGGTTTGAGAGGTCTGCCGGCGAGAGCAGCAAATTCTCTTGCAATGCCGTAATGTCCCCATAAGTCGGGGCGGTTTGTAAGAGATTTGTTGTCCACTTCAAAGACGATATCTTCTACGTCATACACAGCTTTGATATCTGTACCGAGCGGCACATCATCTGTAATGTCCATAATGCCGGAATGATCGTCACTGAGACCGATTTCCGATTCACTGCAGCACATACCGTTGGAAGTATAGCCGGCAAGTTTTCTGGGAGTGACGGTAATATCGCCTATTTTTGCACCGAGCTGTGCAAAAGCGGTTTTCATGCCGACACGGACATTGGGAGCACCGCATACAACATCCGTCAGTTCACCGCTGCCGGTATCCACTTTGAGCAGATGAAGTTTTTTGGATTCGGGGTGATTTTCAACGCTTTTGATTTCAGCGACAACAATCCCCGAAATATCTTTGCCTTTAAAGAAAATTTCATTTTCCACCTCTGCCGTAGAGAGAGAAAATCTGTGTATCAGTTCCACTTCGTCAAGACCGCTCAGGTCGACAAAGTCCTTGATCCAGTTCATTGATAAAAACATTTTCAAATCCTCCCTTATTCGTCATCGGTAAACTGTGACAGTGATTTCAGACTGCCGCTGTTAAGATCTCTGATATCCTTAATGCCGTACTTCATCATGGCGAGTCTTGTCAGACCAAGGCCGAAAGCAAAGCCTGTATATTGGTCGGGATCAATGCCGCCCTCACGCAGAACATTGGGATGAATCATGCCGCAGGGACACAGTTCCAGCCAGCCGCTGTGCTTGCAGGACGGACAGCCTGTACCGCCGCAGATGAGACAGCTGATATCCAGTTCAAAGCCCGGCTCCACAAACGGGAAAAAGCCCGGTCTTAATCTGACATTGATGTCCTTTCGGAACACTTCGGAAAGCATGGTTTTCATAAAGTAGATCAGATTGGAGATGGAGATGTCTTTGTCCACCATTACGCCTTCCATCTGAAAGAAAGTATTTTCGTGACAAGCGTCTGTTGCTTCATTACGGAAACATCTTCCGGGGAAGATGGCTCTGATAGGCGTACCGTTTTTGATAAGAGCGGGACCGTATTTCCTGAGAATGGCATTCTGAGCGGCAGAAGTCTGCGATTTCAGAAGCTGACCGTTTTCGAGATAATAGGTATCCTGCATATCTCTGGCAGGATGGTGCTTGGGGATATTGAGTGATTCAAAGCACTCATAGTCTGTAACGACTTCCGCATAGTCTTCCACAGTAAAGCCCATGGATTTAAAGATGGTTTCGCACTGTCTTTGCACGAGTGTGATAGGATGATAGGAGCCTGTTTCCTGATTTGACGGAGCGGATATGTCAAATCGGGGCATTGACCGGATTTCCAGTTCAATTTGTTTGTCTTTGAGTTCCTTTGTTTTTTCTTCGATTTTCTGTGCAGCAAACTCCTTGAGTTTGTTGACATCCGCACCGAATTCTTTTTTCTGTTCGGCAGCAAGGTCTTTCATACCTTTGAGAAGAGAAGTAATGCTTCCCTTTTTTCCCAGATAGGAGACTCTTAATTTGTCCAGTTCGGCAAGTTCGGACAAATCCGAAAGCTGTTTTTCGATTTCACTTTTCAGGTCCAAAATTCTCTTGTCCACGTTTTCATACCTCCGGTTTTGATTTTATCGTGTCTGACTGCAAAAAAATAAGTCCCTGCGTTGTCACACGCAGGGACGAATGAACTCCGTGGTACCACCCTGATTTTTGCAAGAGCAAACACTCCTTTTGTGTATAACGGCACAACCCGTCACAGCCTACTTGTTATTTTTCAGCCGTGCCACTCGAAAGTGAACTTCACCGAATCATCATACTGTCCGTTCTCAGCCGTTGACGGAGTTCTCTGTAAGTACTGCACAGATACGGTTACTCTCTTTGTCATCGTGTTGTCAATATGCTTTATCATAGCACATTCTGCGGATAAATGTCAAGCAAAAAATCACAGTTTGCAGGTGACGGGGGATATTGGCTTTTGCTCAAAATCTGTCAGTTAAATTTGTTTAAATTGACAAAAAATACATTTTTGTCTTGTTTTTTCTCAAGAATATATATATTGTCGGTGATTTGTGATAATATCTTTAATGTGATATTGACAAATTTACATCATTATGATAAAATATTTTTATCGAAAAATTTAGAGAATTATGGATTGAGGTGATACCAGTGTACTAAGTCACTTTTAGGAATACAACTTGTAAATATAAAAAGTTAATATTGTTTGATGTAAGTCTTATTGTTTTTTTTACGTAAAAAATACGGAGGATCACTTATTATGAAAAATTTACAAAACTTAAGAAGATGTGGTATATCAATATTTTTGATGTTTACATTGTTTTTTTCGACATCTTTCGTTATAGCACAACCTGTTAATGCTGCTACTGGTTCTTGGGGATTTGTAGGCGAAGGCTGGTATAGTCTTTATCCTAAATGTGCAAGTAACAAATGTTTGGATGTAAGTGGTGGAAGTAAATCAGACGGTGCAAATATTCAGATATACCAGCAAAATAGTACTGTCGCACAAAGATTTTATTTCACTCCTTTAGGCAATGGTTTTTATGTGATTTCTAATTGGGATTCCGACAAAGTTTTGGATGTAAAAGGTGGAAATAAAGGTTCTGGAACAACTGTTAATCAGTGGACTTATAATTGTGGAAAAAATCAGGTTTGGAAAGTTGTAGATGCCGGCAATGGATACTATTATCTGAAACCTGCATATAATCTCAATTTAGCTCTTGATGTTTCAGGAGCAAGTTCAAAAGATGGAGCAAATGTGCAAGTATGGAATTTCTCGCAAAATAACTCTGCTCAAATGTGGAAATTTTGGCGTGGTACTACAACAAAACAACATCGAGGGATTTCTTCTGTTACATCGCTTTATACCAATTATTGGCAATCATACAAAGTACAAACTGTAAATACTAATGGAAGTTCCAAAGTAACCATACGAGCATATAATATCAATGCGTTTAGTATCAATCAACCTATCTATTGGAATGAAAGTAACAGCAAAATATCGGTAATTATCAAGAACAGCAACGGTAAAGTATTGTATAATAAAACATTGAGTGGAAAGAGCAATACTATACAGGTTAATAATTGTAATTCTTACACAGTTTATGTTCAAAAATGTGGTGACTGGCTCGATAATATCTATTGGACACCAAACTTAGGAAACTACTGTCAGTTGTCTTTCACTAATGCAAGAACCGCATAGAAAATTTAAAACAAAATAAAAAACGGTGTTGAATAGTTAGTACCGTTTGGTGTATATTGCTTTTTAACCAAAACAATCGGCAGACAGTCTTAAAAAATTGTCTGCCGATTGTTCTTATTGTTTCTCTTTTATCTTTAAAAGTATTGCAAGCTGTTCTGCTTGTTTTGTCTGCATATCATCAATTTTAACCTAAATGGGCAAGA
>DEFH01000036.1:0-140 GCA_002350705.1 Ruminococcaceae bacterium UBA2857
TACTTCGGCATGATTTTGCCGCAGTTTGGACAGGTCCATGTATCGGAACGCTGTTCAAGGGGAGTAACTTCCACGTCAATCTTTTTCTTTCCAAAAGCAGAAGTAGTTTCCTTGATTTTGGAATGTTCGGTAGAAACAGG
>DEFH01000036.1:223-14065 GCA_002350705.1 Ruminococcaceae bacterium UBA2857
GAAACAGGATTGACCTGAGCATTAACGGGCATTTTCTGAGGTCTGGGCTGAGAAACAGGAGTTCTGCCTGTAGAGACAGGGGTAGAAACAGGGGTATCACTGAATTTCATTGGTTTGTGTTGAGTGTTGGTATTTGCTTCACCGCCGAAATTGTAGGAAGAAGAATCAGCGTTGAATCGCATGGGAGCGGCAGGAGGAGCATTATTAAAATCAAGGGGTTCCAATGGCTGAGCATAATTCTGGTCGGCTTGTGCCTGGAAAGGCTGTCTGTTCTGAGGTTTCTGCCCAAAAACATTGCCCTGTGACTTGATATAAGAAAGGTCGGGAGCCTGATAATTCTGAGGCTGACTGTCTTGAAGCTGTTCTTCGGTTTTAATCTGGGGATTGTAGCCCTGAACAGAAGGAACAACGTTTTCAAACTGTCGGAGCATATCTTCAGACATAGCCTTTTGCTGATCGGGAGCGAGGTTGGGCAAAGAAGATTCCGTGTTGCTGCCGGTATTGATTTCTACACCGAATGGGTTAGCCGGAGCTTCGGGCACAGCAGGAGCAACTTCCACAGGAGCCGGAGTTTCGGGCACAGCAGGAGCAACTTCCACAGGAGCCGGAGTTTCAGGCGGAGCAATTTCTGCAATAACCGGAGTTTCGGGCACGACAGGAGCGACTTCCGCAACAACCGGAGCTTCAGGCACAGCAGGAGCAATTTCCACAGGAGCCGGAGTTTCAGCTATTTCAGGAGCATCCGGCACTTCCGAAACGGGCTTTGAGACAGATAAATTGTCTTCAAAGAAATAGTCGGCAGCGGTACGGCTGACAGTTACCTGAGAGATGAATTCTTTGCATTTGAGATGTTCGGGATGATTCTGATAGTACTTCAAAGCAGTGGGATTTTTAAAAGTAGCATAAAGAACAACATCATAATCGGAATCGGAAGAGGTGTTGAAATTATAGCCGGCTTCCATACCAACCAGACCGTCAATTTTTCCGACGAGAGAGGTAAGCATATTGATCATACGGTCAATATTTTGTTGTTTTTGATCATTGTCTTTGAGTTTCCAAAAGACTATGTGCTTGATCATCAGATAATTCCTCCTATTTTGTAAAAAAGATTTTGTAAAAGTACACAATAAAGCATAATTTTACATTTTAATTATATTCATTTTATCATACTTTGACGGCATAATCAATAATAATTTCCCGATTTGGTCAAAAAAATTTCCATGATAAAGAAGACGCAAAAAAAGCCTGTCATGCAGTACATGACAGGCAGGTATGTGAAATAAAAAATATTAAACGTTGACAGGTTCTTCCTGTGCTTCACCGTTGACAACATAGTAAACCTTGTTGTTTTCGGGCTGATAGTAAACATCAACTGTTTCAATAGCATCAACATTGCCGTTAGCCTTGTAAGCTTCTTTAACAGCCTCGATGAGTTCATCAACAGTGATATTTTTCTCAAGGTACTCAATAGTAACATTGAACTTGGGTTCTTTAGCCTTGGCAGCTTTCTTGGCAGCAGGTTTTTTAGCGGTTTTTGCTTCTTCGGTTACCTCGGTAACAACGTCCTCAACCTTCGTTTCTTCTTTTGCGGCAGCAGCCTTGGTAGATTTTTTAGCAGCCATTGTAAAACTCCTTCTTTCTGATAAAATTCAATCACAAAATAATTATCTGACGGAACATAAAAGAAATACTTTTATGATTCACAGTATGATTAGATTATAATCTCTTTTATGCAGTTTGTCAAACGAAATATGTCAGTTTATATAGCAAATGAACAAAAAACGGTTACTTGTCCAAAATGGAAAAAATTTTTTTCAAAATATTTGTTGAATCTATCTATAATAAAAACGTCTGAAAGGGGCAGAATAAGAGAGTAATCAAATCAAAAGGAGCAATCATGCAATGGGAAAAAATACGATGACGACTCTGAAAAGTGTAGGAGCAGGACTGATAGCAGGAATGATGTTCGGATTTGTCAGTTCGGTGATGATGAACGACAGCCGCAAGAACAAACGCAAGGCTAACAAAGCAATTAACACCGTAGAGAGTATCCTTGACGGTATGCAGGAAATCTTTAAATGAGAGTGGAGTGCGAGGAGCGGAGAGCGGGGCAAAACCCATTTTCCGCTCCCGAATTTTGGAAAGAAATCCGCAAAAAGTGCGTGACAAATCGGAAAGGATATAGTATAATGGATTCTATCATGAATAGGAGTGAAAAAATGATGGAAATCACACAGGCATTTGAGATTATCACAGGCAGAGTGGAAAGAGTGCTTTTGCCCAAAGGGTATGAAAAACAGAGCGTAGCGGATTCGGATAATGAGATGACGGCACTGTATACAGGAGAGATTGCATACAGTATCGTGTATTATTTCGACAAGAGAAGAGTATTGCTGCGTTCATGCGGCATGGAGGACGGAGAGCCGGACAATACGTGGAAAACAATTGCGACATGGCTGTTTGATCCCGATGCGGATTCTGCGAGAGAGGCGGAAAATATCGGAGATGACTTTGCGGATACGATAAGAGGTCCCCGACAGTCAGCCGTGCAGAAACAGAAAAAGTCCAAAAAAGAGGGCGAAAGCACAAGTGATCCGCTGTTTTTTGCCAACAGAATGATGGGTTATTTTCCGGAGCTGAGGGATGAGATTGCGTATGAAAAGGCACATTATGAAAGTTTCCGTGGGGTGACGTTTGCGGAAGAAAAGATTCTGCCGAGATTCAAAAGCTATATTGATACGCTGAATAAAAATGCGGCAGAGAAGTTTTCCAAAGCATTGTCGGATTTGTATGATACGGGAGATTTGGATGTCAAGGGAATTATTACATATGTACTGTTGAATTCTCTTGAGGATGATGAGAAGTTTTCCAAAGCAGTATCGGGGTTTGCACCGGAGAATAAAAAAATCGCAGTGGAATCCAGAAAACTCCGCGGCAAGAAAATAAAGCCGGAAAAAGTGAAAAAACCAAGCAAATTTATTGCAGACACATTGAATAATGCATAAATGTTTAAGTGAAAGATGCTTTTTTAAAAGATATCTTTCACTTTTTTGTTTTTTATATAATTCTTTGAAAGAAAAAAACATTGGCAGAGCTTTGGTATAATGTCAGTGTGTAATTATCAGTAAAAGGAAGTCGATACCATGAGAATCAGACATAAGCCTTGGGCAAGACCGGAACTGGAAGCCAGCAGCTTTTTTGTACAGGAGCCGGATTCTGTCAAAGGAAAGTGGAAAGAACAGTTTCCGAAACAGCAGCCGCTCTATATGGAGTTGGGCTGCGGCAAGGGAGGATTTATCTCACAGGCAGCATCAAGTCATTTGGATGTGAACTGGCTGGCGATAGATATTAAATTTGAAATGCTGGGGCTTGCCAAGAGGAATGTGGAAAGAGTGTACAAAGAAAAGGGGCTGCCGACAGATAATGTACGCTTGACGGCACATAATATTGAAAGAATTGATATGATGCTGGATGAACAGGATGAAACAGACAGGATCTATATTAATTTCTGTAATCCGTGGCCACGCTGCAAGCATAAAAAGCGTCGTCTGACACATCCCCGTCAGCTGATGAATTACAGGAAGTTTCTGAAAGACGGATGTGAGATACATTTCAAAACAGATGATGAGGAACTGTTTGAAGAAAGTCGGGAATATCTGAAAGAGTGCGGTTTTCGTGTAAGGTATATTACCTATGATTTGCACCAATCGGGTTATGAGCCGAATATCATGACGGAGCATGAAAAGATGTTTTCGGAAGAGGGAATTGCAATTAAATTTTTAATAGCCGTCAAGGAAGCATTGCCTGACAAGGAGGAGAAAGCCAATGAAACGTAAAGCCGTAGCGTTAATGCTTGCGGTAGTGATGGTGATACTGGTGACAGCAGGATGTTCACCGATTTCGATAGAGGGGAATACCCTTCTCAGACCGCCCCGTGCAACAGGCGACAAGGCGGAAATACAGGATATTATTACACAGCAGGCAGGCGGCAAATATACTTTCAAGTATCCGCAGACAGGCACCAACCGCTCTGCAATCACCATGAAAAGTGACAAGGCACAAAATGAATTTGCCGTTGCATTGTATTCACCGAATAATGATACCAAAATGAATGTGTCAATGATAGCGTATATCAAAAATGAATGGAAGTGTATCGGAACATTTTCCAATGCAGGAGCGGGCGTTGACCGTGTGATGTTCAGTGATTTGAATAATGACGGGACAGATGAAGTGATTATCGGCTGGACAGGATATGGCAATACATCCAAAACACTGACAGCCTATTCCGTAGCAGATACAGCGTATGAGATGACAATTGATGATACGTATGATGAAATGCTGATAGAAGATGTTACGGCAGATGCATTGAACGAGATTGTTTTGCTGTCGCTGGGCAGCCAGAAAAATCCGTCAAGTATCAGATTGCTGCAGTATTCGGAGCAGGAAAAAAAGCCTATCGGCAAATATGCACTGGAGCTGGATCCCGAAATTACCTCCTTTGTCAATGTGACAGTGGGGAATATTGCCCAGAATCAGATAGGATTGGTGGTAGACGGAGAAAAAAACGGGGGAGTACTGACTTCACAGATTATTTATTTTGATGCACAGACAAATACATTACAGAATCCGTTGGTTTCCAAATTGGAGAATGATGTGTATTCCAATCCGACGGCACGGAAAGATACCATTTATTCAAGAGATGCCGACGGAGACGGCATGATAGAAGTTCCTGTGATAACACCCATGTCGGCAGGAACAGATGTGAATGCGGCAAATGTATGCAATATCACGGCATGGAAACAGTATTCGATTTATAATAAGTCTTTGGGAACAAAACTGAATACGGTGATTAATTATAATGACAGGTATTATTTTACGATGCCTAACCGGTGGATGAATGGTTCGGTAACGGCAGTGACAGATCCGGATACCCGTCAGATGACGTTTTATCTGTGGAATTCCAAGACATCCTCTTTTGGGGATAAGCTCCTGACAATCCGACGCTATACCGAAGAAGAATGGGAACAGGAAGACACCGCAGATATGATAGCATTAAGCAATATTGACGGAACGAAGTCTCATGCGGTATTCGGGGGACAGATCTTTATCACACACGCAGACGAAACGTTGAATATTACGCCGGAAGAAGTGACGGCATCCGCCCACTCCTTCTGGACAAACTGAAGAAAGGAAGACTGACAATGAAAAATATACTGGTGGCAGAGGATGAAACGGCAATAAGAGAATTTATTGTCATCAATTTGGAGAGAGCGGGCTATCATGTCACGGAAGCGGAAAACGGTGCGGTGGCACTGGAAAAGTATGATGAAAAAAACGGTGATTTTGATATAGCGGTGCTGGATGTGATGATGCCGGAAAAGGACGGTTTGCAGGTTTGTAAAGAACTGAGAAAGAAAAACGGCAATCTGGGAATTATCATGCTGTCGGCAAGGACACAGGAAATGGATAAAGTATCGGGCTTGATGCTGGGAGCGGATGACTATGTGACAAAACCGTTCAGCCCCACAGAGTTGGTAGCAAGAGTGGACGCACTTTACAGAAGAATTGCAATTGCGGAAATGCGTTCGGAAAATAATTTTAAAGAAGAGATCCGTTCGGGAGACTTTGTGCTGAATCTGAAAAATCATTCTCTGATGAAAAAGGGCAGGCTGATTGAACTGACACAGGTGGAGTTTCAGATTATGGAATATTTCTTTTCCAGTCCCGGAGCGGCATTGGACAGGAGTGACATTCTCAAGCACGTATGGGGAGAAGCGTATGTGGGAGAAGAAAAAATTGTGGATGTCAATATCCGTCGTCTCCGCATGAAAATAGAAGATAATCCGTCATCACCGAAATGCATTGTGACAGTCTGGGGACTGGGCTACAAATGGGAGAGCTGACAATGATGCGGAACACAGCATTTTGAGGAGGAGAGCGGATCGTGAAAGGTATTGCAAAAAGATGGGTCATGAATACCTTTGGAGTGATATTGATTATTCTGTTTGTATTTGTCGTGTGTTTTGCGATGATCGTGCAAAGTTTTTACTATAATGATGTGTTTCAGGTGCTGAACGGACGTTCTACGGAATTGGTCAATATTTTCAACAGTTCGGCGGAGTTCACGGAGACGGCAAGGGATTATGTCGAAAATTTTCCCGACAAGGAACTGATGGAACTGATGGTCATCAACAGTGACGGACAGGTGATTATCACATCAACAGGATTTGCACCGGATAATAATCAGAAAATGCCGGATTATGAGCTTGCACTCAAAGCAAAGGACAGTTTCGGCAAATGGCAGGGCAATCTGAGTTCGGGCGAAAACGTCATGGCAGTGACAAGAGTCATTTATGACAGCCGTCGGGAACCGTCGGGAGCGATACGGTATATGGTATCGCTGGAAGAAGCAGACAGAAAAATTTTTATTACGATTTGTATGATGTGTCTGGTGGGACTGCTGATATTGTTTTTTATATTTGTGTCAAGTACGTATTTTCTGAGGTCCATCGTGCGGCCTGTACAGGAAATCACTTCCACCGCCAAGCGGATCGCACAGGGAGATTTCAATGCCCGTATCAATAAATTCTACGATGATGAAATCGGCGATTTGTGCGACACAATCAATTATATGGCAGGGGAACTGGGTACGGCTGACAAGATGAAAAATGATTTTATTTCATCGGTGTCGCATGAACTGAGAACGCCCCTGACAGCAATCAAAGGCTGGGCGGAAACCATGCAGTTAGACGGGTGCAGGGACACCAAAACGGTTGAAAAAGGCATTGCGATTATTGTCAAGGAGACGGAACGGTTAAACGGCATTGTCGAGGAAGTGCTGGACTTTTCAAGGATACAGCAGGACAGAATGGTGCTGATTATGGACAGGCTGGATATACTGGCAGAACTCGATGAGTCGATTTATATGCTGAAAGAGCGTGCAAACAGTGAAAGCAAGCATATTGTCTATGACGAGCCGGAGATACTGCCAATCGTGCTGGGCGACAGGAACCGTCTGAGACAGGTATTTATCAATATTATTGACAACGCTCTGAAATATTCGGATAAAGACGGCGTTGTGACGATCAATGCGGAAGAATCCGACAAACAGGTGATGATTACCATAGCGGATAACGGCTGCGGCATACCGGCACAGCATTTGCCGAAGGTCAAGCAGAAATTCTATAAAGCGAATCAGACCGTGAGAGGTTCGGGAATCGGTCTTGCGGTGGCGGATGAAATTGTGAGACTGCATAAGGGAACGCTTGACATAGACAGTACAGAGGGTGTCGGTACAACGGTGACAATCAGGATACCGGTACTGGAAGAAGAGAAACCGGAACCGGAGGATTTTATTTCGGAGAATGGAAAGGATATTTCCTCCGGTTCGGAGAGTATTTCATGAAAGGAGCTATTTTGTGAAACGGGAAAAAGTACAGAAAATCACTTCCATAGGCGGACAGGCGTTGATGGAGGGAATTATGATGAGAGGTCCCCTCAGATCGGCGATGGGGGTCAGAAAAAGTGACGGCACGATTGAACTGGAAGAAGTGAAACCGTTGGATTTGGTGAAGAAATATAAGATTTTAAAAGTGCCGATACTGCGGGGCGTGGCGAATATGATAGATTCTCTTGTAACGGGAAACAAAGCGTTAATGCGTTCGGCGGATCTGGCAATGGATGGCGAGGACGTTTCCGAGGAGGAAATGACGAAATTTGACAAATGGCTGGATAAGCATTTCGGAGATAAGATTGTGAATGTTTTCATGACGATTGCCATGATAGTGGCCATTCTGTTTTGTATCGGAGTATTCTTTTATGTACCGACACTGCTGTTTAATCTGTTGGCGGGAGCATTTCCGGCATTGAATGAGCAGATCATCTGGCGTTCGGCATTTGAGGGAATTATCAGAATCATATTGTTTCTGATATACATGAGCCTTTGCACACTGCAAAAGGATGTCAAGAGAGTATTCCAGTATCACGGGGCGGAGCATAAAACGATATTCTGCTATGAAAAGGGACTGGAGCTGACAGTAGAGAATGTCAGAAAACAGATACGCTTTCATCCGAGATGCGGTACAAGTTTTATCGTGTTAATGCTGATAGTGGGTATCCTGATAGGACTGTTCATACCGTTTACGGATGTGCTGCTGCGTTCTACGATAAAGATACTGCTGCTGCCTGTTACGGTGGGAATCGGCTATGAACTGATACGGATATGCGGAAGGCATGATAATGCTGTGACAAGAATCATTGCGGCTCCGGGAATCTGGATGCAGCATATCACGACAAAAGAACCCGAAGATGATATGATAGAAGTAGCGATTGCCGCTATGAAAGATGTCATTCCGGAAAACGGTGAGGATATTATCAAATGACGTATGCAGAGTTGTATTCCTATGCGAAAAAATATCTGACGGAATATGAAGCCATGTGCATGACAGAGGATATATTGGGCATGAACAGAGCATTGCTTGCGGTGCATGGCGGAAAACCTGCGGAACATTCAGGGGAATTTCTGACGGCTGTACAGAAAAGGCTGTCGGGAATTCCCTTGCAGTATGCGACAGGCAAAGCGTATTTTATGGACAGAGTGTATTTTGTGGGAGAGGGCGTACTGATTCCGAGAGATGACACAGAGGTGGTTGTCAGGGAGTGTATGGAGCACATGAAAGGCAATGAAAAAGTCATTGATCTTTGTTCGGGAAGCGGCATTATTGCAGTGACACTTGCGAAAGCGTTTCCGAAAGCGGAGGTCTATGCCGTAGAGCTGGAAAATGTGCCGTATGGGTATCTCACAAAGAATATTGCCTATCATCAGGCGAATGTGAAAGCAATACGGGACAGTATTTTCAATGAATGTATGGAGGGGGAGTTTGATATCATTATATCGAATCCGCCCTATATTCGCAGGGAAGAAATTCCGCATTTGCAGAAAGAAGTACGGTTTGAGCCTGAAAGTGCATTGGACGGAGGCATTAACGGACTGGATTTTTATCGGTGTATTGCGGAGAAATGGGTAAGCCGCCTGAAAAAAGGCGGACAAATCTTTCTTGAAATCGGAGAAGAACAGGCACAAGCGGTATCACAACTGCTTGCGGTGCGGGGAATCACAGAAATCGGTGTTGTCAAGGATATTCAAAATTTGGACAGGGTAGTTTTTGGGACTAAGCAATTTTAAAATGAGTTGCAAAATATTGGTGATGATTGTATAATATAACTGTCATCAAAAACAGGAAAGGATAGATGAAAAATGGCATTTGATAAGCAGAAAGCATTGGAAACCGCTCTCAGTCAGATAGAAAAGCAGTTTGGCAAAGGAGCGGTGATGCGTCTGGGACAAAATGCGGCAATGAAAGTGGACGCCATTCCGACAGGTTCGCTGTCACTGGATATGGCACTGGGAATCGGAGGACTTCCGAAAGGACGTATCACAGAGATATACGGTCCGGAATCTTCCGGCAAAACAACACTGGCATTGCATTGTATTGCCGAGGCTCAGAAAGCAGGCGGCATTGCGGCATTTATTGACGTGGAACACGCTTTGGATCCGGTTTATGCAGCGGCATTGGGCGTTGATATAGATGAACTGCTTGTGTCACAGCCCGATACGGGTGAAGACGCTCTGGAAATCACAGAATCACTGGTACGTTCGGGAGCGATTGATATTATTGTCATCGACTCGGTAGCCGCCCTTGCCCCGAAAGCGGAGATTGACGGAGATATGGGAGCAGCTCACGTTGGCTTGCAGGCAAGACTGATGTCACAGGCTCTGAGAAAACTGGCAGGTTCGATTTCCAAATTGAATTGCGTGGCAATTTTCATCAATCAGCTGCGTGAAAAAGTAGGTGTGATGTTCGGCAACCCCGAAACAACTCCGGGCGGACGTGCCTTGAAGTTTTATTCTTCTGTGAGAATCGACATCAGAAAGATTGAAACGCTCAAGGCAGGCGGTGAGGTTGTCGGTTCAAGAACACGTGCAAAAGTCGTGAAAAATAAAATCGCTCCGCCGTTCCGTGAGGCAGAGTTTGACATTATGTACGGTCAGGGCATTTCAAGAGTAGGCGAACTATTGGATCTGGCAGTGAATGCGGATGTCATCAAAAAGAGCGGAGCATGGTTCTCGTATGACGGCAACAGAATCGCACAGGGACGTGACAATGCCAAGAACTTTTTGAGAGACAATCCCGATATTGCGGCAAAAGTAGAGGAAGACCTGAAATCCAGCAGTGAAAAGCTGACATTCTCCAAAGCGGCAAAGGCTCGTGCAAAAGATTTGGTAGAGAAAACAGAGGAAAAAATCGAAACACAGCCATTGGAAGCCGTGAGTGAAGCAAAAGCGGCTCCTGCGGAAGTGCGTACCGCCGATACGAATGTAGATGTCATGGTGGAAGAATAATGATTATCACAGCAACAGAGGAACGCAAAAAAAGTCTGACAGCCTTGTATCTTGACGGAGAATATGCCGTGTCGGTGGATACGATGACCTTTCTTTCGACAGGCAAAAAAATCGGTTCGGAAATCACGGATGAGGAACTGTATGAACTTCTGGAGCAGTCCAAAATCAGCCGTGCCAAAGAAAAGGCATTGTATCTGATAGAATACCGCAGTCGTACCAGGAAAGAATTATCCGATAAGTTGGTGCCGCTTTTTGGCGAGAGTGCGTCTGCTCTCGCCATAGAGCGTTTGGAGGAATTGGGACTTATCAATGATGAACATTATGCCAGAGAGTATGCGGAAGTTTTGCTCAATAAGAAAGGCTTTTCCCGTCAGAGAGCGGCATTTGAACTGCTGAAAAAAGGCATTGACAGGGATTTGACCGATGAAATTTTGGATGAACTGGAGCCTGAGCCTGCAGAGCAGATCAAACACCTTTTGCAGACAAAGTTTGCAGGAAGATTATCCAATGAAAAAGACCTTGCCCGAACCGTCAATGCTCTGAAAACAATGGGTTACAGATGGTCGGACATCAATGATGCGATACATTCGGAGTGGGACTGAGTTCCATTCCGAATTTTTTGGTTGTATTTTCGGGAAAAGTATACTATAATAGGGATGTATCAAAAAATCGGAGGGATATGTGAAAATGGCTGAAAGAGTAGGAATGGTCTGTCTTGGCTGTGCCAAGAACCGTGTTGACGGAGAAATGATGCTGTATAGTTTGCGGGATGCAGGCTATGAGTTGGTTGCCGACGTTGCCAACAGTGATGTTGCGATAGTGAATACCTGCGGATTTATCGAGGACGCAAAGCAGGAAAGCATAGATGAGATACTGGAGCTTGCAGAGCTGAAAAAAGAGGGCAAAATCAAGGCAATTATCGTCACAGGATGTCTTGCGGAAAGGTATCGCCGGGAAGTCATGAAAGAACTGTATGAAGTGGATGCGGTTCTGGGAATCGGTGCCAATAAAAATATTGCGGAAGCCGTAAAAGAGGTGCTGGCAGGCACCAAAACGGAGAGTTTCCCCGATAAAGCGGAATTGCCCCTGTGCGGCGGCAGAGTCAGAACAACACCGTTTTATTATGCCTATCTGAAAATTGCAGAGGGATGCAGTAATCACTGCACTTATTGTGCGATTCCCATGATAAGGGGCAAATTCAGAAGCCGTCCGATGGAGGACATTCTGAAAGAGGCGAAAGAGCTTTCCGAAAAGGGAGTCAAAGAGCTGATACTGATTGCACAGGATACGAGCGGTTACGGAGAAGATCTATACGGTAAGCCGTATTTGGCAGAGCTGTTAAAGGAATTGTGCAAAATTGAGAGTGTGCAGTATCTCAGAGTGCTGTACTGTTATCCCGACAGAATGACAGAGGAACTGATTGATGTGATGGCGAATGAGGAAAAAGTTCTGAAATACATAGATATCCCGTTACAGCACTGCAACGGAAATGTCTTAAAAAGAATGTGCCGTCACGGTGACAGAGAGAGTTTGACCGCCCTTATCCGAAAATTGCGTGAAAGAGTGCCGGATATCACCGTGAGAACAACCTTTATGACAGGTTTCCCCGGTGAGACGGAGGAAGAATTTGCGGAGTTGTCGGAATTTGTGAATGAAATGCGTTTTGAAAGAATGGGCTGTTTCGCCTACTCGGCAGAGGAGGACACGCCTGCGGCAAAAATGGGAAATCAGCTTGACGAGGAAACCAAAAAGCACCGTCAGGAAATTATCATGGAACAGCAGCAAATTATCATGGCGGAAAACGCCCTGAAAATGATCGGAAAGACCATCAGCGTATTGTGTGAGGGATTCGACAGATTAGCGGAGTGTTTCTTTGGCAGAAGTGCGGCAGACGCTCCCGAAGTGGACGGAAAAGTGTTTATCATAGCAGAGGACAAAAAGCCCAAAATAGGCGATATTGTGTCTGTCGAAATCAGTGATACACTGGACTGTGATTTAGTAGGGATAATGCGTTAAAGAAAGGAATAGGAAAATGAATCTGCCGAATAAACTGACGGTGTTAAGATTGATATTGGTACCGTTTTATGTATTTTTTCTGTTAATGCCGATCGTGCCACACCATTATCTGATAGCATTGGTGATATTTGCAGTTGCTTCGTATACAGACCATTTAGACGGCAAGATTGCCCGAAAATATAACATGATAACGGATTTCGGAAAATTTGCGGATCCCCTTGCGGATAAAGTGATGATCGTATCTGCACTGGCGTGCTTTGTGGAATTGGGTTTGACAAGTGCGGTGGCTCTGATTATTATCCTTGCGAGAGAATTCATGGTGACATCTATCCGACTGGTTGCATCAAGTCAGGGAAAAGTGGTAGCGGCAAATATCTGGGGAAAAGTCAAGACCGTTACACAGATCATCGCTGTATTTGTGATAATGCTCATGCAGTATCTGATAGAAATACAGGTGATTTCCGATGCTTTGTGGGTGCGTATCATATGCGACGGTCTGATGTGGCTGTCGGTGTTCTTTACACTGCTGTCTGGAATCATTTACATGGTGCAGAATTTTGATTTCATCAAAAATGCAAAATAATGTTTAGGAGAGATTTTATGGATTTTTTGACGGACGAAGTACCAATCAACGGTTCTTCAATGAAGTATCTGAAATTCGGCTGTGGAAAAGATATTCTCGTCATTATTCCGGGACTGAGTGTACAAAGCAGTATATTATACCCTCTTTTTATCACAAAGCAGTATGATTTATTTGCACAGGATTTCACCGTTTATTTATTTGACCGCCTTACAGAAGTGCCTCCTGTGTATTCTGTAAGTGATATGGCGTATGACACGATACAGGTGATCAACCATCTCGGACTTGAACATATCTGTATTTTTGGAGCGTCTCAGGGTGGAATGATAGCTATGGAGATAGCAGTGCAGTCCCCCGGGCTTGTCAGAAAACTTGTTCTGTGTTCAACAGCCATGCGTATTGATGAAAAACGCTTTTCAGTAATTAATGAGTGGATAAGATGTGCGGAGAATAATGAAAAGGAATCTTTGTTTTTATCATTCGGAGAGAAGATATATCCGAGAAATATTTTTGAAAAATATAAAGATACTCTTTGCGCAGTGGCAAAAACAGTTTCGGATAAAGAACTTGAACGATTTATTATCATTGCAAACGGAGCAAAGGATTTTGATATTACCGATAAAGCCGTATCCATAAAATGTCCCGTTATGGTGACAAGTGACAGCAGTGATGAAGTTTTCGGCACAGAGCCTGCACGGGAAATGGCAGAGAGATTTCAATGGAATAAAGGATTTGCAATGAAGGTGTACAGTGGTTTCGGTCATGCGGCATATGACACGTGCCCCGAGTTTAAAGAACATATGTATCGTTTTTTAGCGGAGTGACATACTCCCCCACCTATAGA
>DEFH01000042.1:0-3326 GCA_002350705.1 Ruminococcaceae bacterium UBA2857
ACCTGTACGAATATCAATAAGCTCGCTGTTACCCTCGGTATCGTTGTTGTGGGCTATGATATTGTCAATTCTTGCATTTGCCACCTGCAAATCCGATTTATCAGCCTTTTGTTCATCTAATTCATTTATACGGTTTCTTGCTGTTTTGTCAACAACGCTTCCACCGTATGGATTTAATTTTGCCGTAAGCATATCTTTTCATCACTCCTCTGTAATTATAAATTTGCTTTTTGAGATAACAGGTTCAAACTCGCTGTCAGCTCTTTTTAGCTTAATATTGTAATAATAAGTCCCGACCGGTATATTTGTTTCTGCTGAGCTCAAAGACAGCAAATAACCGTTTTCTTCTTCAATATAATCGCTGTCTGTAAGCTCTCTCCGTATCAGTATTTCTGCATCCTTTTTTACGGTAAAAATCAGCTTTTCCGTATTTCCAAGAATATAATATTCCCCGTCATTTTTTATTTGAACAATATTGGAATAAGCACTGTTACGATACAGCTTGATTTTATTGGACCACAGAATGGATTGCTTTACATTTACGAAAAAAAGACACGAAGAAAGCATTCTGCCATTCCCTAAAATTTTGGCATCGCATACAAAAATTCCCGAAGAACTTATAATATCCGTCAAATCAAACAACATCTCACCGGATTCGTTAACAGCTCCGCTGATAGCCTTAACTGTTTCATCTGCCGCCTTTGCATATAGCTGAACATCACACCCGCGAACATCAAATTTATTGCCGTCAAGCTGAGGTTCTATCAGCAAAAAACGGCTGTTTTCATCAAGCTGTTTGGCAAAAACGGTTTGAATGGGATACTCCGCATTGAAATCCAGTGCCAACTTCTTTACATATTCTGCCATTAACCACCCCTCCAAACTCCATTGTTTTTAATATAAACTTTTTCAGTCCGTTTCCAGACCCCTGCGATTTTGATAAAAACATTTTCTGCATTTTTCCATGTCCCGTTGATTTTCACTTTTGTATTCCGGACACTGTTTTCTGCCGCAGGAACGGCAACAACACGATTTGCTGAAGCTGAGCCGGAAGTCTGTGTACTGTAAAATTTTACGGCACAGGGCAATGTGCCGGCATTACCGACACTTTCAACCCGATACCAGCCTGTCTGATGAGGAAAATATTTTGAAAACGGTACAGTCCATTTGCCCGGCTGAATATCTTTCAAAGCACCGCCGGAAAGAATTTTCTTGTTATTGAGAGTAATATCAAGTTTCAGATTGTATGCAAAAGCTGTGTTATGATTCGGCTGAATCTCAACTTTAAAGCGATAGAAAACAGCATTATTTTCACGTTTGGTTTCATAAGACAGGATACAAGTTATCGCAGGTGTTGTTGACAAAATATAAATACTGCTCATACTGTCACCTTAGCTTTCATATTGCACATAAATATCACCGTCATTGCCTAAAGAATTATTCGGTGTACCCGTGCCGTAATGAATCGGTTTATTCTGTAAATTTGAATAGTCCCTCGAATAAGCTCTTGTATCCGTCACTCCCGTAACCGCACCGTTAATTTGTACTGTCACAACCGCCAGAGAAATTTCATTTTCTTCAAGTGCAGGTGCTGTTGAAGTGCCTGTTTTGCAGATTGCGGATATATTTCTGTTCGGCAAATAGAGTTTCAAAACAACTCTGTCAAACCTCTGAGAGCTGCCCGAATCGGGTGTAATAACAAGTGTGCTGTCAAGCACATAGATATATCCGTTAATGATCGCCTTGCCTGCCGAAATATTCACTTTTGAATTGGCAGCCGTCACAGAAAGTCCTTCCAGCACACCATTCGGAGCAATTCCCGACAGGCAGTCTGCAAAATCTGCCGCAGAATATTCCCTTACATCTCCGTCGGTACTGTTGAAAAACATGGATTTTTCACTCATTATAATGCCTCCCAAATACTATTTAACCGGCGATTTAAGGCTTTTTAAAACACTGCCCAAACGCTTTGGCAATGTTCCGAGAGTGGCACTCAGTCTGAAGCTGTCCGGTTCATAGCTTTCTTTCACTTCTGCCACTCTTAAATTTTGCATAAGATTCCATTTCTTATCCAGAACTGTCACCAAATCGCCCAAATCCCATTGTTTGCCGTATAAAAAAGAACCTGCCTGCGAGATTTCCGCAGTCAAGCTCTTTATCTCCTTATATTCATCAAGTCTGTGCTGTCCCTCTTGTTTCAGTGAAATGGCTGTATCTGTTTCGGTTGAAAGCAAATCACCGCAGTCAAAAAATGTTTCAAACCTGTCAAAGCCTGTCGGATTCTCCGAAAGTTCCTTTGACCTGACAGCGACAACCGCCCTGTTAATGCCTTCACCGTAGCCGCCGCAATAAGCAACATTTTTATAATTGCTCACATCATGCGTATATGAAATATTTTTCACGCTTTCAAATTCCTTTGAAAGTATGACACGACTGTTTATATTTTGGTCAACAGACCTGTCAATTCCTGCAAGATATTCAAAGACAAACTTTCGCCGATTCAAATCAACGTAAATTTCATAACCACAGTCACAGTATTCGCATATAGTCTGTAAATCCTCACTCAGCACAGAATATCTGCTGTACCAGTTTGTTTCAAGCCCTCTGTTCTGATTTTCGGCAATTATAAAATTGGGGAGTTGTCTTGAAATTTCTGCATTTTCACCGAGATTATATGAAACATACTGTTTCAAAATATACTCTGCTGAAATTACTGCCGGAATAACATTCGGTCTGGGAACTGCAAAATAATCTTCATCAGCATACGGCTTAACGATTCTTTGAAATGTAAATCCATTGAGAGTCTGCCCCGACACGGTAATGCCCGTACCCTTTTCACTGTCAACGGGATTGACTGTGCGAATAATACCGCATTTATGCCCGTCTTTTCCAAGCATGATAATATTGCCGTTTTGGAAACTCTTTTCATGACCGCAGACAACAAGATTAAAACTTCCGATACCCTGCCATGACCTGACAAAATCCAGTGAAGTGTAAACATCAATTTCATCAAGCAGTTTCAGATTCTTGTCAAGAACCTTTATTGTCGGAATTTCCATGCCTACACCCCCTCAAACCGTTCATTGTAAGTAATAACAATACTTGTTGCCTCTGCATTGCCTTCACTTGAATAAACAATTTTATTTTCACCGACTTCAAGCTCCCAGAAATCCGACAAGGGATCAATATATTGAAATCCGTCCGAAACGGTACTGCCGTCTTTCAGTTTCACACTTTTATATCCTCTTTCAGTGTTGATGATAAGCTGTTCACCATCGGAAAGAGTTTTATCAAGTAAAGCGATAGTTTTTCCATTGGCGGTATTG
>DEFH01000042.1:3533-4999 GCA_002350705.1 Ruminococcaceae bacterium UBA2857
GCCTTGTTGTAATTCTTGATACGTTCCGCAAAATCAGGCGGAATTATCGGTACTGCACCGATTTTCACGGATATGTAATCGTTGGAATAATACAGCGTACCGACATCATTTTCCGCACGGAGCAGACCGATAATTTTCAGTCTTTGACGGTACATATCCTCACGATTTTTTCCCTTTACATAAACCGTACACGGAATCGGTCTGGGAGTTTTCTTGCAGCCGTGATAAAATACACCGTCCATTCCGACAACTTCGGACGAAATCACATCACTTTCCACACCGCCAAGTCCCGATACACTCGATAAAATAAACGGTTCTGCCGCTGTAAGCGTGACACTTTCATTGGAATTTGGCGGCACATATACAAGTTTCTGCATATTTCATCATCCCGATCCGCTTAAAATTTCTTTTGCAAGCTGCTGTGAAAAACTCTCCATCTGCCGTCTGACTTCAACAGGGCTGTCCACTTTTTCATTGAAATTCACTGTCATGTTTATCACAACAGGCTTGCTGATATTGTTGTTGGTGCTTGTATTGTAATACTGCTTCTGCACTTCATAATATCTGTCAGCCGCCGCATTTGCGGTAACTGCCATCTGATTTTTCAAAGCCGCTGCATTTGCTGAGATACTGTTTACGGTATCGGCAACGCTTTTGATATAGGCATCCAGACGATTTGCGGCAATAGTTCTTTCGCCTGCCGTATCTGTTCTTTGTGCAACAGTGTTGATGTAAGCATTTATATCATCAACTTTGGAAGTCATGCCGCTGTAAAGCCTTTCTCCAAGCGACTTTCCCAACATTTCATAATTTTCAGCATAGCTGTTGATCAGCCTGACAATTTCATCCTGAGTATTCTCCAAGATGAATTTCTTTGCCTCACCCTGCAAGGCTATGTCGTTCATCAGCTTGCTGTATGTTTCGGAAATGGTACTTTTTTGATTTTGTAACCGTTCTTGATTTTCAGCAGAAATATTTCTGATATTATCAGCCTGTTCCTGCAAGGCTTTCTTCTGTTCCTCAATCTGAACATTAAAAAGCCTTTCATTTTCCTCTTTGTCAAGAGCAGCGATTTGTTTCTGAATCTGCCGACGGTTATAATCGTCTTTTTCATAGGCGGCCTGCAGTTCCAGTGCCTGACGTTTGTTTTCGTATTCCTGCCGCTTGTTTTCTTCATCGTGGGCATTTTTCAGTTCGTCAAGTGCATTGATCTGACCTTGAATCGCACCGACTGTTTCATCTTCCCACTTTTTCCAATTCTCTATGGATTCATCGATACGCTTTTCTTCAAGTTCCTTCTGCTGTTCATACCTGTTTTTGAGAGCCGTTACAACGGCATTTCCGAGATTGTCCAGAGAGGATATTTCTTCATCTCGTAATTGCTTTTTCTTCTCATACAGCTTATCTTCCAAAGCTATTTTCTGTTCGGTAGTCAGCCTGTATTTCTGATAGATTTTTTCAAGCTG
>DEFH01000047.1:0-6607 GCA_002350705.1 Ruminococcaceae bacterium UBA2857
CAAAACTTGGAAACTGCTGTATACAAGGATAAGGAGAATGTTATGCGTTTGCTTTTTGAAATTGATACAAAAGACTACAATCCCAATGGCACTGCCACAGAAAGACCGTCTGTGCGTGGCATTATCATCAAAGATAAAAAAATTGCCATGATACACAGTCTGAAATATGACTACTATAAATTTCCGGGAGGCGGTATAGAAAACGGAGAAAGCCATATTGACACACTTATCCGGGAAGTGCAGGAGGAAAGCGGCCTGCAAGTCATTTCCGAATCTGTCTGTGAATACGGCTATGTACACCGTATTCAGAAAGGCACCGATGAAGATATGTTTATACAGGACAATTACTATTATCTTTGTGACTGTAAAACAAAAATGACTTCTCAGAGATTGGATGACTATGAAAACGAAGAACAGTTTACTCTGGAGTGGGTATCGCCTGAAACGGTTCTTTTGACCAACAGGACGCATTTTCACGGGGAAAAACAAAAACATTTTCAATTTGAAACTATGTCAGAACGGGAATGTAAAGTCATTGAATGGCTCATGAAAGAAAATCAATTCGGAGATGATAACAGTGGAACTCAAAAAGAATGAAATCTATCAAGCGGAAATCGTGGACTATACCACAGAAGGAAGCGGTGTCTGTAAAATCAACGGAATGGCAGTGTTTGTACCGTCATCTGCTGTCGGTGATAAGGCGGAAGTGAAAATTCTGAAAACTGCCAAAAACTACGCTTTCGGGAAAATTGAAAAAATCCTTTCTCCCTCACCAAACAGAATATCCTGTGACTGTGATATTTTCGGGAAGTGCGGCGGCTGTACATTTCGTCATATCAGCTATGAATCAGAACTTGCTTTCAAGCAAAAGAGAGTTTTTGACTCTTTGACGAGAATCGGCGGCATTGACGGCAGTCTGATTGCTGATATTATCGGAGCGGCTGAAAGTGACTGTTATCGCAATAAGGCACAGCTTCCTGTCACTACAGATAATGACGGCAAAGTATGTGTGGGTTTTTTTGCACCGAGAAGTCACCGTGTCATTCCGCTGAATGACTGTCAATTGCAGTCAAGGGCATTTGCTCCTGTAATAAAACTGTTTCTTGACTGGGCGAATGAAAATAAAATTGCTCCTTATGATGAAACCTCCCATACAGGCATATTGCGTCACCTGTATTTGAGATATGCTGAAAAAACCAATGAATTAATGGTGTGTATTGTTGCCAACGCCCAAGAACTCCGCAAAGAGAAACAGCTTGTTAAAATACTTTCGGAACATTTGCCGAATCTGAAAAGCATTGTCCTGAACACCAACACCGACAAAACCAATGTCATCACAGGGAAACGCTGCCGTACACTTTACGGTGACGGCTATATTACAGACATTCTCTGCGGAATGAAATTCAGAATCTCTCCTCTGTCTTTCTATCAGGTGAACCGCTCACAGGCAGAAAAATTATATCAGAAGGCGGCTGAATTTGCGAATTTAAACAAACATGAAACCTTGCTGGATATGTACTGCGGAACAGGTACAATAGGTCTGACTATGGCAAAATATGTAAAAAATCTCATAGGTGTCGAGATAATTCCTCAAGCTGTTGAAGATGCAAAAAACAATGCCTTTCTCAACGATATATCCAATGCGGAATTTATCTGTGCAGACGCTGCACAGGCCGCTGAAACTCTTAGAAAAAGAAATATAAAACCTGACTGCATTGTCCTTGATCCACCCAGAAAGGGCTGCGAAAGCAGTCTTATCGAAACAATTTTCGGAATGTCACCAAAAAGAGTGGTATATGTATCATGCGATCCTGCCACGCTGGCAAGAGATATAAAACTGTTTTCAGAAAAAGGTTATTTTGTCAGAAAAGCAGTCCCTGTTGACTTATTTCCACGAACAACTCATGTTGAAACGGTAGTTCTTTTACGTCGGAAAAATATCGACGATCATCTGGAGTTTACTTGGACGGATAAGGATTTTGGTACGAAAGGATGCAAAGCTACATATTCTGAGATACAATCTTTTATATTAGATAAGTACGGTTTTAAAGTTTCAAACCTAAACATAGCCCAGGTTAAACGCAAGTGTGGTTTAATCGAGAGGGAGAACTACAATAAACCTAAGTCGGAAAAATCCAAGCAACCAGGCTGTACAAAAGATAAGGAATATGCTATAATGGATGCACTAAGGCATTTTCAGATGATATAAAGGCAGGTAGAATAATGGCTAATGATGATTTGAGAGCTGCAAACAAAGCAAAGAAAGATGAGTTCTACACATCTTATGAGGATATTCAAACAGAAATGAACAACTATGATCAGCTTTTCCGAGGGAAAACAGTTCTTTGTAATTGTGATGATCCGTTTGAAAGCAATTTTTGTAAATTCTTTCTCCGAAATTTCAATTATCTAGGATTGAAACGCTTGATTTGCACCTCATACACTTCTTCTCCTATTATAGGAGCGCAATTAACTCTATGGGATAATATGAATGAGCTCGTGCAAAAAGGATATGGCTATGTTATGGATATATCCGAAGTGCCTATGGCCAACGGCCGTGGGGTTTCCGATGATGATATTAACGATTTACTACACTCGGAAAAAAGAGGGGTAAAAAAGCTTCATGGCGATGGCGATTTCCGTTCAGAAGAATGTATTGAATACTTAAAACAAGCCGATATCGTAGTTACCAATCCTCCATTTAGTTTATTTAGGGAATTCGTTGCTATACTAACTGAGTACAAAAAGGATTTTCTGATTATTGGCAACACTAACGCACTAACTTATAGAGAAATATTCAAACTGTTTAAAGAAGATAGAATTAGAACTGGCTATACGAAGTTTAATGTGGGAATGTTCTTTGAGGTGCCTGACTACTATGAAAAATATACTAAAAAGGTTGATGGCAAAAAATACGCTCGTGTTTCAACTTCGTGCTGGTTTACCAGTTTGCCAGTTAAAAAACATAATGATGTTCTGATTTGCTACAAACAATATGATCCAAATAGATATCCAAAATACGCTAATTTTGATGCAATCAACGTGAATAAATATACTGATATTCCAAATGATTATGACGGATTGATGGGTGTGCCCGTAACATTTTTAGATAAATACAACCCTGAACAATTTGAATTAGTAGGGCTCGGCATATCAAACTCTGGATTGGAAATTGGCGTAAGGCCATATACACCAGAACATAAAAAATACCGTAAAGAGATTCAACACAAAGGAGCAGTTGATGGAGATTTATATCTGATTGACAATGAAGGCCATCCAGATGTTCCTTATGCAAGAATTATTATCCGCAGAAAGGAGAACTGAATTATGAGAATCGAGTTATGCAAAATCAAGGTTAAAGACGTATTCGACGGTTTTATAGACAAAGGTGAAGACGGTGTTTTTGCCTATGGGGGAAAGCTCACCATAAGGCCGCCATATCAGAGAGAATTTGTCTATGACCTTAAGCAGCAAGAAGCGGTTTTACATACAGTGTTAAAGAAATTTCCTCTCAATACAATGTATTGGGTAAAAACTGCGGATGATGAATATGAGGTTCTTGACGGACAACAGAGAACATTATCGGTGATGCAGTTTTTGAGCCACAAGCTGCAGATAACCGTTGATGGTAAAGCGTATTATAATGATTCTCTCCCCGATGATTTGTATGATAATCTGATGGACTATGAATTTATGGTCTATATCTGTGAGGGTACTGAGTCCGAAAAATTGGACTGGTTTAAAATTGTCAATGTTGCGGGTGAAGAATTAACTCCCCAGGAGCTTAGAAATTCCGTTTATACTGGTGCTTGGCTCTCTGATGCAAAGAGGCATTTTTCAAAGAGTAATTGCGCTGCTAAAGGCCTGAGTGATAAATATATCACTGGAACACCTATTCGCCAGGAGCTCTTAGAAAAAGCCCTCAAGGGTATCGTTGAATTCAAGGGTTTGAAAAAAATCGAGGATTATATGGCTGCTCATAAGTCTGATGCGGATGCTGATGAATTATGGCAGTATTTCCAGGATGTTATTCACTGGATCGAAAAGATATTCCCGAAATACAACAAGAAGATGAAGGGCCTGGATTGGTGTCATCTGTATAACAAATACCATAAGAACACCTATAATTCATCTGTGATGAAAGCCGAAGTTGATAGACTGATGGCTGATGATGAAGTCGGTAAACCTGCAGGCATCTATGAGTATCTGCTCAGTAAAGACGAGGATCCATTTGCAGGTAAGCTGCTGCAGCTCAGGGCGTTTGATGAACGTGATAAGAGAGCTAAGTATGCTGAACAGGGCGGTATCTGTCCTATCTGTCATAAGCATTTTGAATATGAGGGAATGGCGGGCGATCACATTAAGCCCTGGTCGAAAGGCGGTAAAACTGAGCCTGATAATCTGCAGATGCTCTGTAAAGATTGTAATGGTAAAAAATCTGATAAGTATTGATTTGAATTGATATAGATTAAGGACCCCAGGTGGGGTCCTTATTTTTGTCTTGCAGTATGTGTATATAGGTCTGTTCTTCTATCTTATCTGTGAACACAGATTAAGAAAGAAGGACGATAAATGGCTAATAATGCAAATCTAAGAAGTGCTGATGCAGCAAAAAATGATGAATTCTACACCAGATATGAGGATATACAAGCGGAGTTAAATCATTATGAAAAGCACTTTGACAACTATCCGTTCCTTACTAAGAAGATTGGTTTGTGGATATGTTTTCGGGAGAGGAAACCTTAAAAAGACTTTCAGAAGAAATAGATATGTGCATCAACAGTTCCTTGTATAAAAAAGCTTTTGATATACAGGGAAGTTATGTCTGTATTCTTGATAATCATTTAGCCAGATGGCACAAAACAGGAACAATAGAAAAACTCAATGCGTTGATAAAATATCTTGATCTTGCAGTCAAATCCGAAAACTATACCCGGGGAAGTGTCATAATCAATGATATTCTTTCATTGTACCCGTCAAATCTGGATGTAGCTTTTGCTGACAAGATATCGTCTTGTTTAGTAAAATATTGCGAAGTGTCCGGAATATCTGAAAAAGATATTCTTGCAAAGATACATGAGAAACTGAAAGTGTCCAATGAAGAAAAAAACATTCATAGCAGTTTTCAATAATCGTTACAATAACAAAAAACAGGGAAAGGAGGTCATGTCATCATACGATACAGAATTGTCTGACAAAATCGTTGCATACAGTAAAGCAAGTATAGAGTTATTTGAAACATTGTTTGAATCGGGGGGTACTCCGGGATATAATGAAGCTTTGATCTCCGCATATAACAGAATTATTGACTATTGCAGACAAGTTTGTCTTAGTAATGAAGTAACGGAAATATGTGTGGATAGAATCACCAAATTGAAAATGGTTCGTAATAATGATCTTGTTCCCACGGAAAATGGAAAAAAGATTTTGCAAAGTCTTAAAGTATATCTAGGTCAGGCTTTGCCCGAAACAGGATATTTTGATGTTTTTATTTCTCACAAGAGTGCTGACGATGTGCGTGCCGATAAAATATATAATTATTTGAAAGTTTGTGGATACGAAGTTTTTTGCGATCATCATACATTGAGTGAACTGCACGACAGCAATTATGACAAAAGAGTAACAGCAGCATTGCAGAATTCCAAACATCTGATTCTGGTGTCATCCGATCCGGAGTATGTAAAGGATCAGTGGGTTTATTATGAGTGGCATATGTTTTTTAGTGAAAAAAGAGAAAATCATCGGAATGGTAATCTTATTATGATACTTTCGGATGATTTAATGAGCCGAAAAGCAGAATTACCTGCCGAGTTAAGAGATGGATTAGAAATAATCAAAATGAGTGAATTTCGTGACAGAATATCAAAATATCTTTGGTAATCACAATAAACCAAAGTATAATATTCTGTTGCAATAATCTTGGATATGTTTCCACGAACGCCAACATTCATATCGAGGTATCGAGCCATGTTGAGTGTGTGGTATTGATGACTAAAAGTGACTGAACAACGGGCAAAAAGTGCTGATTTCAAGCCACTTTCAAGGCTTTTGATAAAAATTTTGCAACTTGGCATTTTTGCACATTCCCACTCCCGAACCGCAAAACCAAACACACTCGTGTATTTGTGAAACAGGGTTGTGTAGGCAAAAGGTATGAATATATAGAAAAAAGAGCAGCAGACTTGAGAATCTCATCTCAGGCTGCTGATAGGTTTTATTTGAATGATAAACAAGCTGATATTCGGACGAAAATATGTGCTGACACCGCTGTTAAGGAAACTGCAAAAGGAAGGCAGAAATAAAAGGCTGAAAGAATACGATGACCTGATAAGCCAAAACATAGAAAGTCAGCAGATTCTCCTGAAACTTTTGGCATCGGGAATGTTTGACGGGGATATTTACACGCAGGAAAGCACCAGGCTGAAAAATGAGTTTGACAGACTGCAAAAAGAAAAAAGTCTTATTTCTGCCGAAAACCGGGAAGAAAATAATTTGAAAAATAACAACTGCAATCCCACCGGTTTTAGACGGTGGGTCAAGGTTGACAAAACGAAAGTTTTGTTTTAGCGACAGTAGGGATGGTACAGCCCGAATTTACGCCTGTGGA
>DEFH01000047.1:6677-22565 GCA_002350705.1 Ruminococcaceae bacterium UBA2857
TTAGACAATGGGTAGTTCACAAGCGGGAATCAAAACTTTCGTACAGAGAGATTGATTCCCACCTTTTTTATTTTCCGCTATCCGTTGAATTTCAGCATACTTTATGGTATGATTGAAACAGATTAGAAGAAGGGAGTTGGATTTTATGGGATTGTTTCTTAATCCAGATATTGAGTTGTTTTCAATGTCTGTTGCATCGGATATTTATGTAGACAAGACAGGACTTATCGATTTTGTGAATCGTTTCATAGGAAAAGAAAGACCGTATTTAGCATCCAGCAGACCGAGAAGATTTGGCAAAACAATGGCTGCTAAAATGCTTGCTGCTTACTACGGCAAAGGCTGCGATTCGAGAGAACTGTTTCATGGGCTGAAAATTTCTCAACTGGCTTCGTTTGAGAAATACCTGAATAAATTTGATGTTATTCTTATGGACCTGCGTTGGATGTATGGCATTGCACTTGAACAGAAGAATGAAAACCAAGGTATACGAATCATACCATTTATACAAAGTCTTGTTATCAATGAATTAAGGGATACATTTCCAAGTGTTGTAGAAGAGCATGATGTTTCCCTGCCGGCTGTTCTTGCGAAAATCAACAATAAAACCGGTAAAAAGTTTGTTGTTATCATTGATGAATGGGATTGTATTTTCCGTGAAGATAAAAATAACATAGAACTGCAGAAAGAATATATTGATTTTCTGCGAGGGATGTTTAAGGGAATAGTAGCAGATAAGTTTATAGCACTTGCCTATATCACAGGCATACTTCCAATCAAGAAGTATGGCACACAGTCGGCTCTGAATAATTTTCGTGAGTTTACTATGCTGAATCCGATGGGGATGGCAGAATATATTGGTTTTACTGAAAGCGAAGTCAGTAAACTATGTGAGGAATATGATGTACCATTTGATGATATGCAGCAGTGGTATGACGGATATTCTTTTAAAAGAGAAAAACATATATACTGTCCCAATTCTGTAGTCGAAGCAATAATCAATGAGGAGTTTAATAATTACTGGACAAAAACAGAAACATATGAGTTATTGATGACATATATTGCAATGAATTTTGACGGTCTTAAACAGAAAATAGTGGATATGTTAGCCGGAGGAAGATGCAAAATCGATTCGGATACCTTCCAAAATGATATGACATCTTTTAAGAGTGCCGATGACATTATAACTCTGTTAATCCATCTCGGATATTTGGCTTATGACAGAGAAAATGAAGAAGCGTATATTCCAAATAGTGAAGTTCGCTCCGAAATGGTAAGAGCAGTGAAAGCAGACGGTTGGGACGAGGTTTACAAAGCCATAACGGATTCAGAAAAGCTGCTGAAAGCAACATGGTCAATGGACGAGGACAAGGTTGCAAAAATGATACACGATGTTCACACTGCCAATTCATCGAGCCTTGTCTATAACAATGAAGTTTCGCTTTCCAGTATCATTATGCTTGCCTACTACAGTGCCGCAAAGGATTACACAGTCATCAGAGAATTGCCGACAGGTGAAGGCTTTGCGGATATGGTGTTTATACCCAGAAGGTCAGCCAATGTTCCTGCCATGATAGTCGAGTTAAAGTGGGATAAGAGTGCCGAGGGAGCGATAGGTCAAATCAAAGACAAAGGATATGTTGATGCACTGAAAGAGTACAAAGGCGCTTTACTGTTGGTGGGTATCAACTACGATAAAAAGACAAGAGTGCATCAGTGCAGGATTGAAAAGTACGAAATGAAATAACAGAGCAAGACCCGCTTATCATCACTCCGAATAGATGAGAATAGATAAGCGGGTCGATATGTTTCCAAGAACAGGCAAAATAAAAATGTGAAATGACAGACTTTTTGCCCTTTCGAGCCATGTTGAGACGGTGGTATTGATGTCATAGAACTTATTGTTAGGGAAACACTACGATTCAAAATAACTTAACACTTGTTATTGACAGAATGTATCAAACAGATTTGGATACTCTTTTATCCTTTTCTTTGTCACTGTCGGGCAATTGATCAAAATCCACAAGATTATGATGCATTTTTCCGAGATTATTTCTTGAGGATTTGTCAGGGGAGCCGCTGTATATATATCCTTCTGCTCTCATATAGGCATTCCATCTGCGGTGCTCCAGAGCCGGTTCGGTTTCTTTGCTGACATTTCTTTCCGCTCTGATTTTATCGTGTAGTGCCGTTGCTATGGAAGAACGATAATAATATTCATATTTCCAGAATTTTTCGGTTTCTTCCGGCAGCATATTTTTGTCATTGCAGTATGCCAGATGACATTGCAGTCCGGCGTTTTCCAATTCCGAATTGATAATGATTTTTTCCGAATAGGAAGATTCCAGATCTCCAATGTATTCAATATCATATTTGGATACGCCATCGTAAATTGTAATATTTTCCAAAGTATTTTTTGTATCGGTATCATAGACGATGGTTTGAATGAGAGGTTTCTTGATTCTCATTTGCTCGCATAATGTCCTTATGTAAGTAGCCGTTTTGATATTTTGAGAATCACTGCCCAATGAAATAAAAATATAATCCAGACTTCCGAGATTTTTAAATTGTTCTGCAAATATGGCTGTTTCGGCATCTATTGCAGAATGAATTTTAATGTAATATTCGCTTTCTCCCTTAACATATATGCCATTATATTTATCGGACAAAAGTTCAGGGCAGGCTGCTTTTATTTTTTCTTCAGCGAGTTGGTCTTTGTCAAAAGCATTGATACTAATTCTGAAACCATCCATCTGACAGTACCATGTCAGCATTTTCAGCATTTCGGTTCCATGTTTGCCAAGTCCGATAATAACAGCATTGATTGGTATTCTTTCGTCGGTACCCGGAATATAATCTGCTGTTTTGCCATGATTAACAGCAGCCCTCTGAAAAATCTCATTTCCTTTTTCATATAAGCTTCTGCTGATCAATGATTGAACCTCATCGACTCTTCTTACTTTCATACTTCCTTTGTCGATGCCGGTCAGAATAATAGATGTTTCTATCTGGTCGGAGAATACATACAGTTCTGTATTGGTTCTGTTTTTGTATATTTTGATTAACTGAGTAGATTGCTTTGTATTTTCAGACAAATCTTCGCCTATGACAAAGAATATCATTGTACTTTTATGGTGCTTGAAATTGATATTGGTAATATCCTTTTTAAAATATACTGCCCCTATTTCTGATGCCGCAGACAATAGCTCATACATTTTTTCTTCGTTATTATGGAATACATCCGTATAGATAATCAGTGAATGTTTATGGTTTTCTTTAAGATTTTTTCCCAGTGTCAGAGATTTTTCATTTAATTCCGAAAAAATGTATACTTCACGGAAATAGTAAAATAAGAATGTGACATATGCCGAAAAATTCTTTATAAAGGAAATCACAACACCTGCAATAATAATGGGAGCAAGTACAAAGAGAACAGATATAGTCAACGAATACGCTTCGGCAAACAAGTTAGAATCCGTTGTGATATTATCTTTGATAAAACCGATATCTGAATCCAAAGTAAAAACCTGAAAAGTATCATGCAGTGAAAACAGAAATGCTTTCAGTCCCCGATTTGTTCCCTCCGATACAGAGCAGTAATATCCGGGAAACATTCCTATCAAGGTAGACAGAAAGATACCTACAGCGAAAATATTGAATGGTGTCACTACTTTTCCAGCTTTTTTTCCAAACTTATTTTTTAATATTGCCAATATTGTGAAGATTGCCGTCACTGCAAAAATGAGAATAAAACATATTTTCCATATCATAATATATAACACTTCTCTTTCGGTTTTTTTCTTTATTATACATTACTTTTAATTAAATTTCAACAATATCAATAAATTTTTTGCATTTTACTATAACAAGTGATATAATAGCAACGAATGACCGTTGGTACTCAGGATCGCCAAAAACAGCCCACAGAACACACAGGAGATGTTCTGTGGGCTGTATCTGTTTTTCGGGAGACGGGAATAGACTTTATGAACCGACAGTAAGTGTAAAATATTTGTTTACTTCGTTATTCAAATCATCCCTGATACTGACACATATACTGTAATTTTCAGCGAGGTCCGGCTTGATTGACACAACGCTTTTGGCGGAATAATCCTGTACGGTTGTCCAATCGGTATCACTGGCACTCTTGTAAAATACAGCGTACTGATAAAAACCGGTGCTTCCGTTTGCAGAAGCTAAAACGGTTACTTCTTCTCCCAAAGCGATTTCCGTGTCCGAAATAGTGGAATGATTTGCCAGTTCTTCTGCTTTCTCGGTTACTTCGAGAACAAAGTATTTTTTGGCAACGGTTCCTTTGTTATCCCTGACTTTGACACAGATATCATATGCGGTTGCCTGATTGGGTTTCACAGATATAATCGGGTTAGCTTTAAAGGTCTGTTTGCAGGACCATGTTTTCTCATAGGTTTTCTTGGTGTATACTGCATACTGATAAAATCCTGTAGAACCGGAAGCCGCTGCATTGACGGTAACGGTATCTCCGAATACGATGGATGATGCGGAGAGAGTGGAAATATTTTTGATTCTGTTGTCGATAACATTGACTTCAAAATATTTTTTTACTTCGGTATTGTTGCTGTCCTTTACTTTGACGCAGACATCATATACAACCGGCTGTGAAGGTTTTATGCTTACCCTGTCATTGGTATTGTAGGACTGTGCGGATGACCATTTATCGACTGTTTTCTGCTTATAAAGAACCTGATATTTATAGTCGCCTGTGCCGCCTGCTGCGGAAGCCATAATATCGATCGTTTCACCCAGATAGATTTCCGTTGCTGCAAGAACGGAGGTATTTTCCAACGGAAGTGCTTTGACCTTAACGGACAGATTTTTTTCTGCTCTTGTACCGTCGGCATCCTTGGCAGTTACACGGATATTGTAAGTACCGGTCTTTTCGGGTTTGAATGATACGGAAGCATTGGTGCTGTAATCCTGCAATGTTTTCCAGTTGGACTCCGAGGAAAGCTTATAAAGAATTTCATAACTGTAAGGAGGAGTACCGCCTTGGGCTTTGCCTTTAATAATGACGGATGTGCCGAATTGTACCGTTGATGCAGAAATCGAGGAGACATTCACCAACTCAGCCGGAACAGCTTTGACGGTGATTTCCGCACTTGCCTTGATATTTTGATTGTCTGCCAGAGCAGCGGTAATCGTTGCTGTGCCTGCCTTAATGCCCGTAACAACGCCTGTATCGGATACGGTTGCGATAGAATCATCACTTGATAACCATACAACAGCCTGACCTTCGGGAGAAACGGTTGCTGTCAGAGAAACGGTCTGACCTTCCTTAACGGAAGCCTCTGTTTCGTTGAGTGTGACGGTGAATGGTTCTTCCTCGGTGTAAGTATCCCAGTAATGATTCTGCCTCAACACCTTGGAAGAGCCGCCGATCGGCAAACCGGGTTCCTGATCGCCGGGGTATCTGTTGGAAGCGAAGCCTGTTCCGTCATTGAAGAGAACTTTTCCGTTTTCAAATCCCTCTGCCACATTCAGCATGAAGTAGCCCTGGGAGTTCTTTTCTGTCATTTTAACACCGGGCCAAGCCGCCATACTCTTTGCACTTGCACCATCACCCGTGTAAACATAAGCATATACGTTGCTCCAGTTATAGGAGGAGTTGTCAAAGTAGATACGAACATCTTTCGTTATGATCGGCTCGTCCAGTGCAATAAATGTAAAACCGTTTTCATTGGCATAGGTTTCGGCAGCGGTGCCTCTGTAGCCGGTAATCGTGACATCTTCTATTTTTCCGGGATAGGAATAGCCAAACGCACAATCACCGATATTTGTTACACTGTCAGAAATATATATGTTTTTCAGATTGTAGCAATAACGGAATGCATCTTTACCTATTGACGTTACACCGTTTGGAATGACTACGCTTGTCAGTTCCGTGCAATTCGAGAAAGCTTCTTCGTCTATGAATGTGACACTGTCGGGAATACTGACATCGACCAATCCCCAGTACTGACAAAATGCCAGTTTACCGATGGATGTAACGCCATCATGTATGATAACTTCTTTTACATTCTCACTTTCATAAAATGGTGCATCGCAATAATCACCATCAAATTGATAATCATACATAGCACCTGTGCCGTATATGTTGAGAGTGCCGTTGCTATCAAGGTTGTAATACACATTTTCACCGTATTTACAATCTGTTACGGTTATCTCGGCACTTGCACTGACATCGGGACTGCCTGACAAAGCAGCGGTAATGGTTGCTTTGCCTGCCTTAATGCCTGTAACAACGCCTGTATCCGATACCGTTGCAATGGAATCATCGCTTGATGACCATACAATCGCCGAACCGTCGGGAGTAACCGCTGCGGTAAGGGAAACTGTCTTGTTGATTTCCACTTCGGCAGTTTCCTTGTCAAGTGAAATGCTTGATATAATGGGTTCTTCCGGATTTTCTGTGAGAATTTGTCCGTCCTTGATCCAGGATTCATCCGAAATATGATAGCCGGGCTGCATATGTCCGGGATCCTGACTTGTACCTGTATCGTTGAAGATAATGAGAGCGTCTTCAATATCAGAGAAATTGTATGACCACCAGCCGTTGCCGTCATTTGTCATGGCAGCACCGGGCCATGCACCTGCATACTGTTTGGTTTCGGACTTGTCATAAGCATAGATATTGACTTTGCTCCAGCTTGTATTGTAGTAATGCACTGTTAAAGCTGTGATAGGCACAGCACGATAGTAGAATTTTACAATCTCATTGTCTGAGGAATAAGTACCTGTTGTGCTGCCCTCTGTCTTTACCAATTCATAATTCTCGAGCAGTTGAGTATCAGCCGATACGGAATAGGAGTTTCCTACAACACCCGAAAGTGTCTGTGTTTTCAGGACAGAACCGCTTTCAGAGTCGATGTGCTGAACGGTAACGGTACCGCTTTCTTCTGCTTCTGCCGTCGGCTCCTGTATAAGAATCGTACCGTGTTCACCGGCATTGAATGTAACTGTTCCGTCGGCAACAACGGCCTTGCTGCTGTCATAGAAGTTTTCAAGCTCCGTACCGTCGTTCCAGAGAGAGGAAACATTGACACTGACGGAACCGTTTGCATTGATAACGGCAGCTATTTTGTCATCATCATAAATTCTTGCAAATGCGATACCGTTGGAAGAATCCAGAGCAGTATTGGCACCTGCACCGACGGCAAGGTGATTGTTTCTGAAACGTCCCACAATGCCCCAGTGTGCGGTAAGGTCGGCATTTTCGCCAAAGTTCATATCACTTCTGAGAGAGTGACCTGCCCCGCCGTTTCCGTCATTCTGGACACCCTCTGCCGTCTGACGATTGGTTTCATCACCGTAGTAAATCTGCACAGCACCGGGCATGAGCAGGAATGCAGAGCCCATGTAATACATATCATCTGATCTTGTCAGGACAGTATCATGTGATGAAATATAGGAAAGTACATTGAAACTCGGATCGGAGTTGATCTTGTCTGCATAACTCTGATAGGTTTGTGCTACCTTTGACGGCAGAAGAAGACTTCCGCCTGTTGTTTCAAAGTTGATCATGGAGTCAAAGCCGCCCTCCGTGTAGTAGCTGTCTTTGTATACACCGTGATCCCAGTGTTCGCCGGTCATCCAGAAATCAAGATCATCCAATTTCTTTGTAGGGTTAGCCTGTTTCCACTCTTTGAGTGCCTCAACGCACTTGTCCTTGAGCTGTTTCCACGAAGCCTTGTCAACGTGTTTGGCGGTATCGCAGCGGAAACCGTCTACACCGTATGTTCTTACCCAGTCTGCAAGCCAGTCTGAAAGATAGCCTGTAACCGTGTTGGAAGAACCGTATTTTTCGATTTTTTCTTCCAGTGTACCTTCATTTGTCCATTTTGTTTGCAGGAACTGAGGGATACCGACTTTTGTCGTCTGCTCTGTTTTGAAGTCCGGCAGACCTGTCAGACATTGTGTCAACTCATTTCCGCTGCCTTCGGTATAGCCCGGAAGTCCTGACCTTACCCAGTCAGATCCCCACCAGCGTCCCCATGCTGCCGCATCACTCGTATAATCTATCATACTGTGATACTGTGAAAGCTGACCTGAATCATATACGGATTTCCAGCCGTCAAGGAGAGTACCGTAATTGTATTCATTCATGTCTATCATGTTGTTATAGCCTGCATGATTCATCACAACATCCATAACGATACGGATACCGTGTTCATGAGCAGTGTCTACCAGTGTTTGAAACTCCTGCTTTGTACCAAAAGCCGCATCAGGCTCCGTATAGTCAAGTACATAGTAGCCGTGATAGGAATAGTGGGCAAAGTTATCTCCCAACACATAGCCGTGGATCTGTTCGTAAGGAGCAGTCAACCAGATGGCATTGACCCCGAGATTGTCAAAGTAGCCCTCATTGATCTTATCGGTGATACCGGCAAAATCACCGCCATGAAAAGTGGCTCTTTGGTCGCTCAAAGCAACATCCTGCCTTCCGTAGGCATTGTCATTAGAGGAATCTCCGTTGTTAAAACGGTCAGTCAGCAAAAAATAGACCGTAGCATTATCCCATGAGAACCGGGACGGATTATCGTTTGATACGTTCACATCTGCTGCATTGACAGAAACACCGGTATCGAATGATCCCGTTGTTGTAAGGCCTGTTCCTGCAAGTATTGCCGAAACAAGTGATACAGCCAGTATTTTTCGCCAAACTTTACTTAATTTCATACATTCAACCTCCTAAACATTTCAATTTTTGAAGCTGTATCCATGTGAGAACAGTTGCCGTTTCTGTTCAAACAATGAATTTCCAACTGTATATACTCACTATTATAACATTATGTACTAAAAAAATCAACAATAAATATGAAATATAAATAAAACGATAGTAACTTGTTTTGCGGAAAGTTTACAATATTGCGACTACCATTTGATTTCCCCATCTGAATCAAGCGGCAAAACACACATATCATTTCTTCGTTCCGAAAAATAATGAAATATTGTATCAAATTTTATATTGACCATACCTGCTCGAAATGTTATAATTTTTACAAAATTCGACAACAGAAAGCAGGATTCTCAATATGAACATGACAGAACCAAAAATACAGATCAGTTATTTCAGCGGATATATCCGCAACTGGAAACATCTTTGCCGTGAGCTGGAACTTCCCGCTGATCTTGACAGAAAAACCCGTGAAAATGCCATCTTGTTAAAAGCCTATGAAAAATGGGGACTGTCTATGATGGAACATCTTTACGGCATGTTTGCCATTGCCGTTCGGGATAACGAAAAACAAAAGTTATTCTGTATCAGAGATCAGGTCGGTCAAAAACAAATGTTTTATACCGTATCAGACAATACCTTTCTCTGCTCGGGAGATATTAACGAGATTGTCGGCGACAGCAGAGTAAAAAAACAATTCAATCTGCGTATGCTCCAGCAATACCTTTTTTACGGCTATCCGATAGGAGAGGAAACCTTTTATGAGGGTGTATACAAGCTCTGTCCCGGACATTATGCCGAGTGGGACGGACAAAAAGTCACCGTTCACCGTTACTGGAAGCCTGTTTTTGAACCCGACACAAGTTGTACGGCTGATGACTGGGCCAAGGAAATTGCTGATACAGTAGAAGAAATACTCTCTGAAGAAAGAGATGATACCCAATTTCCGCACAAGGAATCCTTTTTGTCAGGCGGTGTGGATTCTTCCTATCTGTTTGCGGCAAGTGACGCTGTGTGTGCCAATACGATAGGCTATGAAGAGCCGGGGTTTGATGAATCCGAACCGGCAAGACACACCGCAGAAGTTCTCGGCAAAGGTTTCCGTGTGAAAACTATCAGCCCGAAAGAATATTTTGACAGGATCGAAACGGTCATTGACAAAATGGGACAGCCTTTGGGTGATGCATCGGCAGTGGCATTTTCTCTGGGCTGTCAGGCAGTCAAGGCATACTCTGACGTGGTATATTCGGGAGAAGGGATCGACGAATTTTTCGGAGGATACAATGCCCATAAGAATCCTCTGAATCCCGACTGGGTATATCTTACCTGTTCCCACATCATGTCGGAAGAAGTTGTAAAAAGTCTGATGCTTGATTATAACAGTGATGTCAAAGCCGATGCCCCTGTGATGAGTTTCTGGAACGAAACGGACGGTCAGGATGAGCTTTCCAGAAAACTGACCATTGATATTTCCTTATGGTTAGAGGGAGATATTTATCTCAATACAGACCGTACCAGTACAGCCTGCGGTATCGAACTGCATACCCCTTTCAGTGACCTGAGACTGTTCAACGTTGCTCGAAGAATTCCTGCTTCTTTCAAATTCATGGGAGAGCAAAATAAATATGTATTCCGTAAAGCTGCGGCATCTGTCCTTCCCGAAGAAATTGCCTTCCGTAAAAAAGTCGGTTTTGCGGTACCAATCAGAAAATGGCTGGCGGATGAAAAATATAACGGTTCTGTTGTGGAGAAACTCTTTGGAGAGACTTCTGAAAAATTCTTCCGTCAGTCAGAACTGGAAGAACTCTGGAAACGCTACCGGAACGGAGAAGAATTTCTTTGGAACAGAATTTATGCGATTTATGTATTTATTTTGTGGTATGATGTGAAATTTCGGTAATCTGATGGTGTGTTTTGTATCTGTTTTGTTTCACTTTTCTTTTCAGCAGTAAACCAAAAATAGTTTTATGCAATTCTGTTTAGTAAAAATGTCATTAAAAAATTGACAATGAATTTTATTTATGTTAAAATTGGAATGAGCAAAAGTCTGTGCGGAAACACTGCCAATATGTTGGAAAGGAGGAAAAAAGGTTATTTGCTGTGTTATCTGCAAAAGATGAATTCATCGGTTAACAAACAGAAAAGGAGTGATTTATATGAGTTTGTTTCGCAAACTTACCAGCGTTGTCTTATCTGCTTGTCTGACTTTTTCCGCTGCGGCAGCGGGTACGGTATCTGTAACGGCAGAATCGGAACAGACCTATGAGACGTACGCCCAAGAAACGATTGGCGGCAGTGCGATACTGCATTGCTGGAACTGGTCTTACAACGACATTAAGGATAATTTGGCGGAAATAGCAGCAGCAGGCTATACGGCTGTACAGACGTCACCTGTTCAGCCGCCCAAAGATTACGGTGCGACCTGGCTTAACATCACCGATAACTGGTGGAAGCTGTATCAGCCCTTAGACCTGAACATTACGGACGGCACCAATTATCAGTCATGGCTCGGTACAAAATCAGAACTGACAGAACTTTGCACCGAAGCTGATAAATACGGCATTAAGGTCATTGTCGATATTGTGGCAAATCACCTTGCCAATAACGGCTCCGATGGCGGTACATTCAGTCGTTTGCACAGTGATGTTTCTCAGGATATGCGGCAAAGTGAGTATTACCATAATGATTATACCAGTGATATTACTCGATATAATACGACACAATATAATATCGGTATGCCCGACCTGAATACGCAACATTCCTATGTTCAACAGAAAGCATTGCAATTTCTCGAAGATTGTGTTGACTGCGGTGTTGACGGATTCCGTTTTGATGCGGCTAAACATATTGAGTTGCCGACAGATGACCAAAGCTTTAAAGGCGATTTCTGGCCGATTGTCATCAACGGGGTGAAAGATTATGCAAGCCAAAAAGGCAAACCGGAACTCTATATCTATGGTGAGATTCTCGGAAGTGCCGGAACAGACATTCAAAACTATACACAGTACATGGCTGTAACGGATAATACGACCGGTGATCATATTCTGGACAAAACTTACTGGAATGCCGCCCAGTCAATGATTGCAACCATCAGCTCGGATGAAAATAATGACGGTAACGGCAAAGCCGGTTTGACCGCAAGTCAAAAAGTTCTTTGGGTGGAATCACATGATACCTATGCCGGCAATGCAAGCAACGGCTATTTTTATAGTGATGATTCTATGGATCATTATACAACAAGGTTTGTCGATGATGAGATCATTACACGTGCATGGGCTGTTGTCGGTTCAAGAGCAGATTCCGTTTCGCTGTTCTTTGCACGTCCCGTTGCGGATTATGCGAATATATCAACTGCGAGTATGGGAGCAGCAAGCCTTGATGATAACTGGAAATCAACGGCTGTTGCCGAAGTCAACAAGTTTAAAAATGCCTTTGACGGCAAGTCGGAATACCTCTCTTATTCAGGCAATACTGTCTATAATGAGCGTGGTACAAAAGGTGTTGTTATCTCCAAACTTGACGGAGGCGGTTCTGTCAGCTTGACAGCCCACAAAATGGCTGACGGCACTTATACCGATCACGTAACAGGAAATGAATTTACCGTTTCTGGCGGTATTATATCCGGTACGGTAGGCAGTACGGGTGTAGCAGTTGTTTATAATGCCGGTGATGTGAATGATTCGGAGTTTACGGTCGCTTCCAATAAGCTGTATCTCATTCCGGGTACATGGAGCAAGGCAGGAGCTACGTTCAAAGTGTGCCTGTCTAACAGCAATACCAATACCGAATTGAACCTTGATATGACAGCTTCATCCGTGGAGGGAATGTATGAAGCGGCTTTGTCTGAAAATTCGTTGTGGACAAGCGTAAAATTCCGGCGTATAAGCAGTAATGACGGTACCACGATATGGAATTATACTCCCGAATATTTCCTTGCAGATAATAATGACTGTTATACAATACCGTCATCATTGCCGGGCAGCTGGACGGGTGATGTTGGTACATGGAGTACTTATACCTCTGAAGTCTCCGAAGTCTCTCAGGCTTCCGAAACTTCCGAAACGTCAGAAGTCTCTCAGACTTCCGAAACTTCCGAAACGTCAGAAGTCTCTCAGACCTCCGAAACTTCCGAAACACCTCAGAGCGAAAACCTTATCTATTTTGTGCCCAGTTCTTACTGGAAACAGTATGATGCTCGTTTTGTATTATATACATTCGGTGACAACGGTGACAGCTGGACAAATATGACAAAAATCAATGATGACCTCTATTCTGTTGCAATTCCCGAAGGAAACTGGAATGGTATTATTTTCTGTCGTATGAAGCCGGATGGTGAGAACAGATGGAATAATTCCGGTGAAACAGAACCTGTATGGGGGCAGACGAACGATCTTACTATCCCCACAGACGGAAGTAATTGTTTCACAGTTGAAGAAAATGTTTGGAATAAAGTTAATGGTACATGGAGTACTTATGTACCTCACGAACACGCTTACACTCCGTCATGGCAATGGGCTGATGATAACACAAGTGCAACATTGACATTGACCTGTACTTGCGGTGACAGCTATTCATACGATTCCGATAGTGTAACTGCTGTACCTGAAAGCGAATCTACCTGTACAGAAGCAGGTATTACGATCATTACAGCGTCAGTGACCGTTGACGGTACGCCTTACAGCACTTCAAAGAGTGTTACCGTTGCCGCAACGGGACACAGCTATGGCGAACCCGAATGGACATGGGCTGACGACTACAGCACAGCAACAGCAACATTTACCTGTTCTGTCTGCGGTGCAGAGAGACCGGTTGGTGCCAATGTTACAAGCAAATCGAGCGGTATAAGCACTGTCTATACCGCAACGGCAGATTTTTATGGAGAAACTTATACCGATACAAAGACAGTTGTCGATTATCCGTTAAAGACTCCGAAAGGCTTTATCGAAAAAGAAGAGCAGGAAGGCGATATAGCGTATCAGCAAAATAATGCAGATATGCTTTATGAAATATTTGAGGGCATACTGTCACATAAGACATCAATAGATGTTTCTGATTACAGTTTGCTGCCTGAGGATAATTGGGAAAAACTTTCAGACGCATTGCTTTGTACTTATCCGGAATTGTCTTTCCTTATCAGCTCTTTAAGATGCAGTATCACTACATATGGTGAATATTCGTTTGTTTCTTCGATAACTCCTGTTTATAAAGATGATGCCGCAACAGCATCTCAGAAACTCACTGCATTCTATGAAAAAGCCGACTGGTATCTCTCACATATTGATGACAGTATGGACGACTTTACAAAGGCACTGGTTCTCCATGATTTGTTGGTGCTGAATAATTACTATCCCGATCCTACCGACACTGTATTGATGAACTCTGCCAACAATTATGACTTTATGGTCAATGGTTGGGGCGTATGCCAGAACTATACCGAAGTGTATGCTTATCTGCTTGCACACGCAGGAATCAAGAGTGAAATTATAAGCTCCGAATCCATGTATCACGCATGGCTGAGAATTTGTCTGAACGATAGCTATTACAATGTAGATGTCACTTGGGACGATTCGCTTTTCACTTTCTATAATAATCAGGACACACAGGTTGACAGACCGAATAAGGCACTGCACAGATTTTTCCTGCTCGGTGATACTCTGATTCAGGACAGCAGCTATTATTATAATCCGCATTATGATTATAATGCCTACTATGAAGCTGCACAAACTTATGATGGTTACAGCACACTTCACAGCATGGAAAATCCGATTTTCTGTATAGACGGTACACTGTACACGCTTTATAACAGTCAGATAGGTATCTATGATTATATGACAGATACTTTTACTGCTATGTATACGATCAATGCTGCCTGGTCTGCACAAGGCGGCGGCTACTGGAGCGGCAACTATTCCAGCATAGCAGAATACGGCGGTCTGCTCTATTTCAATGATTCGAGCAATGTCTGGACATACAATCCGTCAACGGGCATAGCTGTGATACATACACCGAGCAATGTCGGTACTCTCTATGGTATGTACATTGATAATGGTACGATATACGGTCTTGTTGCAGATTCTCCGAATGATAAACCTGTCGCCCATGAACTCGGTACCTGTAAACCGGCTGTTTCGTGGCAGTGGGCTGATGATTACAGCTCCGCAGCGGCTACTTTTACAAGCGTAGACGGAAATACCGTGGAAACGGTTGATGCAGACATTACTTCCGTAACCACAGACGCAACCTGTACCACAGAGGGAAGTATTGTTTATACCGCTTCTGCTGCTTATGATGGTTTGGAATACCGCAGCACAAAGACCGCAGTCGTTCCGGTGACAGAACACACCTACAGTTCACCGATTTGGAGCTGGACAAGAGTCGGAGATGATTATGTTGCCTCCATGAAAAACATCTGCTCCGTATGCGGTGAAGCTGAAACTTATGAAGCAGAGATGACTTCTTCCAAGGCTGACGGCATAATCACCTATACAGCAACGGCAACCGTTGACGGTACAACGTATACCGCTGCAAAGGAAGTTCAGGAAAGCTATACTTTCACCGTTGAGGGCGGTACTGTCACAAAGGGCGAAAAGGATTCCTACTCTTATGCCGATGCGGTTACCGTGACAGCTGAAGAAAGCAACGGTGAAAATTACTTCTCAGGCTGGTATATCGGTGATACACGAATTACCACGAAACAAAGCTATACATTCTACGTCAAGAGCGATATGACGGTTACTGCAAAGTATGAAGGTGACGCTGTTATGACAGAACAGGCAGATGTATCAGTCATGATAACCCGTACCAATATCGCCGCCAGTGATAAACAGAAAGTTGTCTTTGCACTCAACTGGGCACTTCCGCAGGGCTGTACTCTGAAACAGGCAGGCATTGTCCGCAGATATGACAGTGCAGCCAATCTGGCTTTGGAATACGTTGATGGTTCTGACATCAAGAAGAATAATTCTACTCTGAAAAACCGTCAGGGAAACTGCAACTTTAATCTGACAGTATCCGCAACAACGAAATTGAGGTCTATCTATGCTGTTGCATATGTAGTGTATACGGATAAGAACGGCGATGTTCAGACAGTTTATTCTGATGTTCAGACAAGCAGCTATCAGTAATATCAAATATAAAGGAGGAATATTAAGTAACATGGCAACCGCATGAAAAAA
>DEFH01000034.1 GCA_002350705.1 Ruminococcaceae bacterium UBA2857
TTTCAAAACTTGGAAACTGCTGCAATTCTGATATAAAGATGTCAAAAAGCGGAAATAAGGTCACGGTCACTTCATCAAAACCAATTACTTCGGCTGTTACGGTAAAGGCAACCAAGTCTGTAAATTCCGGAAATAAAAGCACGATTGTTTACGGTCACTCAAATAAGGAGATACAGGATGTAGTAGCTAAAACCGACTCCCCCGACCCTGTTTACGGATATTTCAAAGTCAAAACCGAAGCCACTGGGTCGTTGAAGGTCGTCAAGCAGTACAAAGACCTTAACGGTAATAATGTAAAAAGCGGTATTGAAAGCTTTGTGCTGAATAACACCAAATTCAAGATAAGAAATTCGGCAAATAAATACATTAAAGCCTCATATTCAGGAAGCGGCTATGTTTACAGCTATACCGGCTATGTCAGCAGTGCATCTGACGGCACTGTGTTCACACCCAAGAATAATAGCGGAGATTTCTATTTCGAGGTCAATAAGCTCCCTCCGGGAACCTATGAGATCATGGAACAGGATAACAATATCACCGGTTATACTCCATCAGGATCGAAAAACATCAAGGTCGCTGTTACTGCAAATAATTCCGGCGGAAAGAAGACCGCAACATTCCAGAATAAACCCGACCAACTTGTTATAAATAAGGTGTTCAATCAGTTCGGTGCTGTCAAGGACGAGGATTATGCAAAGGTCGTATTCAATCTGAGCCAGATCAATGCTGAGGGAAAAGCTGCTACAAAGAGCTTCATTTGCACTGACAAAGATAATAATGTCTATCAGTTTATCAACAGCACTTCTGATGCGGCTTATGCGGGTATCGTGACATCTAAGGAGCTTAGATTTGCTAATCCGAAAGTTCACAGTATTACTGTAACAGGGCTTCCAATCACCAATAATAACGGCTATTACTACAAATACGAAGTCAAGGAAGTTAAGAACGGACATACAAACAGATACGATTTTAATACCCTGACGAAGACATTCCAGACCGGCACTACACAGTCCGGTACAGTAACAAATACCGAAAAGAAAATGGGATATCTTGAGATCAAAAAGGATTTCAAGATTGAACAGACCGATGGAACGCTTATCAACTTTACGGGCAACAGCGATATGACGCTGACACAGGCATACAGCGATATCAGCTTTACTGTAAAGGATTCGGCAGGAAAATACATTACTGCTGTCTATAAGGGTACAAGCTATTCCTATACAGGTGTAACAACTAATGCTTCAAATGCGACAAAGTTTGTTTTCAATGGTGGAAATACTTCCGGTATCAAAATAAGTGATATGCCCTTCGGCACATACAGCGTTACCGAGGTGACAGGAAGTAAGGTCAAAGGACAGGGCTTCCGTGTGCAGGAAACTGCAACAAAGAAAACTACTACCTCATACAACATTTCTGCTGACACCGTAACAGGCGGCAGCGTGAAATTTGTCAATGTTAAACCCCAGTATGTCGGACTGAGAATCTATAAGACATTTACCGATAATGACGGAGAGAATATCAATGTTTCAAGCAAGATATACGCTCAGGTAGAATTCAAAGTGACCGATAAAGATGGGAATACCGTGCTTGTAACCCCACAGAACACAAAAGCCGGAAGCTATGCTGTGCGTAAAACAAGTGATACAGCACAACCGCTTAGTGTTATGAAGCTCGGTACAGATACCAAAACAATCACTCTCACAGGACTTGAAGCAGGCAAAACCTATACTGTTACAGAAAGTATTGTTGGAAAGGATCTGAAATCCATCTGCGTCTGCAAATCTCTGTTTACCGTCGAAGGTACAAAGGAAAATGGAATCGTTTATGCCCCTGAAAATACCATTGAACAGACCGGCAAGGTCACTATGCCTACAGGCGAGAACAGCATTGCAGAGGTGCATTTTGAAAACACCTACAAAACTACCGATCTGACGATATATAAGGAATCGGACGATGACCTTGTTGAACGAAAGTTTGCCGTTACAACTGTCAATTATGATCTGTATCCCGAAAATGATCCGCTTTATGTTATGAGTGAAATCACGACCGGCACAGATGGAAAAGTACGAGGTATTGCTACTGTTAAGGATCTGCCTCTTGCCTATTACGATCACGATACAGATTCAATCGTAAAAATCCAATACAAGATTGAAGAGGTCGATACTCCGGAATATTACGAAATTCCGGCAGCACAGACCATTATCCCGATGGACGGACAGAAATCCGTAACCATAAAAAATAAGCTGAAAACAGGAACGATCAAAGTTATCAAAAAGGCTGAGGTCAATGATTCAACTGAGATCATTCCACTTGCCGGAATAGAATTCAGCATGAAAAACAGCTATAACAAAACTGTTCTGACTGCTGTTACAGATACAAACGGAGAAATTCTTTTTGAAAATCTGCCTATTGCAGTCGGAGTGAAGAATTCAGACGGCAGCGAAAGCATCAAGAAGATTCGCTATACCGTATCTGAAATAGAAGGTGAGAATAATGAAAAATATGTTCTTGCTGACGATCAGACATTGGTACTTGATTATACCAAACAGGCAAATCAGCGTATCAAAACATTGCAGGTTCTGAACACTCCGATAACAGGCAATGTCTTTCTCGAAAAAGCCGACGCAAGAACACTGGAGCTTCTGTCAGGGGCTAAGTTTACTATCTACAAGGATGTAAACGGCAACGGAAAATATGACAATGGCAAGGATACTCTTGCGACAGGCTACACCATTGACGGTGAGACCTATACTCCTCATCATACGCTTGTTGAAGTCATGGAAACCACTACTGATGATGAGGGCAACACAACCACAAAGGGCACCGGACGTTATGAGCTTTATAACATTGAAAAAGGAAAATACATTGTTGTAGAAACAAAAACTCCTGTCGGATATATTGACGAGCATAAGGAATTTCCTTTTGAGATCACAGACGATCAGCAGACAATTCAGATCTATGAGCCTGTAGAAACAGAGATTGCTGTTGATGCTGCATTTGTAGCAAATATAAGTGCTGACACTCAGGATTATATTACTGATACAAGCGGAGATTTTATAGAGATCACCGATCCTGATGCAAAATATGTCTTTAACACACCAATCTACGGAGATGTTTATCTTCGCAAGATTGATGCAGAAAACGCTATGAGACTTTCAGGGGCAATATTCCGTGTGTGGGCGGACAGTGATAATGACGGAAAGCTTAACCGTCAGACAGATGAATCCATTGGCGTTATGAAAGAGATCAAGGATGCCGACGGAAAAGGCACAGGCGAATATGAAATGACTGATCTGCCTTACGGAAACTATTTTGTCCTTGAAACTGTTGCTCCGGAAGGATACAAAAAATCAAATAAAACCTATTCTTTTTCCATTACAGAAAACGGTGCAAGAGTTTTTGTAGATGACATAAAAAATCCGCCGATAAAGGGTAATGTATCCGTTCTGAAGATTGATTCTCTGACAAAGGAACAGCTCAAGGATGCTGAGTTTACTGTTTATAATGATGTTGATAAGGATGGTCTCATCCCGATGGTATTGATACCGTTTATGCTGTAATGAAGCACGATGAAGGTTATTGCTATTATCTGAACGACCTGCCTTATGGCGAGTATGTTCTGAAAGAGACCAAGGCTCCCGTCGGACATATCATGACAAAGAAGATCTATCCCTTCCAGATCATTGACGATGGTGTTACCGTTGAGGTAGCCGACGACGGCGAGATCGGCATTATGAATGAGCCGATTCAGGGTTCTATCCGCATCGTAAAGATAGACAGAAAAAAGCAGACACCTGTTGAGGGTGCTGAGTTTACTCTGTATGATTCAAATGGAAAATCGCTAAAAGTTGTCACTACTGATAAGGACGGTATTGCAGATTTCGGTCAGCACCGTTACGGCAAATATACCGTGGTGGAAACAACCGCACCGGAGAAATATCTTGCAGATAATACTCCGATTCCATTTGAAATTTTAGAGCATGGAAAGATCGAAGGCAATATTGAGATCGTCAAGGTAGATAATGACACACAGAAGCCGCTTGCAGGTGCAGAGTTCACTTTATATGACAGCAATGGAAATGAAGTGCAAAAGCTTACCACAGGTGAAGATGGTAAAGCTTTCTTTGCGGAAGTTCCCTACGGTAGGTACACCGTTGTAGAAACAAATGCTCCCAAAGATTACAAAAAGGACAGCACTCCGATTCCATTTGAAATTCTGGAGCACGGCAAAACACTTAAAGTCACCAAAGAAAACGAGGGCGAAGAAGGTACAGCTACATTCAGAAAGACTTCAGAGGATGGAGTTGTCAAGGATGTAACACTGCATATCTATGGAAAATCGAATACAGGTATTGAGGTTGACGAAACTGTTGTTACTGGTGAAAACGGTTCTGTCAGCCTTTCTCTTTTGACAGGTACTTATACCGTTGAAGAAATAAAAGTAGCCAACAGATATGTAACGCCTGCAAAGCAGACAATTAAGATAGAAGCAGATAAGACTTCTGCAGTTACATTCAATAACATCCTCAAGCGCGGCAAAGTGACTACAACAAAAGTTGATGAAGAATATCCTGACAATAAACTGACTGGTGCGTTGTTTGAAGTTTATGATTCCGAAGGTGATGCCGTAGATACTCTTAAAGAAGTCTCAAAGGGCGTGTATGAGCTTGATGAACTTACGGTAGGAAATTACACTCTGAAAGAGATCAAGGCTCCTGTAGGCTTCCTGCTTGATACTAACGCCTATGATTTTTCTATTGTTAATGACGGCGATGTTATTAGTATCGAAACAAAGGCAGGCATCGGCTTCATCAATACACCCATCAAGGGTACGATCAGCGTTGTCAAAGTCGATGAAAAGACAAGAAAGCCCCTGTCCGGTGCTGAATTTACTATCTATGATTCAAATGGAAATCCTGTAAAAACAACGACTACTGAAACAGGAACTGTAATCACAGATGCCAACGGTGTTGCTGATTTTGGCGAGCTTCGATATGGCACATATATCGTCAAGGAAAGCAAGGCTCCCGAAAACTATGAGCTGGATGATGCTCCGATTCCGTTCCAGGTTCTTGAAAACGGAAAGGTTATTGAGTACGAAAAGGGCGACCCAGCCGAAGAAGGCAAGCTGGAGATCATTAAAAAATCTGAAGACGGAGTTATAGAAAATATCAAATTCCGTATATACGGCATTTCCGCCAACGGAACTGATATTAACGAAACTGTCCTGACAGATAAGGACGGTAAGTTCCTGATTGAAAACCTGCTTATCGGTACATATACCGTTGAGGAGCTGGAGATTGCTGACAGGTATATTAAAACCACTCCTCAGACCGTTGTTGTTTCTGCGAATGAAACTGCAAGCGTTACTTTCGAGAATATTCTCAAACGAGGCAAGGTAACAACTACAAAGGTCGATGAAGAATACCCCGACAATAAACTGACTGGTGCCATTTTTGAAGTCCATGATTCCGAAGGTAATGCAATAGATACCCTTAAAGAGGTCACAGAGGGCGTATATGAGCTTGACAGACTTACGGTAGGAAATTACACTCTGAAGGAAACAAAGGCTCCTGATGGCTTTGATTTGGACGAAAACGCATATCCTTTTGAAATCACTGAAAACGGTGATGTCCGAAATATCGAAACTCTTGCAGGTGTTGGTTTTATTAATAAACGTGAGTTCGATGAAAATTAA
>DEFH01000027.1 GCA_002350705.1 Ruminococcaceae bacterium UBA2857
TGGGCGTAGGATATTTGAGGAGCTCTGTCCTTAGTACGAGAGGACCGGGATGGACGTACCTCTGGTGTATCAGTTGTCATGCCAATGGCACGGCTGAGCAGCTATGTACGGATCGGATAAACGCTGAAAGCATCTAAGCGTGAAGCCGGCTCCAAGATAAGATATCCCACAGCATAAGCTGTTAAGACCCCTTGTAGACTACAAGGTTGATAGGCTGCGTGTGTAAGTGCCGTGAGGCATTCAGCTTGGCAGTACTAATAGGTCGAAGGCTTGTCCAAGTATTAACTTGGTTCGCTTTTGCTCAGTCTTTATTCAGTTTTCAGGGTGCGAACCCTTTCATATAAATCCTGTCTTAACGGACAGGATTTTTTATTTGCTGAAAAATATTATTTATTTTTGTAGAATTTTACATGAAAAATATACTGAAAAACAATAGATTTTTACTGTGATTTGTGATAGGATTAAATCAAAGAAAATTTTATCTAAAGGAGGCTAAATTATGAAAGAAAAATTTTTAAGGAAGATTCTGGCTTTGTCTATGGCAGTTGCAATGACATTGGGAATTTCATGCAGTGCGGCAGCTGTGACGAATGCAGCGGAAGCATCGGTTGTGCTGCTTACGGCAGTTCGGGAATTGACTAATGATTCCACAATTTCAGCCGGTGTAATATCATACGGAAAAACCGTCACGGTCAACGCCAAGGCAAACGGAGGAACAGGCAGTTATACCTATTCTGTGCTTTATAAGAAAAAATCGGATGAAAAATAGGTGACAAAACAGAAATTCATTGAAAACTCCAAGGTGGTTATAAAACCCGCAAAGGAAACAGAATATGATTTGTGCGTGAAAGTCAGGGATTCATCAGGAAAAATAGTAAAAAAATATTTCACTTTCAAGGTAAATCCCGAGCTGAAAAACAATTCGGTCATATCGAAAACGACAGTTGTATATGGTGAAAGCTTGAAAGTGTATGGTCGTGCAGAGGGCGGCGTGGGAAAATATATGTATGCTGTGTATTACAAAAAAGCATCGGATGAAAGCTGGACTACCAAGCAGAGCTACAGCAGAAATACAGTAGTTTCCATAAAGCCTGCAAAAGCTGTAAATTATAATGTATGTGTCAAGATACAGGACGAACAGGGAACTGTTGTCAAAAAATATTTTGATTTTACCGTAAAAGTGGATAATGTTAAAGAGGTTATCAGGCTCACAAATGAGGAAAGGCAGAAAGTCGGTGTCGGCTTGCTTACCCAGGATGCCGATCTTACGGCAGCCGCAAATAAAAGAGCAGAAGAAATCGTAGAGTCATTTTCACATACACGTCCCGACGGTACAAGCTGTTTCACTGTATTGGACGATTATAATGTACGTTATTGGTCGGCAGGTGAAAATATTGCCTATGGTTACGGAACTCCCGCAAGTGTGATGAACAGTTGGATGAATTCCGAGGGACACAGGGAAAATATCCTTGATTCCTATTTTTCTCATATAGGTGTCGGATGTTACGAAAAGAACGGCAGAAAATATTGGGTACAGATTTTTGCGAAACTGAGATGAAAATAAAAAATACCGCTGATTTTTAACTCAAAAATCAGCGGTAAATTTTTTTGTTTTTTTTTTAAAGCATTGCACGAAAACGGAACAGCAATATCGTTATATAAGTGAAAGGAGGATTTCACTTGAAAAACAATCTCGTCGACGAAAAAGAACGCCCTGCATTGATAGAAACGGCTGTCCGTGAAAATGCAGACATGATATACAGGATAGCCTATCAGAATACAGGAAATCATGCTGACGCACAAGACATTTTACAGGAGGTCAGTATTGCTCTTGTGACAAAAAATGCTCCGCTCAACGACAAAGAACATCTGAAAAGGTGGCTGGTGAGGGTGACTGTCAATAAATGCCGTGACTTGTACAGACATAAAAAGCGTACACAAACAGAACCCCTTGAAGATTACATAAATACACCCTCACAGTCCCCAAACAATGCTTTGGAAGAAATATTCAGTCTGCCTGAAAAGTACAGGACGGTGATATACTTGTATTACTATGAAAACTTCACTTTGCAGGATATTGCGGATACACTGGGCAAAAAGCTGAATACCGTCAGTTCCGATTTGCAGAGGGCAAGAAAAAAACTGAAAAAATTTCTGACAGAGGAGGAGTAATACCATGAGAAAAAACGAATATACAAAACAACTGTCCGAGATAAAAGCACCTCCGTCAGCTGTTGAAAAAGCAATTAAAGCGGCTTTGGAAGCCGATAAAAACAGAAAGGAAGTTGTTGTTATGCCTAAGAAGTCAAAGATCATAAGGATAGTTTCCGCAGCAGCGGCTTGTGCAGTCGTTGCAGGGGGTGTTGTTCTGGCATCGAATCTTCACAACAGTCCCGCACCTGTCATTCAAGAACATTCCGTAACCTCGCAGGCAAGTGTGAAAAATTCTTTTTCGCTGATCGTCAATGCGGCTGAACTTACGGAAGAAAATACCGTAGGTATTTCGGAACTCAATATGTCAGGTGTAAACATTATGGGCAATGAGGCTATTAGTATTGAGCGTGTGGACATTGACGATAAAACATACAAATTTCGTGCAGTGTGGTATCCGACAATCAATTTTCCCGTTGTATGCAGGGGGAACGGCATAGAAAGCATAACATACAAAATAAATAATGCCCTGTTCGTGCCCCATAAAAACGTGCAGTTTATGGAGGAAAAATCCGAAAAAAGTACGCCGTTATCGGACTATTACGATGGCATAGAATGGAACAGTAATAATAACACATATAACGCTTTTACAGTATCGTATGACGAGCAGTTGAAAGCCGACAGTGTTGCTTATATCGCTCTGAAGCCGACTTCTTCACTGAATATTCCAAATGATGATGAGTTGACAAGACGTGCTCTGGAATATCTTGAAAATATACCGAGCTTTGATGAATTTGTTGATTTCAGAAACGGCGGCAAATACCCCGAATTGAGAAATGCACTTTTCAAAGCCGAAATACAGGATGTTACGGTAGATATAACCATCAACTACACTGACGGCACCAATACAACCCATACCATTGCATTTATCGGGAAAGACAGTATCGACGGCATTTCCATGCCTGTTGAAGTGACCTTTGTTTCGGAGCTTTCTCCCCAAGAAAAGGCCGCCGTCAAGGGAAGCAGCGAATATCAGCCGAAATATAAACTGACTTTGGAGAAAACCAAAGAGATCATTGCCGAAGCATTGGAGCAGGAAAAGGGAGCGGAAAATACAGATTCTTATTATTTAGTGACCGTTCCGAGGTATATACAAGACAAAATATCGGAGATACAGCAAACTCCCGACCGTACCGAAGGCTCTGACCTTACCCCCGATTATATGCAGGGAAAGCCTGTATTGAGATATTACTATGCGATAGATGCCAAACAGTTTGAGTATTGCCATAAGGCGATAGCAACATCCGGGACGGCTCAATATGTTGTTTATCAGGAATATGATGATGACCATAATATTGTAAAATCGGAAGTTTTATATGATATGCTCTCTTATGCCGAAAGCTGAGAACATCATGCCGTTTTCGGCAGGCGAAACCTTTTCCGAAAAAAGTGCTTGATTATTCAGGAAAAATGCTTTATAATGAAACACTGGAAATCATATGGATGGAGGAAATTGTCTTGCCTACTAACAGAGAGTTGATTGAAAAAAGAAGAACTTTTGCGATTATTTCGCACCCTGATGCGGGTAAAACCACTTTGACTGAAAAGCTGCTGCTTTATACGGGAACGATTCAGACCGCCGGCTCTGTCAAGGGCAAAAAATCCGATAAACACGCTGTCTCTGACTGGATGGAAATTGAAAAACAAAGAGGTATTTCCGTTACTTCATCCGTCATGCAGTTTAATTATAACGGCTATTGCGTGAATATTATTGATACTCCCGGACATCAGGACTTTTCCGAGGACACATATCGTACACTGATGGCGGCTGACTCTGCTGTCATGGTCATTGATGCTTCCAAAGGTGTCGAGGCTCAGACGAGAAAACTTTTCAAAGTCTGCCTGCTCCGTGACATTCCGATTTTCACGTTTATCAATAAGATGGACAGGGAAGCAAAAAGCCCTTATGAACTGATGGACGATATTGAGGAAGTGCTGGGAATTCATACTTGTCCGATGAACTGGCCGATCGGATGCGGCAAGGATTTCAAAGGGGTGTATGACTTTGCAAGCAAGGAAATTCTGGCTTTCACCGCCAACAACGGTCAGAAAGAAGTTGCAATGGACGAACTCAAGGCAGATGATCCGAATCTGGATGAAAGAATCGGAGATACACTGGCTCAGACACTCCGTGATGATATAGAACTGCTGGAGGGGGCAGGTGATGAACTGGATTTGGATGCCGTGCGTCACGGCAAGCTGACACCTGTATTTTTCGGTTCGGCTCTGACAAACTTCGGTGTAGAACCGTTTTTGGCTGACTTCCTCAAAATGACGACACCTCCTCTGCCGAGAAATACCGTCAACGGTGAAGTCGATCCCTTTGAAGATGCCTTTTCCGCCTTTGTCTTTAAAATACAGGCGAATATGAATAAGGCTCACCGTGACAGAATCGCATTTATGCGGATATGCTCGGGACGTTATGACAAGTCTATGGAAGTGTATCATGTGCAGGGTGAAAAGAAAATGCGTCTTTCTCAGCCGCAGCAGCTGATGGCTCAGGACAGGGAAGTCATTGACGAAGCCTATGCAGGTGATATTATCGGTGTGTTTGATCCGGGCATTTTTTCCATAGGCGATACCGTATGCTCTCCGTCCAAAAAGGTACAGTTTGAGGGAATCCCGACCTTTGCCCCCGAACACTTTGCGAGAGTCCGCATTAAAGACACCATGAAACGCAAACAGTTTGTCAAGGGTATGTCACAGATTGCTCAGGAGGGTGCTATCCAGATTTTTCAGAATCTCGGAGGCGGCATGGAAGAAGTCATTGTAGGTGTTGTCGGTGTTCTCCAGTTTGAAGTTCTCGAATACAGAATGAAAAATGAATATAATGTCGATATTATTCTTGAAAATATGCCTTATGAGTTAATCCGCTGGATCGGTAACGAGGATATTGATCCCAAAACACTTAATCTGACATCCGATACCAAACGAATACAGGACCTGAAAGGAAAGCATTTGCTGTTGTTCTCCAGCGAGTGGAATATCAACTGGGCTTTGGAACATAACAAAGAGCTGATCCTGACGGATTTCAGCAAAAACTGATGATTCAAATGAGTTCGTATCATACGGACTCATTTTTTATTGAAACGGAAAAAACGGCGGCGGAAACACACTCGCAAATAACAGCATTGTAAAAAATCCCACGAATGAAATGAAAATCGGTATCCAAAATAATTCCATACGGTATTTTGTACCGTAAAGCCAATGCGAAAGATATTCTGCTATCGCCAGTGCCGAAAAAATGCAGAGATATGGAACCATGTCATTTTTCGGTGCAAAAAACAGCATACTCACCGACATCACGGCAAAACCATGCAGCATGAAAATCCTTGCACATACAAAATGCAGTAAAGACGGTCTTAAACACGACAATTCAATGAATGTCCATAAAATATAGACCAGTGCAAACGGCTTTGTCATTTCCCAGGGACTGCTTCCCACACTCGACACCAATAAACTCCATGCGGTATGTCCCGAAACTTCATAGGCAATATGTATTACATAGCCGCATACAAACATTCCCACGGTACTGACTGTCCAAAAATATTTCCTCCACACTGTTCTGACACCCCCAGAGCATTTTATGCCGCAGTGCGTCACCATTATGACCGCCTGCGGCACAAAATATCTCAGAGCATACAAAACAATGCCGTAACCAATCCTCCTGCCACTGCCGCACACAACAACATTACAATGCTTTTCAATTTTCCTGTCTTTGCTTTCATGGCAGAGGGAATATCCATTTCTTTGAGCATTTTCCTTGCCTCATCTTCCAGAATGGCCCTCTGTACAGACGCATATTCCGGCTTGACAATCAATATCGCCCGTTCATAGTATTCATTGCCTGTCTCATGCAGTTCTATCATGGTATGATTGACTCCTTTTATCATGTGTTGTGTCCTCCTATGAGTAAAGTATACTCATATTCTGAACGCATTTTGAGGGCTTTAAACAGTCTGTTTTTTGCGTTTATACTAACTGTAATGTTGAAAACTATGTTAAAAAGGTTGAAAACTTCGTGAAAAACGGTTGATAACTCTGTTGAAAGGGTTGAAAAACACTGGTTTTTGACCATTTTAACTTAAAAAACAGTTTTCAACTTTACCGAATCGTTTTCATTTCTGACCAAAATACAACGATTTGTATTTTTAATTTGTCAAGTATTTTTTTATATTTTTTCTGTTACTTTTTCGGATTGGACGGATTTTCATACGGAATTCTGTCTTTTTTCAACGAAATCCGGTTTTTATTTTTCTCCGTTACCGACAAATCGGAATTCATAATTTTATGCAAAATTACTGTAATTTTTGTCGGATTTTTCTGTCCGGCAGAGTGTTTTCTCAATTGACATTATCCGTCTGTTAGAGTAAAATAAATCTTATAACACATACAAGGGGTTTTAATTATGAATACCTATTTGAGAAGAACCTGGGCAGAAGTCGATATTGATGCCATTAAACATAATTTCGATGCCATCAAAAAGGCCGTCAGTTCCAAAGCACAAATCATGTGTGTCATCAAGGCGGACGCTTACGGACACGGTGCCGTATTTCTGGGAAAACTCTATGAAAAAATGGGGGCTCACAGATTTGCCGTCTCCAATATCGAGGAGGCAATGCAGCTTCGTGAAAACGGCATTACACTGCCCATTCTCATACTGGGCTATACTCCTGCTTTCATGGCGAAAATGCTGGCTGACAACCATATCAGTCAGGCAGTTTTCAGTGAGGACTATGCCAGAGAACTCTCAGATTATGCTTACAAAGAGGATGTTACTGTGAAAATTCACATCAAGCTCGATACAGGTATGAGCCGTATCGGTTTCATGTATCAGAATATCCGCCGTGACAACTTCTCTCTCAAACAGATCGAAAATGTCTGTCGTCTGCCCTGTCTTGAAACAGAGGGGATTTTTACACACTTTGCCGTCTCTGATGAGGGTGACGAGGGCAAAGAGGCTACCATGCACCAGTTCAGGTGTTTTTCGGATGCAGTCAACAAACTGATTACAGCAGGTCTGCATTTCAATGTCATTCACTGCTCTAACAGCGGTGCCATTATTGACTACAAAGAGGCACATTTTGACTGTGTGAGAGCAGGTATTATCTTATACGGACTTTCTCCCTCGTCAAAGCTTGAGGGCAAACTTGACTTACAGCCTGCTATGCAAATCAAAAGTGTTATCGCACAAATTAAAATGGTTGCTCCCGATACGCCTGTCAGCTATGGCGGTACCTATGTGACAAAGAAAATTGCGAAAATTGCTACCGTTCCTATCGGCTATGCGGACGGCTATACGAGAAGTTTAAGCAACCGTGCCTATATGACCGTCAACGGACAAAAAGCCCCCGTCATCGGCAGAGTTTGTATGGACCAGCTTATGATTGACATCAGCGATATTCCCGATGTCAAGGTCGGTGATGAAGTGACGGTGATCGGCGACGGCAAAAATAATACATTCTCTTTTGATGAAATGGCAAAACTGACAGGTACTATCAATTATGAACTGGTCTGCCTTGTCGGAAAGAGAGTTCCCAGAGTCTATATCCATCACGGAAAGAATGTCGGCATTATGGACAGTATCAGACCGCAGTTGAATGAGGAGTGATAACATGAAACTGCTTGTGCTTGACGGAAACAGTATTTTAAACAGAGCCTTTTACGGCATTAAGCTGCTCACAACAAAAAACGGTCAGTTTACCAATGCCATCTACGGCTTTATGACCACTTTCCTGAAATTGCTGGAAGAAAGCTCCCCTGACGCTGTAGCCATTGCCTTTGACCTGAAAGCTCCGACCTTTCGTCACAAGGCTTACGACGGTTACAAGTCCAACCGCAAGGGGATGCCCGAAGAGCTTGCTTCTCAGTTACAGCCGCTCAAAGACCTGCTGACAGCATTGGGCTATCGGATTGTGATGTGTGAGGGGTTTGAGGCGGATGATATTCTGGGAACACTTGCCCATGTCTGCACGGAAAACGGCTATGAGTGCATGATTGCCACAGGCGACAGGGACAGCCTGCAATTGGTTTCCCCGACAGTCACTGTCAGAATTGCCGCTACCAAAATGGGCAGACCGGAAGTAACCCTTTATGATGAAGCAAAAATCATGGAAGTATATGGTGTGACCCCTCCTCAACTGATTGATATCAAAGCTATTCAGGGAGATACTTCCGACTGTATTCCGGGGGTAGCCGGCATCGGTGAAAAGGGTGCCAAAGATTTAATTGCAAGATTCGGCAGTCTTGACAACATATACCGGAACATTGACACGATTGATGTCAAACCCAATGTTCGCAAAAAACTCACAGAGGGCAAAGACAGTGCCTATCTGAGCCGTATGCTCGGCACCATTGTCACCGATGCCCCTGTCGATACGGATATTTCGCATTATGTCAGAACAGCAGGCGATATTTCCAAAGCCCTGCGTATCATGGCAAATCTGGAACTGTTTTCTCTCATTAAAAAAATGAATCTCGATACAGAAAACATTCCTGCCGCACCTGTACAGGAACAGCAAGTGCCCACGCTTTCCTATGCGGAGCCCGACAACCTTCCGGAACTTTATGAAAGTCTCAAAGGCAAACCAATTGATTTCCTCTATGAAACAAATCTGACACTTTCCGACGGCAAAACAATTTATGCGATACCGTCTTTATTGCCCGATTTCACGGAATTTATCGAAAAATTTTTCCGTGACGATACCATTCCCAAACGTACACACAATGTCAAGCCGGTTTTCAAAAAACTGGAACAGATGGGCGTTGACTGTCATTCGATCGTGTTTGACAGCGGTCTGGCGGCATATCTTCTGAACCCCAATTCCCCGGATTATTCCCTTGACAGACTGACACAGGAATACCGTATCACCGCTTATCAGTGTGACAGAGAAACCCCTTTGCTGCAATTCATTCCCCTTGCCGACACACTCGAAAAGGAAATTGCTCAGAAAGAACAATCAAAACTGCTGGCTGAAATAGAGATTCCTCTTGCCAAAGTGCTCGCCTCTATGGAAAATATCGGCTTTGCCGTTGACAGAAATGCTATCATGCAATACGGCATCACTCTCCAACACGAAGCAAACGACTTGCAGCAAAGCATTTATCGGCATATCGGCTATGAATTCAATATCAACTCCCCAAAACAACTGGCAGAAGCTCTCTTTGAAAAACTCGGCCTTCCTGCCAAAAAGAAAACCAAAAACGGTTATTCCACCAATGCGGATGTACTGGAGGAACTGCGGCCGTATCATCCCGTTATCGGTGAAATTCTCGAATACAGAACTGTTTCCAAACTCAAATCAACCTATTGTGACGGACTTGTAAAAGTCATCGGCAGTGACGGCAGGATTCATTCCAGTTTTAATCAGACGGAAACACGCACAGGTCGTATCAGCTCCACGGAACCCAATTTACAGAATATTCCTGTCAGAACGCAGCGTGGAAGGGAATTCCGTAAATTTTTCACTGCCAAAGACGGCTGTGTACTGATTGACGCTGACTATTCCCAGATCGAACTGCGTGTGCTGGCACATATTGCCAATGATGAAAATATGCTTCATGCTTTCAAAAATAATCTTGATATTCACCAATCCACTGCCGCTAAAGTTTTCAATATGCCTGATGATTTCGTTACTCCCGAAATGCGCAGCAGGGCAAAAGCCGTCAATTTCGGTATTGTATATGGAATCGGAGCTTTTTCCCTTTCCAAAGATATCGGCGTTTCCGTCAAAGAGGCCGACAAATATATCAAAGACTATCTTTCTCTTTACTCAGGCATTGACCAATACATGAAACACACCGTTCAGCAGGCAAAACAGGACGGCTATGTGACAACTATGTTCGGCAGAAGACGTTATTTGCCCGAACTCTCTTCATCAAATCATAATATTCGTTCCTTTGGCGAGAGAGTTGCTAAAAATATGCCCATTCAGGGAACTGCCGCTGATATTATCAAAATCGCCATGATTAAAGTCTATGAACGGCTCAAAAAGGAAAACATGAAAGCACAGCTTATCTTACAGGTACATGATGAACTGATTGTGGAAGCTCCCGAAAGTGAAGCCGAAAAAGCGGCACAGATTTTAAGTGAGGAAATGCAGAATGCTGTTCATTTGAATGTTCCTCTGCCTGCGGAGGCAGGAACCGGCAAAACATGGTTTGAAGCAAAAAATTAATTTGACAGTTAGGGGGATTTGTGATGCTTCATGTTTTATTTGTCTGTACAGGCAACACCTGCCGCAGTCCTATGGCAAAGGCAATCTATGCGGAAAAATCCGCAGAGTATGGTATCAGCAGTGCTTTCAGCAGTGCCGCTATCGGATTCGGAGAAGGCGTGGTTTCATCCAATGCTGTCACGGTATGTCGGGAAATCGGTATCGACATCAGCGGCCATCGTCCGAGAATCATGAGGGAACGGGATATTGACATCACAGATATTTTTGTTGTCATGACACGCTCCCATGCGGAAACCCTCATCGGAATGCTTGGGATTCCGCAAAGCAAAATCTATATCTTAGGCGGAGGAATTCCCGATCCCTACGGTTCGGATGTGGAAACTTACCGTCAGTGCAGAATGAGCATTGAAAAGGGGATTGATGAATTTTGTCGGCTTATCAGAAAAAAACTGGACAACGGTACGTTAAAGGTGGGAAATAATGATCAACCTTATATTAGAGCAAATGCAATCTGGACACCTTGAGGCTTTGGCAGAACTGGAAAAGATTTGCTTTTCACAGCCGTGGTCTTACAAAAGCCTTGAGGAAGAACTTACCAACAAAACCGCTCATTTCTTTGTTGCGACGGTTGACGGAGAAGTTGCGGGATATATCGGGGTTTATATCGTATGTGAAAGCTGTTTTGTCACAAATGTGGCAGTATTTCCGCAATTCAGACGGCAGGGCGTGGCAACGGCGCTCATTAAAATGGCGGCTCTGACAGCGGATGCCATGGGCACGGACTTTATCTCACTGGAAGTCAGACAGTCCAATGCTCCTGCAATTGCTCTGTACCGCTCCTTAGGCTTTGAAGAAATGGGCCTGCGGAAAAATTACTACCGCAATCCCACAGAAGACGCACTGATTATGACAAAGGTGTTTAAAAAGGGATGATGGAATGAAAATATTATCGATTGAAAGCTCCTGTGATGAAACCGCCGCTGCTGTTATTGAGGACGGCAGGAAAATTCTTTCCTCTGTGGTGGCGACACAGGTGGAAGAACATAAATTATATGGCGGTGTTGTGCCTGAAATTGCGTCAAGACGGCATTGTGAAGCCATTAACGGTGTTGTCAGGGAAACGCTTGCACAAGCCGGACTGACTTTTGACGGCATTGATGCCATTGCTGTCACCTATGCTCCCGGACTGATTGGTGCTTTGCTGGTGGGAGTCAATTTTGCAAAGGGACTTTCCCTTGCCACAGGTTTACCGTTGATTCCTGTTCACCATTTGCGTTCTCATATTGCTTCAAATTATCTGGCACATGAAACGCTAAAGCCGCCCTTTCTGTGTCTGGTCGTTTCAGGCGGTCACAGTCATATTGTGGAGGTCTCCGACTATACCAAAATGAAAATTATCGGCAAAACCCGTGATGATGCCGCAGGTGAGGCTTTTGACAAGGCCGCCCGTACTATGGGAATGCCGTACCCAGGCGGAATTCATCTTGACAAAGCCGCCCGCAACGGCAATGATACGGCTTTCCGTCTGCCTCGTCCAAAAGTAGACGGCTGTCCGTATGATTTCAGCTTTTCGGGACTCAAAACAGCCGTTATCAATCAGATACATAATGCTTCTCAAAAAGGCGTGACACTGCCTGTTGAGGATTTGTCGGCGTCTTTCCGGAAGGCTGTGGTAGACAGTCTTATGGATAATTTTATCCGTGCGGCTGAAGACTTCGGACATACCAAATTAGTGTTGGCAGGTGGTGTATCTGCCAATTCCCTGCTTCGTGAAAGGCTGAAAGAAGAATGTGAAAAACGTGGATGGAAGTATTATTATCCGCCGCTGAACCTGTGCGGTGACAACGGTGCGATGGTAGGCTCTCAGGCATACTACGAATACCTGTCAGGCAACACAGCGTCGGCGGATTTGAATGCCCGTGCCACGATGTCTATTGAGCTGTAGTGATAAAAAAACAAAGGAGATGGTTGAAATGCAGGATATGAAAGAAGAAATCAAAGTGCAGGATTTTGAAAAGGAAGCCTTGGATGAACTGACAAAGGAAATGCTCATTGTTTCGGGCTTTGAACTGAGTGTACATCATATCATTGACAGAAACGCCATGCGTTTTGTTCCGCTGAAGTACAGCGAGGACAATTTTCCTGTTGAAATGCTCGAAAATGAGGATGAAGTCAAAGAAGCAAATCAGAATGCATTTCTGATTGCTCCGCCTCCGCTTTCTCCGAAAAGGTGGGAGCATTAATTATTGGATTTTGGAAAAATGCAGACAAGCTCCATGAGTTTGCCTGCATTTTGTTAAAATGACTGTTCTGTCACATTAAAATAGAAAGAGTGATAAAATGCTTTCCATTATCAAAAAATATGCAGGTTCTTTTTTGCTTGCGTTGTCTGCAATGATAGGAGTGTTTTGTGCGGCACAGATACAGGTTCACGCCGTTTCCAAAGCGGATTTATCTGACCTGATGAAAAAATTTCCTGATGGAAAATACTGGAATCATGTCGGCTCCTATGAAAACAATCCTGACGGCTGGACAGACATTCCCTGTCCGCACGTACTGGTGGAGGGCGGCGAATATGATTATTATGTAGGTATCGGCTACTGTAATGAGTTTGGCGGAGATGTGCAGTGCGTGGGATTTGCAAACAGACTGATTTATGAAGCCTACGGCACAGAAAGCTATGAACAGTGGGAAACCACCTCTCTTGACAATCTCAAACCCGGAGATGTGATTCGCTATAAGATGGATATGCATACGATATTTGTCACCTCCGTTGACGGAGAGAAAGTGACTTACAGTGATTGCAACGGGAATTTTTCAGACTGTCAGATCAAGTGGAATCAGAACACCACCAAAACAGAAATATCGGATTCTCTGACGGCAGTGTATTCCGCACCGAGTACGTTGTCCGTACCGCTGGACAACCATTCCGCTGTCAGTACCGACAAACTCAGGGCAAACAGTGAAATTACCGTTTGGGGAATCGGTGAGGGCGGTACGGAAAAATATGTCTATCAGTTTTCTGTGCTCACCCCTGATACAGATGATTACACTATTCTCAAAGAATATGCAGACGAGTCGGTTTTCCGCTATACACCTACTGTTGCAGGAAAGTATTCCGTCAAAATACAGCTCCGTGATTCATCAGGTCAGGTGTCTCTGAAAAAAATCGGATTTACTGTCACGGAGGACGATCCTGTCACCGTTATCAACGGACAGAAAATTTACTTTGCTTTTCAGGATTTTCGGTATCAGCTTTATTCCACGCTGATGCTTGTGGTTCTCTTTCTGACCTCCAGAAAAATCCTTTCATAGAGAATGGCGTGGGAGAGCGGAGCAGCCGTTTGCCCGAAATTTACTGTAAAAAATCATTGAAATACATAGCGGAACGTGGTAAAATAATTTTGTATAATTACTTTTCAGATAGGAGTGTATCACGAAATGAACAAGCATTTGCTGAAAAAGGCTTTGAGTATCTCCCTGACAGGTGCTCTGGCTGTAACAGCCTTTTCCTGTGCAGGCACCGCTATGATGAATGCCAGTGCCGCAGAGGAAAGCTACGGTCTCAAAGACAATATTCAGGATGGTACCATCCTCCATTGCTTTGACTGGAAGTATACCGATATTATCGCTGATCTGGACAATATCGCAAAGGCGGGATTTACCACTGTACAGACTTCTCCTGTACAGCCGTCTGAGGGTGTCGGTGCATGGTACTGGCTCTATCAGCCGACAAGCTTCTCCGTTGGCACCAATGAGCTCGGTACGCCTGATGAACTGAAAGCACTGTGTGAGGCGGCTCACGAATACGGCATGAAAGTCATTGTGGATGTGGTTGCCAACCATCTCGCAGGCAATCACGAGAATATTCAGGAGGATTTGAAACCTGATGAATACTGGCATACCGAAGGAAAAATTTCCAATTACAATGACCGTTATCAGGTAACACACGGTCAGCTCGATATGCCGGATCTTAATTCTGAAAATACCTATGTGCAGGAAGTCGTTGCCGATTATGTAAAGGAACTGAAAAATCTGGGCGTTGACGGTATCCGCTGGGACGCTGCCAAGCATATCGGTCTGCCGAGTGAGGAATGTAATTTCTGGAGTGCCGTTACACAGGAAGGTCTGTACAACTACGGAGAGATTCTGACAGGTCCTACCGACAAGGGCAATGAAAATCTGATGAAAGAATATACAGATTATGTGTCTGTAACAGACAGCTCCTATGCAATCGACCTTGTGGGTGCATTCAAAAAGGGCAAGGCTCCCGCAACCGACGGCAACTGGGTAAACAGAGGCATTGAAAAAGCAAAACTCGTTTACTGGGGCGAAAGCCATGATACCTATTCCAACGGTGAGGGCAAAGAGACTAACGGTGTTGCACAGAATATTATTGACCGTGCGTATGCTGTCGCAGCGGCACAGAATGATGCTTCCGCTCTGTATCTGTCAAGACCGTTTGCAACGGCAAGAGACAGTATCAGAATCGGTGTCAAGGGAAGTACTCATTATATGGCTCCCGAAATTGCCGCTGTCAACCATTTCCATAACGCTATGACAGGCAAGGCGGACGCTTATGGTGTTTCCGATAACTGTGCAGTTGTTACCCGTGAAAACGGCGGTGCTGTCATTGTAAGAGGCGAGGGAAGCGGAGAAGTAACAGTGGAAAATGTCAACGGCTATGTTCCGGCAGGCACTTACAAAGATGAAGTGACAGGCAATGAGTTTGTTGTAACGGATACAACAATCGCAGGTACCGTCGGTGAAAGCGGTATTGCCGTTGTATACGATTCCGATTTTGTCAGCAAGGTTTACTGTGACACCGACAGCGATACCAGCTTTACAGGCAGTATGACCGTAAAAGTTTACGCAACAGATATGGAAAATGCTTTCTTCAGCGTCAGCGACGGTGAACATGCATGGGGCGGTAATTTCTATAACGGTGAAGAAATCCTTATCGGTGAAAAGGTTGAGGATATAGGTGCTGACCTGAATGACAATGCAACTATCACCTTCACTCTTTACGGTACAGGCAGCAACGGAAAAGAGGTTTCCGTTACATATACCTATTACAAACTTGCAAGCAGACAGCTTCCCGTGATTCAGGATGGCGGCATTATCTATGACAATACGGGCACGAATTGGGATGATGTCAATATCTATGTCTATGACGAGAGCGGTGCGGAAACGATTACAAACAGCACATGGCCGGGTGTCAAGATGACAAAGGAAGAGGACAACTACTTTAGTTATCAGCTCCCCGAACAGTTCGCAGAATGTACACATATCATGGTCATCTTCAACAACAACGGTAAAGACCAGATTCCGGGTGCCATGCAAACAGGTCTGACAATGGCTTACACAGATCAGAAACTCTATGACGGCACCAAATGGGTCCACCTTTCCGGTGAACCTGTTGAGCCGGAAGAGCCCGTTGAACAGACCAAATACGGCATTGTCGGCAGTATGACAGGCTGGGGCACATCTCCCGACTATCCGATGTATGAGACCGAAACAGGTATCTATGTAGGAAAAACAAAAGAACTTGCCGCAGGTGACTATCAGTTCAAAGTCCGTGCAGACGGTGCATGGGATGAAAGCTACGGTGTCTATGAAGAAGCTCAGGACCGTACCAATAACAGTCAGACAAACATTGAAGTAACACTTGATGAAAATGCAGTGATCTATGTCATGCTCGACACAACAGGCGATGATGAAATCATCTGGCCTGTCAGCTATGCCATCGTAACAGATGAAAATCTTGCACCGCAATGGATTTACACAGGCAAGCCGCAGGATAAAGAACCCGAACCTGTTCTGTCCGATTACCGTGCTGTCATCAAATCCGCTGACGGTGAGCCGATGGAGATTTCCCTGTATGAAGACGGAAGCGGATATCTGGGCAAAACCGATGTTCTCCCTGCCGGCACTTATGAGTTCTTGGTGCGTTCCGGCGTCAATCCTGAGGAAATCTATGGTATCAACTCCAAAAATTCAGACAGTGTAGTGGTAGAGCTTGAAAAGCCTTCCGCTATCTATGTAGGTCTTTATGAAGGTGCCTTGTATTCCGGAATGTACATCAAATATGCGATCGTACCTGAAGGCGAAGATGATTCCTATCCCCATTACATCTCAACAGAACCTGCTCCGGAATATCCGCCCGAAAGAGACGAAAGTTCCGAACCCGCAGTGTCAAGCGAGCCGGAAAAACCGACTGATACACAGCCATCGGAAACTTCCGTTCAGCCTTCACAGGCTTCCGAAGTTTCACAGGCTTCACAAGTTTCACAGATTCCGCAGACCTCTCAGACAACTCCCGCACCTGTCAGCACTTCTGACAGTACACCTTTCATGGTGGTTGTGCTGACACTGGCAGGACTGGTATCTGCAATGGCTGTGTTCTTCACCGCAAGAAAAAAGTCTGAAGGATAACTTTCCGACCTGACAAAGCAATTGACTGCTGTACAGGCATGAAGAATGCTTGTACAGCAGTTTTTCTTTCTCTTTTTGTTGACTTTGGAAATCAGGAATAGTAAAATAGGAGAAAGATAAAAAGGAGAGGTTATTGATGAAAGTATGGAAAATATCGTTCCGCGTTATCGTATTTCTTTTTTCATGTGTGATGATATACTGGTATGTGATTTCAAGGCTTGTGACGATCGGCAGTGTGGCAGGTACACTGTTTTTTGCATGGACGGGAACCAATGCCGTTCTTTGGCATAAAATTGAAATGCTTATTCTGAAAATGAAACAGAAACACTCAACAAAAATATTATACAGAATATTGTGTGTGCTGTTTGCATTGCTGTTTGTGTGGATCGTGGCAGTATTGGGAGCGATGGCATATTTTGCCAACAGAACGCCCGATGACAATGCAACGGTAGTCGTATTGGGCTGTCAGGTGAGAGGAACAACGCCAAGTTTGATGTTGAGCAAGCGAATTGATGCCGCCTATGATTATCTGGTACTGCACCCCGATGCAAAATGTATTGTGTCAGGCGGTCAGGGCAAGGGGGAGGACATCAGCGAGGCTCAGTGTATGTATGATTCTCTTGTTGCAATGGGGATTGATGCTCAGCGTATCTATCGGGAAGACCGCTCTGTCAACACCAATGAAAACCTCCGCTTTTCTGCCGAAATCATTCAACGCGAGCATTTAAGTGAAAAACTTGCCATTGTGACAGACGGCTTTCATGAAATGCGGGCGGCTGTTCTTGCAAAGCGTTTCGGCTATGAATGCGGAGCGGTATCTGCTCACACACCGGCCTATATTTCCGCCAATTTTACCACTCGTGAAATTCTGGCAGTAACAGCTTCCGTACTGCTCAACAGATAACAAAAAGGAGTTTGACTGTGAAAAAAAGGGTATTTTCATCTGTGCTGGCGGCATTGCTGATAATTGCCGTGTTTGCACTTCCGATTGTGAATTCTAGAATGATTGCCGGCCATAAAGATAACACTTCCGAAAATGTTTCCAAAGCACCGTCAGGTCTTGTGAAGCCTGAAAAAAAGCCTGCTGAAAAAAATCAGGAAACGATTGTGGCAAGTGATAAAAAAGTCAATGTAATTGTCGAACTGAACGGAGCCGCTTTGCTGGATACGGTATTGTCGTCTGAGGGAGTTTATCAAAATGTACCGCAGCTTGTCCTGACAGACGAAGGGAAAGTCTGCATGGATACCATTAAAAAAAATCAGGCAGTTGTCAAGGCGAGTATTCAGAAATTGCTTCCGGATTCGGACTTTTCCGACAGCCGTACCTATTCGGCGGTTCTCAACGGATTTTCTGTAAAAACCAATATCAGCAGTATTCCGAAAATGCAAAAAATCAGCGGTGTCAGTCGGGTGACGGTGGCGGATACGGTTCTGTATACAGAGGATGATGAAAATATCCCGGCCACTGTCGGCACCCTGTCGCAGACACAGAATGATTTGCTGAATGTCAGTACAGCCTATGAAAACGGCTTTGACGGAAGCGGTATGCTGATTGCTGTGCTCGACTCGGAGTTTGATACCCAACATGAAGTATTTTCCGCTGTGCCGACAACGGGAAAGTATGACAAACAGCAGATTCAAAACCTATATCAGACCACAGGGTTCGGAACAGATAAAAAATATGGTACAGATGACCTTTATCGGAATGAAAAAATTGTCTATGCCTATGACTATGCACAGAATGATAATGATACGTATGACAATTCTCATTGTCATGGTACAGCAGTAGCGGCACTTGCCGCAGGTGATAACGGTCAGGAAGATGACAACGCTTTCAGAGGAATTGCCTTTCATGCACAGTTAGCTTTGATGAAGGTGTCGGAAAACGGACGGTCTGTTTTGTCGGAATATGTGCTGGCGGCATTGGATGACTGTGCCAAGCTCGGGGCAGATGTCGTCAATATCAGTCTCGGTACGGATAGGCAAACGGAGATGGCGTCGTTTTTGAAAGAGGCAATGGATAAAATTTCTCAGACAGGCACCATGATTGTATGTCCTGCCGGAAACACAGGCATCAACACCGTGAAAGAAACGCTTTCTTCATCGGAAATTGATTATGGAGCATTGAATGTTCTTGCTTGTATGGAAAATACAATGGCGGCAGCGTCATCTGTCAACAGTCACTTGTCGGCAGACTGTCTCACCGTTGACGGAAATCGGTTTCTTTACAGTGATGCAGCGGCAGAGGAAGACAATATTCTCTTTGCGGAAACGATTACAGAACCGACGGCATATCTTTATCTTGCTGAAAACGAGGACGGCAGTTTTGACTATGACCGGGCAAAAGAACAGATTGCAGTGATTTTTTTGGGAGAACATGACATACAGGAACAGGTTGCCAAAGCATTTTTGGCGGATGTCAGAGCATTGGCACTCATTGACAGCGGTGCTTTTGAAAAGAATGCATATAATAATACTGTTGTTTTGTCGCACAAGCATATTCCTGTGATATTTCTGGATGATAACGACAGTGATTATTTTGAAATATATTCGGAAGGCATGATTGAAACAGGAGAAAATGCGGTACTTGTGGACAGTGTTTCGGGAGGTCAGATGGCAGACAGCTCTTCCTGGGGAGTCACGCCTGATTTAAGGCTCAAGCCTGAAATGACGGCTGTCGGACAAAATGTCTATACAGCCGCTCCTGACGGAAAATATCAGTATTTTTCGGGAACATCCGCATCAACCGCATTAGTGTCGGGTGCTTATGCACTGGTGAAAGCATATTTGCAAGGATTTGAGTGGTTTGGGGTTATGCCGCCTGCCGAACAAAGCAGGACGGTTTCAGCGGTTCTGATGAGTAATTCGGAGCCTGTCAAACAATATTCCGGAGAAGAATTGGTATATTTGTCTCCAAGAAAGCAGGGAGCGGGACGTGTGGATATTGCCAGTGCCTTACAGTCGGGAGCTTATCTGGAAGTGCCTGAAAAGGACAAACCCAAAGCCGAACTTGGCGACGGTACAACGGGAGAATATGCATTTACTTTCCGAGTCATCAATCTTTTGGATGAGGAGCAGACATTTGCTTTTCAGTCCTATATCCAAACAGACGAGTCTGCAATCATGGATGACCAAATCATCAATACACTGAAACCATATTCTCTGAAAGAATATTCTTCCGTGACGTTTGCGTATGACGGAGAACCAACAGACGAAATCACAGTGGAACCGGGGGGCGAAGCGGAAATTCATGCGGTTATTCAACTGGACAGTTCCGAGGATTTGCCTGTGATTGAAAATTTTCCGAATGGATTTTATATAGACGGCTATGTTGTACTTGAAAACACGGAAGGACGCACGCTGAATTTGCCGTTTGTGGGTTTTTACGGAGACTGGAGCGGCATCAGTCCTTTTGAAAACGCTGAAAACAACTTTTGTGCCGCAGATTATAACAGTACCGTATTACCTGTGCTGCTGGGACAAAATCCGTTTACAGGCAAGACAGAAGCAATTACCATCTCCAAAAATACTGTCGGAAATTATTATGACCTTTCACAGCTCAAAAATGCGTATATTCTGCCCGATTTTTATCTGCTGAGAGATGTATATGAATTAACGGTGTCTGTTTCCGACAAAGACGGCAAACAGTTGTTTTCACACAATTACGGAACCGTCAGTGCATGCCGTGAAGTGCCCATGTATACGAAACTGCTTTCACAAAACGTGGAACTGGCACAGCTTTTTTCCAATCTGTCCGACGGAGATTATCGGTATGCCGTATCAGCCAAAACAATGGGAATTGACGGAACACTGTCCGAACAGGTGTATACCGTGCAGACGAAGTTTTCGGTTGACAGTCAGAAACCTGACGATGTTCTGTCCCGAACGTACCAACAGGATGAAAAAGTGTATCTGGAACTGAGTGCCCGTGATAATCGGACTATACAGGGCTTTGCCATCTATACAGCCGCCTACAATACCAAAAACAAAAAATATGAATATGCCGACAGGCTTGAAGAACTCATACAGAATGGCTATGTTTCGGAACAAGCGTGTATGCTGAAAGAAACACGCACCAATGCGGATGGTTCTGTGACATTTGTGTATGATATTACGGAACTGTACGGAGAGCTTGTCAAACTCAAACTGATGACAAGAGAAAGCATTGCTCCCTGTTCTTCAGAGAAAATCGCCTATAAAGCGATAGATGGAGCATGGAATACATCTTCTGTAAAAATTGCAGATGCCGTTGTCTATCAGCAGGCGGAAATTACTCTCAAAGATCAGAACAGCCGACCTGTCCGAAATGTGACTATGCAGCTTGGCACTCAGACAGCCGTATCCGATAAAAACGGCAAAGTGATTTTTGGGGGACTTCTTCCCGATATTTATCTCCTGCAAATCAAGGAAATGCCCGAAGGCTGTACAGCAAAGGAACAGCGTTTTCTGGTGAAAATTGAAAAGTATGGTGATGGCTTCCGGCAGGAAATACAGGTGCAGTTTGCCGGAGAGTATTCCGAAGAGTCTGACGAAGAAGAACAGCAGGAATCTTTATCTGCCGAAAGAATACCGCCAACAGCAGAGCATGACTGGGACAAAGATCCATTTCTGAGTCTGACGATGATAGGGGTACTGCTTTTGGTCAGTTCCCTGTCTCTTGCCGTCAGCAGACACAGAAGAAAATAAAAAATATTGCGGAAATACTTGTTTTTTAACGTTGTTTTGTATATAATGAAGAAGAATGTAGCTTAAAAACTGATAAACGGAGGAAACTTTCATGATATACCTTTTTTTGGCACAGGGATTTGAAGAAATTGAAGCACTCACTCCTGTTGATATTCTCAGACGGGGCGGTGTGGAAGTCGTGACAGTGGGTGTGGGCGGCAAAAACATTACAGGTTCCCATCATATTACCGTACAGGCGGATATCACTGATGCAGAACTCAAAAGTCTTGACGGTATGGAGGGGGTTGTGCTCCCGGGAGGAATGCCCGGTACCAGGAATCTGGAAAAATCCAAAACCGTTATCAATGCCGTTAGTTACTGCTTTAACAGAAATTTGTTGGTGTCAGCGATCTGTGCCGCACCGTCAATTTTGGGTCACATGGGAATCCTGAAGGGCAAAAAAGCGACTGCTTATCCGGGTTTTGAAAGAGACCTGTTTGATGCCACGCTTGACAGTGAGTATGTTTCCTGTGACGGCAATATCATTACCGCCAGAGGAATGGGTGTCGCTACAGAATTTGCACTGGCATTGCTTGCTTTTCTCAAAGGACAGCAGAAAGCGGATGAGGTCAGGGCTTCAATACAGTGTCCATGAAAAATGTCCAGAAATTAAAAGCCTCTCTCCGTCAGCAATACAGGGCGATCCGCAGCAGTATGTCGGAAGAGGAAAAAAAATTATGCAGCCGCCGGATACTGGCTCGTCTGACAGGCTTGTATCAATATCGCAATGCCGATATTATTATCACATATGTTTCCAAAAATCCCGAGGTGGATACATGGCACCTCATCCAAAGAGCTTTTTCTGACGGAAAAAAAGTGGCTGTGCCGAAATGCCGCAGTCAGGGGAAAATGGACTTCTATCTGATTTCCTCGCAGGATGATCTGGAAGTCAGTACTTTCGGGATTTTTGAGCCCAAAGTCAATCAGTGTGAACGGCTGGATGTCTTTGAAAATTGTTTTTGCATTGTTCCGGGCATGGCGTTTGATGCGTCGGGCTATCGGCTGGGATACGGCGGAGGATATTATGACAGATTTCTTTCCGTATTTCCGGGAGCAACGGCAGGACTTTGTTACAGCAGATGTGTCAAATGGAGCCTGCCCAGAGGATATTACGACAAACCTGTCGATGTCCTCGTGACAGACAGATATTTCAGATGCTGCAAGTCCCCTGCTGCACGATGAGGAGTGAAAAATATATGAGTGAGGATCTTGAAAAGAAAAGACAAGAGAAAATTGCGAATTTTAAAATTGATTTTACGCAAAGCCCTATCATGACGGAAACCGCTGCTTCGGAACAGTCCGAAATCAGCAGTGTTTCACAGCAACAGGATATTGACGGAACCGTGTTCGGAGATGTCAATCCGAATACGGATATTTCCAGCGGCGAAGAAGAGATTCCTGAAGTGTATGACCGCAAAACTCGCAGACAAAAGCGTCGTCAGGTCAGCAAACGCCGCCGCAGAAAAGCCAGAAGCAACCGTATTGTATTCCGTGTGGTATGGATTGTGATGGTGATACTGGTGTCGATTTTGCTCGGAGAATATCTGATGCTGGGTGTCAATGACCTGCTGGCAGTCGGTCGTGAGGAAAATAAAACCGTTTCTGTCACTATCCCGAAAGATGCCAGCATTGACCGCATTACCGATATTCTGTATGAGAACCATATTATCAACAACAAAGTATTCTTCAAGCTGTACGCAACCGTCACAAAATCGACGGGCGGCTATACACAGGGTACTTTTGATGTTCCTACCAACAAGGACTATCAGGCTCTTATCAACTATCTTCAGTCCGATATGAACCGTACCGATATTGTCACACTCCGGTTTACAGAGGGGTTGAATATCGTACAGTATGCGGAGCTCCTGCAAAAGAATAATGTGTGCAATGCGGATGATTTTCTGGATATCTGCAATTCCAATCAGTTTGATGAAGACTATGAGTTCATCAAAAGCATTGCCAATGCCAAAGACCGTTATTACAAGCTGGAAGGCTATTTGTTCCCTGATACGTATGATTTCTATGTCGGAGAAGACCTCGACAGCGTTGTGAGAAAATTCCTTGCCAACTACCGTCGCAAGGTCTATCAGACCAAAACCAAGGTTAAGGGCTTTGACAAGAAAGTGACCATTGAACAGCGTGCCGAAAAACTCGGTATGTCCATGGAAGAAGTGCTGACACTCGCCTCTCTGATACAGGCGGAGGCTGCCAACGAAAGAGATATGTATGTTGTTTCGTCTATCATGCATAACCGTCTGGATACCTTGCCTGATGGTGTGAGCTACTTTGGTGAGGCAGGTCTGAAATTCTTACAGCTTGACTCCACCCTGTTCTATCCCTATACGACACAGGCGGAGGTTCCTGTTTCCATGAGAAGTTCTTATGTCAGCAAATACAGCACTTATGACTATGAGGGACTTCCCGCAGGACCGATCTGCAATCCGGGTGTTGCCGCACTCGAAGCAGCCGTATCACCGGATGATACCAACTATTTCTACTTCTGCCATAAGGCTGCCACGGATGATGAGCCTGCCGAAGCATACTATGCATCTACCATGAATGAGCATATTTATAATCAGTATCTTGCAGGTCTTATCTCAGACGACGAATAATGAAAAAACGGTTCTGACAGAGGGCTTTGTCTGTCGGAACCGTTTTTGCTATCAATCCATGAAAGGCGGTGTCTGTCATGAACGCTCCACTGGCTGACAGGCTCAGACCAAAAACACTTGATGAAATCTCCGGTCAGCATCACCTGCTTGACAAAAACAAGCCTTTGCGAAATATCATTGCATCGGGCAATGTGCCGAATATGGTTTTTTACGGCCCGTCAGGTGTCGGCAAAACTACCCTTGCCTCTATCATCGCCCGGCAAACTCACAAAACGCTCCGCAAACTTAACGGTACAAGTGCCTCGACAGCCGATATCAAAAATATTGTGTCCGAATTGTCGGGTTTTGGCGGTGTCAACGGAATTCTGCTGTATCTTGACGAAATTCAGTACTTTAACAAAAAACAACAGCAAACTCTTTTGGAATACATAGAAAACGGCAGTATTACTTTGATTGCCTCGACAACCGAAAATCCGTATTTTTATATTCACGGTGCGATTCTGAGCCGTTCTACCGTGTTTGAGTTCAAACCTGTCGAAAAAGAGGATGTTCTTCATGCCGTCAGGCGAGCCGTTTCATTTTTGCAGAATGAAACAGGCGAAATGATTTTTCTGTCCGACAAGGCAGCCGAACATATCGCAGGTGCCTGCGGAGGAGACGTACGGAAAGCAGTGAATGCCGTGGAACTGTCCGTTCAGTCTACGCAGCTGATGAACAATACACGAGATATTTCTTTTGAAACCGTTGTACAACTTACGCAAAAGAGTGCCGTTCGTTATGACAGGGAGGGCGATGAACATTATGATTTGCTTTCCTCCTTCCAGAAATCCATGAGAGGTTCCGATCCCGATGCCGCCATACACTATCTCGCACGGATTCTTGCTGCCAATGATTTGCCGTCAGCGTGCAGACGCTTGTTGGTGTGTGCGAGTGAAGATGTGGGACTTGCCAACCCGCAGATCATTCCCATTGTCAAAGCCGCAGTCGATACCGCTTTGGCAGTCGGTCTGCCGGAAGCAAGAATCCCTTTGGCAGACGCTGTGATTCTGGTGGCACTGTCACCGAAATCCAATTCGGGCTATTCTGCCATCAACCGTGCCATGTCTGATATTGAAAAAGGCTTGGGAGTGGGATTTCCCCGTCATCTTCAAAATCAACACTATGACGGTGACGATGTACAAAACAAAGGACAGTTTTATCAGTATCCCCATGATTTTCCGAATCACTGGACACAACAGCAGTATTTGCCCGACAGTCTTGTCGGTACGGTTTATTATGAGCCTGCTCCAAACAAAAACGAACAAGCTTACAAAGCCTACTGGGACAAAATCAAAAATTCATAATTTATTGGTATATTTTCGGAAAAATCCGTGTTATAATTAGAAAAAATATGTGTCGAAAGGAGATGGCTCTATGGCAAAAAAAGGGGATTCCACAGGTTGGGATAAACTCCGCAAAAAGGTGAAAAGTGTGAAAAGGGAAATGATAATCATTCACGGGGCGACGATCATTTTAGGTATGCTGATGGTAGCTTTTCCTGACAAAATTGTCGGTCTGCTCTGTCAGGTGATGGGAATATTGCTGTGTGTCTGGGGAATATTCCGTGTCATCAGCTACTTTATGGCAAAAGCAGAGGATGTTTTTGGTTCGTTTGGTCTGGTGCAGGGCGGTGTGATGATTTGCATTGGCGTGTTTTTTCTTGTCACCCCTGACTTTCTGGGAAGATTCATTGATATGACACTGGCAGTCGTTCTGCTGATAGCGGCTGTTGTGAAGCTCCAGTATGCCTTTGATTTCCTGAAAGCGGGCTCTGCCAAATGGTGGATACATCTGATAGGTGTTGCTGTGATGGCGGCTCTTGGCATTATGGCAATGACCAAACCGTTTGGTGTCGGAAATATTGTTATGATACTGATGGGATGCGGTCTGATATTCAGCGGTGTGTGGGACTTGGTATCCGTCATCTATATGTCCCGTAACGTCAAGTCCGCTGTCAGACAGGCGGAAAAAAAGGTCAGGCAAAAAGAGAAACTTGTCGATACTGTGATTGATGAAGAAACCAACGATTAACAAAAACAAGGTGCTGTTCATAAAGACAGCACCTTGTTTGTTTTGTCAGGAATTCAGTATATCCAAATAATTTTGTACTTTTTGGATTAATGGGTGATAATTGGAAATGCTCCGGTTTTTCCAGGCAGGATAAATCTGTATGCCGTCCATCATAAAGAGAAATTTTCTGTCAAGCTCAAAATCTTCCGTCTGATAGGGAATGATCGTATTTCCCGAGCCGATGGCAGAGCTTACCTCTCTTTTTACCCATTGGGAGCGAACCGCATCGGGCGTCAGAAGCAAAACCAGAATTTTTGTGGCATTGATGGCAACAGGAATCTCTTCCAGGTAGTCTGAACCCGGAGGAATACATTCGGGTGCGATCCAGCAGGCAATCCCTTTTTGCTGAATGGCATGGCAGATGTCATGAGCAATCTCACTCTGTTTGGAGCTGTAGCTGATGAACACTGTCGGCTCTTTTGGAAACCTGTTTTCAATCATCCTTTTGACATTGTCTGCAAACGAATGGAGTTTGTCACCGTCCAGCTCGTAAAAAACGATTTCTTCCAGTTCATCAATTGTTTCCAGAGCGGTCACGCATTGTTTGAACAAGGGAGCCGCAATATATTGATTGTTGATTTTTTGCCGTCCTGTTCCGAGAAGGGGAAGAGCTACTCTTTTGACAGGAATCCCCCAGTTATTTGCCTGTTCCAGCATATAGCGGAAGGTGATAAAGGCACTGCGGAGCATGACTTCATCTGTTTCGGCTTTGAAAAAATCTTTGTAGCTCATCAGTTCCACACAGGCGATCCGATGAAAATTACTGTCGGGAATTTCTTCGGACAGCCAGCAGTTCATGGTTCTGAGATCCAGTGCAGGACGTTTGGCCAGATTTTTGAGGATAATCCCCTTTTCCTGTATGAGTGCTGCAATGAGCGTTCTTTTGGAGGGAATATAACTGTTTTTGGCGGCGGAACACACTACAATATCATATTCTTCGTCGGAAGATGCCAGATTGCCGTGTTTGAAAGTGATTTTTTTATTGCCGACGGGATTGTAAGTGAAAATGGTCTGTGCAGAATCATTTTTGGGAAACACTTCACAGCACGTTTCAAGGGCTGCTTTTTCAAAGAGGGGACACATAGCGGTATATATATCATCCATAAAATGAGAGATTGTGTCCGGATAGTCATTGATATTTTCAAGCGTAACAGACAGTTCTGTCTTTTCCGTATGTTCCGAAAAGTACACGCCAATCAATCGGGACAGGTTTTCAACGGTTGCCTGCACGATTTCCGACATGATCCGAAAAATAAAAAATATATCTCGGTCATCGCAGGTAATGGGCTGTTTTTGATTCCGTTCCCAGATATCATATTCATCCAGTTGTCTCAGAATATGGAGAATCGTATGCAGATGGCTTGCGATTTCATACAGTACGGATAAATTTTTTCCTGTACTTTCTTCATTTCTCAGATACATTTTTAATGTTTCTTCAAAACAGAATATCTGACTTTTCAAAGATAGGTTTTTCTGTTTCAGCCGTTCGGCATCCATGAAAATTTCCCCCTTTCATATGGCAAAATGCTGAAACCATTGTCATACGGTTTCAGCATTTGTTTTTGATTATTTGGCAAGGAAACCGATTTTTTTCATTGCCTTGTCAAGTGTACGCTGTGAGATTTTCAGAGCAATTTCCGCACTCTTCCGGTACTGCTCCGCCAGATAATCCTTATTGGAAATGTAATCTTCAAAGCGTTCCTGTATCGGACGAAGTTCCTCAATGACAGCCTCTGCAACAGCAGTTTTGAAGTCACCGTAACCTTTGCCCTCAAATTCGGCAGTAATTTCATCAGAAGTCTTTCCCGTAACGGCACTCATAATGCCGATCAGGTTGTTAATGCCGTCTTTGCCTTCTCCGACACACACGACTGCTTCGGAATCCGTAACGGCTCTTTTGAATTTTTTCATGATGGTATCAGGCTTATCAAGGACAGCTACCCATGCATTGACATTTTCGTCTGATTTGGACATTTTCTTTGACGGATCCTGCAAAGACATAACTCTTGCACCAACCGTGGAAATATAAGGATCAGGCACGGTAAAAGTATTTCCGTAAATACCGTTGAAACGCTCCGCAATATTTCGGGATAATTCAAGGTGCTGTTTCTGGTCTGCTCCCACAGGAACCATGTCTGCCTGATACAGCAGAATGTCTGCCGCCATCAGTGACGGATAGGTAAACAAGCCTGCATTGACATTATCAGCGTGTTTCAGGGACTTGTCCTTGAACTGTGTCATTCTGGACAGCTCACCGAACTGTGTATAGCAGTCGAGAAGCCATGCCAGTTCAGCGTGTGTATGTACATGACTCTGTATGAAAAACAGGCTTTTTTCCGTATCAATGCCGCAAGCCAACAGCAATGCATACGCATTGAGGATATTCTGTCTGAAATTTTTCGGTTCCTGTCTGACGGTGACAGCGTGTAAATCTGCTACCGCAAAGATACAGTGATAATCATCCTGTAATTTTACCCAGTTTCTCAATGCTCCCAGATAGTTGCCTAATGTAATGGTACCGCTGGGCTGAATGGCACTGAAAATGACTTTTTTCTTTTCGGGAGTGTCCATTACAGAACCTCCTTTGCGAGTTCTCCGAGAATTTTAATACCTTTTTCCAGCTGTTCATCTGTAGGAGTGGAGAAATTGATGCGGAAAGAACTGCACTGTTCACTCTCATCCGTCAGGAACGCATTACCGGGAACAACGCATACCTTTCTTAATACAGCCTGTTTGCAGAAGTCTGCCATGTCTACGCCCTCAGGCAGTTTGCACCAGATAAACAAGCCGCCCTCTATCTTCTGATAAGTAATCTTGTTCGGTACGAGATATTTGTCCAGCAAATCCATACAGAAATCAGCTTTCTTTCTGTAGATCTCACGGAGATTTTCCAGATGTGCTTTGAAGTCATACTCTGTCATGAATTTGTAAGCCACCATTTGTGACCATACGTTTGTATGAACATCCTCACCCTGCTTGCAGACAACCATTTTTTGAACAATTTCCCTTGGTGCAATCACATATCCGACACGCATTCCGGGGGACAATACTTTTGAAAAAGAGCCTACATAAGCGACAATGCCGTCTTCATCAAAAGATTTGATCGGAGGAATATTTTCTCCGCTGATACGCAGTTCCCCATAGGGATTGTCTTCCAGAATCATGACACTGTATTTTTTGGCAAGCTCATAGATTTTCTTTCTCTTTTCGAGGCTTGTTGTTACGCCTGACGGATTCTGGAAATTGGCAATAATATAGATAAAACGGACATTTTTTTCTGTTTGCAGAGCCTTTTCCAGCAGTTCGATATTCATGCCGTCACTCTCCACGGGAATACCGCACAGACGTGCATTATAGGAACGGAATGAATTGAGAGAACCAATAAAGCTCGGTGCTTCACAGATAACCGTATCACCCTCATTGACCATGGACTTTGTAATCAGATCCATGACCTGCTGGGCACCTGATGTGATAATCAGGTCATCAAACTCTCTGCCGACATGATAGTTTTCTTTCATGTAGTCTCCGACAGCTTTCCTGAGCGGCGGATAGCCCTCTGTTACACTGTACTGGAGTGCGGCAATGGGATTTTCTTCAAAGATCTTTGCTGAAATTTCCGCAATCGCTTTTACAGGGAACGCTTCGGGAGCGGGGTTGCCTGCCGACAGTGATACAACAGTCGGATCAGCGGCATATTTAAAAATTTCTCTGATAGCTGACGGTTTGAGTGTTTTGACTCTCTCCGAAAGTACATATTCCATATCAACATCTTCCTTCTTCATCAAATAAAATAGATACTTACATTATACCATATGATGACAAAGACTGCAATAAAAATATCTTTCAGAATTCCATGATATTTTTTGCATGATAATTGACAATAATCAATTCCCGTGATACAATGATATTGGTAATTCTATACATTTTTTAAAAGGAGGCACGATTTTTATGGAAAAAATCATTGGCGGCATAAAACATGACTGCTATCCCCTTACCCCTGCACAAATGGTGCATATGTATACTCTTAATTTCAGCCCTACCCATGAAGTTGTCAATATCGGAACAGGACAGTTTTTTCAGACGGAATTCAATGTATCTGTACTCCGTGAGGCACTCAACCGTGCAATTGAAAGATGCGAATCCATGCGTATGAGAATCTGGCGTGAACCCGAAACCAATCAGCTTTGGCAATATGTTGTACCTTATAAAAATCAGTATTTTGAATATTATGATTTTTCTGCTCTCACCGAGGAGAAAGCTCATTCTATTCTGGAAAGATGGACTTCTCAGCCGTTTGACACATTCGGCGGAGAACTGTCAAGAATCGTGATTGTATCCATGCCCGACGGCTATAACGGTTATTACCTGAATGTACACCATGCCTGTGCGGATTCCTATTCCGTGGTTACTTTTACCAAGGACGTTCTGGATTTGTACTGTCATCTGCTGTATGACCTGCCGGCTCCTGCTCCTCTGACCTCTTATATCGAGTCCGTCAAAAAGGATATGGAATATCCCGACAGCAAAAAGGCAAAGCGTGACGAAGAATTCTGGCATAAAAAGCTTGCCGAGCCCGAGCCGATCTATACAGACTTTACCGGTCCCGGCAGACTTATGCAGATGCGTCAGGCAAAGAACAATCCCGATCTGAGATGGAGTATGCTCCCGACAAAAGACAGTGCCGGTGCGACCGTTACATACAGTCTGGACGTGGAATCCACTGACAAAATCCTTGATTTTGCCGAAAAATATAATCTTCCGGCCAGTGTTGTGATTCTGCACGCCATCAGAACTGTCCTTGCCAAGTTCAACAATCAGAATGATGTCACCATCCGAGATTTTATCAGCAGACGTTCTACCCTGCTCAATAAAAAATGCGGCGGTGTCAGAATGCACTGCCTGCCCCTGAGAACGATTATTGAACCGACAGCAACCGTTCTGGAATCCATGGAAATCATCAACAAGGAACAACAGGATGTTTTCCTCCATGCAGACTACTCTACCATGAAGTATTACTATGAAGAAAGAATCCGTTACAATGCCGATCCCGGTGCAACGTATTTCAGTGTCAGCTTCACTTATCAGCCTGCTACCAGAAAGAGCCTTGTACCGCATCTGAAAAATATTCCTTTCAAGAGCCGCTGGTATTGCAGCGGAAGACAGCCTCAGCCGTTCTATATCACAGCGATGCACCGCCCGGGTGACGGCGGTCTGAACTTCTATTTCGGCTATCAGAAAGAATCCGCAACCCCCGAAGAAATCGAATTCCTGTACTACTTTGTAGGCAGAGTCCTTTTCAGAAGTATTGAGAACCCCGACAAGACGATTCAGGAAATTATGGATATGGTATAAAGGAGAATCATTATGTTTGATCAACTGAAAGATATGATTGTAAATTATGTGGATGTAGACGCTGACAGTATTACAATGGATTCCCGTTTTGCGGAAGACCTTGGATTTAATTCCTATGACTATATGTGTATGCTGGGCGACTGTGAAGATGAGTTTGATGTAGAAGTGGATGAATCCGTTGCCGGAAAGAAAAAGACTGTCGGTGAACTGGTAGACTATTTAGAGGGACTGGCCTGATGGAAGTAAAAACATTAAAAGATTTGGTGTACAATGCCGCTGAGTGTTTTGGTGAAGAAGTCTGGGTGCGTGAGTACAAGAAAAAAGAGTTCGTGGAACACAGCTATCAGCAGTTTAAAGATGACTGTGACAGCGTGGGTGTATGGATAGAAGAGCATTTTTCCGACAGAGTACACGCTGCCATTGTCGGTTTGACAAGTTATGAGTATCTTGTGGGATGGTTCGGTATACAGGCAAGCGGCAATGTATCCGTTCCGCTGGACTGTGCCAACAGTGCCGAAAAAATTGCGGATGAAGTCAATCGTTCCGACAGTGAAATTGTATTCCTTGACGATAAACATGAAAATGATCTGGAGACTTTCAAGAGCCTTTGTCCGAAAGTCAAATATTATATTCATGTTCATAAGCCCATGGAAAATATGCTTTTCTTGGGGGACATTCTCAGTGAGTACAAGGACAGGACTCCCACAAAGAGTTCACAGGAATCGGATTTGGCGGCGATTCTGTTCACGTCGGGTACAACAGGATTAAGCAAGGGCGTTATGCTTTCCAACGGCAATCTGGTTGACAATGCCACCTGTGAGCCTGACGAGGGCTTTCACGGATTCACACGAATGACGGTTCTTCCCATTCATCATGTATTCTGTTTCACGTGTGATATTTTGTGCAGTCTCTGGTACGGCAGAACGATTTGTGTCAATGATTCGCTCATGCGTATTATCAAAAATCTCAAAATCTACAGACCGACGGAAGTTACGTTTGTACCCATGATTGCAGGTTCTATCCTTACGAGAATGAATCAGCTTGCGGAAACCAATCCCGATAAAATTGCCATCGGTAAAGAGATTTTCGGTGAAGATTTCCGTGTTATCTATACAGGCGGTGCTTATTTAAGTCCGAAAATCATTGCAGGCTTTCAGGAATTCGGAATTCCGATTGCACAGGGCTACGGCATGACGGAATGTTCTCCGAGAATCTGTACGGGTGTCAAAGACTGTCCGAAGCCCGAATCCGTAGGAAGAATTGTTCCCCGATGCGAAGTTAAAATCGTTGACAATGAAATCTGGGTAAAGAGTCCGTCTGTTATGCAGGGATATTACAAAAATCCCGAAGAGACAGCAAAATCTCTTACGCCTGACGGCTGGCTGATGACAGGCGATCTGGGCTATATAGAGGACGGCTATGTTTTCATCACGGGAAGAAAGAAAAATCTGATTATTCTTGCCAACGGTGAAAATGTCTCGCCTGAGGAAATTGAAAATCAGTTTGCTTATTTTGCCCCCATCAAAGAAATTGTCGTTTACGACAAAGACGGCTTGATTACGGCAGAGGTTTTCCCGAACCCCGATTATGAATCGGCTGACATAAAAGCCGAAATCCAGGCAAAAATTGATGAAGTCAATGACGGTTTCCCTGCCGCCAAACACATTGTCAATCTTGTTATACGGGAAAAAGAGTTTGAAAAAACCGCTTCCAGAAAAATTATCCGCTCCAGTATTACCGGATAAAAAATCACACTGCCCTGACAGACTTTCCAAGTCTGTCAGGGCAGTGCTTTTTTATAGAAAGGGATTCGGATTAAGCAAGTTCAACGGGTTTTGTTCCCCAGATGGTCTCGGCATAGTCACGGATGGAACGGTCAGATGCAAAGCGGCCTGCTTTTGCAATGTTGACCAGTGACATTCTGTTCCATGTCGCTGTATCAAGATACAGCTTGGAGGCTTTCTGCTGTGTGGAGGAATAATCCGCAAAATCAGCCAGTACCATGTAAGGATCCTTTGTGGCGAGGGAATGGGCAATGTCATCGAAACCAAACTCGGAACGGATACCGTCAACAGCCTGTCTGATAATATGGTTGTTGTTGTACGGTACAGACGGGTGATAACCCTGTTTTTTGAGCTGGTTGACCTCAGGGGTTGTCATACCGAAAATCATAGCGTTGTCATTGCCGACAGCCTCCACGATCTCCACGTTGGCACCGTCAAGGGTTCCCAGTGTGATGGCACCGTTGATCATGAATTTCATGTTGCTGGTACCGGAAGCCTCTGTGCCGGCAAGGGAGATTTGTTCGCTGATTTCGGCAGCAGGAATCAGTTTTTCTGCCACAGATACACGATAGTCTTCCAGATAAACGACTTTCAGTTTCTGATTGACACGGGGATCATTGTTGATTTTATTGGCAAGAGCCACGATAAACTGAATGATCTGTTTTGCAAAGTAATAACCCGGAGCAGCCTTTGCACCAAAGATATAGGTCTTGGGCTGATAATCGGCATTCGGATTGTCACGCAGCCAGATGTAGGTGCTGTAGATGTGCAGGGCATTCATCAGCTGACGCTTGTATTCATGCAAACGTTTTACCTGTACGTCAAAGATGGAATTGGTATCTACCATAATACCGTTGTTATCCTTGATATATTTTGCCATACGCTCTTTGTTCTGTTTTTTGATAGCGGCAAGCTGTTCCAATACAGCCGTGTCGTTTTTATAAGCTATCAGTTTTTCCAGTTCGTTGGCATCACTGATAAAGCCGTTGCCGATCAGATTGGTGATCATTTCAGCCAATCCCGGATTGGACTGGTTCAGCCAGCGTCTGTGAGCGATACCGTTGGTAACGTTTTTAAACTTTTCGGGTGTGACATTGTAGAAGTCACGGAAAATGGTTTCTTTGAGAATCTCACTGTGGAGCTTGGAAACACCGTTGACGGAGTGGCTTGCATATACGGCAAGGTTAGCCATTCTGACAATGCCTTCGGTGATAATTGCCATTCTGCCGACTCTTGCACCGTCAATACCTGCCTGGAAAGCCTGTTCGCAGAAGCGTCTGTTGATTTCCTCGACAATCTGATAGATACGGGGCAGTCTTCTGGAGAACAGTTCCACCTGCCAGCACTCAAGAGCTTCACTCATGACAGTGTGATTCGTATAAGCAATCGTTCTTGTGACGATATCCCATGCCTTGTCCCAGTCATAGCCGCACTCATCAAGCATAATTCTCATTAATTCGGGAATCGCAAGGACAGGGTGGGTATCGTTCAGGTGAATGGCAACGTAATCGGGGAGATTGTCCAGTGTGCCATAGTTGCGGAGATGCCTCTGGATAATATCCTGTACGGTAGCGGATACCAGGAAATACTGCTGACTCAGACGCAGACTCTTTCCTTCGGAGTGATTGTCTTCCGGATAAAGCACTCTTGTAATGCTTTCCGCCATTGCTTTCTGTTCCATCGCACGAACATAGTCGCCCGAGTTGAACAGTTTCATATCAAAGTTGTCGGAGGTTGCTGCCCACAAACGCAGTCTGCTGATACCTTTTCCGCCGTCACCGGGCACTAACATATCATAAGGTGTTGCAATAACGGTTGTACCGTCCTTGATTTCTACGCTGTGATGACTGCCGTCCCATGTTTCGACAACGTGCCCATCAAATTTAACGGGAATGGATTTTTCAGGGTGCGGCTGGAGCCATACCGAACCGCCCGGCAGCCAGAAGTCCGGAAGCTCTGTCTGCCAGCCGTCAACCAGTTTCTGCTTGAAAATACCGTACTCGTAACGCAGAGAGTAACCCATTGCAGAATAATTCTGTGTGGCAAGTCCGTCGAGGAAGCAGGCAGCCAGTCTGCCCAGACCACCGTTTCCGAGACCGGCATCCGGTTCCTGTTCATAGATGTTTTCGATTTTAATTTGCAGTCCCTGCAAAGCCTGTGTCATGGTTTCCTCTAAGCCGAGGTTATACAGGTCGTTTTTCAAAGAGCGTCCCATCAGGAACTCCATGCAGAGATAATAAACCGTCTTGGCATTCTGTTTGATAGCGGCAGAAGTAAACACTTTCTGCTGTTCACGCATGATGTCTTTCAGAACAAGAGCAATTGCTTTATAATAATGCTCGTCTGTAGCATCGGCAGGCGTTACGCCGAAATTATGTGAGAGCTTTGCAATGATAAGCTCTCTTGCTTCGCTTGGTGTCAGCTTTGATTTTGACATAGTGAATCCCCTTCCAAAATATTGGCGAAAGTTATTGATGTATGCTGTTCATACAATTCAACAACCATTATAACCTATAATTTATAAATTTTCAACTAAAATTTTTAAAATTTGTCATTTTTTGCTGTAACAATTTTCTTTTTTGCTCCCAAACAGATAACGCAACTATATTTTATGAACGAAACGGCAGGATTATGAATCTCACGGAAAAAATATATTTTTTCACAAAACGGATTTCCGTGCATTGCAGCATATTGCTATTGCAAAATCTCGGAAAAGGGAGTATAATACAATCAACAGTATTATTTTCTTTATGTCGGGAAATAATCATGATTTTTTTAATGGGAGATGGTTACAATGGGAATTATCAGAGCAGCTATTAATTCAGTAGGCGGAGCATTGGCGGATTCATATCTGGATGCGTACCGTCCGTATCACATGGGTGTCAGAACAGTCGTCGCTCCGGGTGTGTTTGCAGACGACGGCACCGGCAGAAATACCAATACCAAACGTGCCAACAATGTTATTAACAACGGCTCCAAAATTGAAGTCGCAGCAGGACAGCTGATGTGTCTGGTAGACGGCGGACGTGTCGTTGACTATACCGCAGAACCGGGTTATTTTACTGTGTCCAATTCCAGTGCTCCCTCACTGTTCAACGGTGAATTCAAGCAGTCACTCATTGACGGCTGGGAGAGAATCAAGTTCGGAGGCAACCAGTACAAAGACCAGCGTGTTATCTATATCAACCTTCGTACAATGGAAGGCATCAAGTTCGGTACAAAAACACCGGTTCCTTTCTTTGATGAAAAGTATCAGATTGATGTTGCTGTCCGTGCTTTCGGTACATTTTCCATCAAGGTTTCCGAGCCGTGGAAGTTCTTTAACGAGGTCATTCCTCCTGAGTGTATCATGGAAGGTGCTTCTCTCGAAGTAGATGATTTCCTCAACGATACTTTCATGTCCGAGTATCTCGGAGCATTGGGCGAGGCACTCAGCAGTATGTCTATGGACAACATTCCGCTTTCCAGAATCCCCACACAGACTTCCAAACTCTCACAGTATATGCGTGATGCGTTGGATTCCGTATGGCGTGAACACAGAGGTATCGAAATTGTCAATGTCGGTATCTCCAGCATTACTTATGATGACGATACCAAAAAGCTCCTCCAGGAAAGAAACAGAGTGGCTATTTACAACGATCCCGGTATGAGAGAGACTTTTGTGCAGACTTCCATTGCAAGAGGTATCGAAAATGCAGGCTCTAACCCCAATGGTGCAGGCAATGCCTTTATCGGTGTAGGCATGGGCATGAATGCTGCCGGCAACTTCATGGGTACCGCCTCCAATACCAATCTTCAGCAGATGCAGATGCAGCAGCAAATGCAAATGCAACAGCAGCAAATGCAGATGCAGCAGCAACAAATGCAAATGCAGCAGGCCGCCCAGCAACAACAGCAGACTCCTGCATCCGTTCAGAAACTTTGGGATTGCTCCTGCGGTCATAAAGGCAATGGCGGCAAATTCTGTGCCGAATGCGGTGCTCCCAGACCGGAACCAAAGCCGGCTGCTGCCAATGGTCCCTGGACCTGCTCCTGCGGTGCAACCAATACCGGCAAATTCTGTGCCGAGTGCGGTGCAAAGCGTCCCGAGGCTCCTAAAAAAGTTAAATGTGACAAGTGCGGCTATGAACCCGATATGACAAAGCCCATTCCAAAATTCTGCCCTGAATGCGGTGATCCCATCAACCAAGCAGACTACGTCTGATAACAGTCAAACATTCCGTAATCAAACAGACCTGTTTAAGAGCAACATTCCCTTAAACAGGTCTACTAAATATCTATCAAAAGGGGGAATTGGTTTTATCTATGGAAACCGTTGCTTATAAGTGTATCAACTGCGGAGGACCTCTCCAGTATGATGCTCAGAAACTGAAATTCGCCTGTGAATACTGCCGCAGTGACTTCACGGAAGAAGAACTCAAGGCTCATTTCGGAGAACTGGATGAAAATCTGAATCAGGATGCGGTGGAAGAACCTGAAATTCCTGAAAATGCGGATGATTTTGAATCCAATACGGTGATTTACAGCTGTGAAAACTGCGGTGCAGAGGTGATTGCCGAAAAAACAACCGCTTCCACTTTCTGTATTTACTGCCATAGCCCTGTGGTGCTTTCCAACCGCCTTTCAGGTAAATACAAGCCGGATTTGGTCATTCCGTTTAAAATTTCCGAAGAGGATGCCAAAAACAAATTTTTTGCCATGTGCAGAGGTAAAAAATTTCTGCCAAAAAAATTCCTCAATAATGCCGAACTGGATATGATAAAAGGTGTTTACTATCCGTATTGGATGGTGGACTCTCTCAAAGACGGCAGCGTCCATGCAACTGCCAAAAATATCCGTACCTGGACGGAAGGTGACTGGCGTTATACCGAAACAAAAACCTACAAAGTAAAACGTGTCGGTAAAATTGATTTCAAGGGTTTTCCGCACTCCGCATTAGCCAAAGAAGACCATAATGCGATGAAATATGTCAATCCTTATGATGACAATGAAATGCGTCCGTTTACGATGGCCTATCTGTCGGGCTTCCTCGCCGAAAAGCGTGATACGGAAAGAGATGCTGTGCAGAAAGCCGTCGATGATGAACTGCTTGGCTATGCCGGAAAAATCTATGAGGGAACGATGAATTATGACAGGGTTCAGATTGACGATATTCAGCAGAAAACGCTGGAAGAATCCTGGAAATATGCTCTGCTGCCCGTATGGATGATGACATTCAGCTATGAAGGCAAAAACTATCTTTATGCCATGAACGGCCAGACGGGAAAAACATACGGTGAACTTCCCTGCGACAAGGGAAAACTGGCACTGTTTGGCATTGGGCTGTTCATCGCCCTGATGATTATTTGTATACTGGGAGGTTATTTCCTGCTATGAAAATCAAAAACTTCCTGATGAAATGCTCCGCCACGCTGATTGTGGCAATGATCCTGCTGTTTGGTGCCGTCTCCGTCAGTGCTGCCGCACAGGTTCAGACAACGCCTGACACTGCCTATTCCGTTGAAACAATGGCTTATGATTATTATGACGATTATGACCGCAATCCGCCGGTGAACTGGTTCAAAATTATCGGCATTTCCTTTTTAATCAGTACCGTCGGCACCATTGCCGCTGTTGTCATGATTTACCGTGGTTATAAGTTCAACGGACGCACCGAACCCTATCCCTACAACAACAAGGCTCCGCTGGAGCTGACAGACTCGGAAGACATACTTGTCGATACCGATGTGAGACGTGAACGTATTGAAAGAGATCGTCGTTAAAAAACAGGTATCTGTACCAAGTAAGTTTGACTGCTGACCTGACATTATCCATAGGGGGAATTTTGATGAGATTTGATGTAATGCCTGTGGCAACAGAAAAACAGATACTTGAAGTTGAAGAAGCTGCCAACCATGTATGGCACAATTACTATAAGGGAATTCTTTCCGAGGAACAAATCAGCTATATGCTTCAAAAGTTCCAGTCCAGAGAGGCTCTCAAAAAACAGATCTCCGAAGGCTGTATTTATTATATGCTGATGGTTGATGGCGATCTGGCGGGGTATCTGTGCTATAGCTTGGAGGATGATTATGTATTTCTGTCAAGGCTGTATATCAAGGCAGAATACAGGCGGCAGGGGCTTGCCAGAAGAACGCTTGCCCATCTGGAAGCCCTCTTTTTATCTCCGGAACACGGCTTTCAGCATATTAAAAAAATCAGGCTGAATGTCGAAAGAAAAAACAGCTTCGCTATCAATGTCTATGAACATCTGGGTTTTAAAAAAATCAGACCTGTCAATATTGATATTGGGGGCGGCTTTATCTGTGAAGATTACGTGATGGAGAGAAAAATACAGCATAACATATTCTGAAACCGGTGTGAATCATGGGAAAAAAACTCAAAGCCTATATATATTCAATTCAGATGCTGCTGGAAAGCGGTGAAACTATCGGTAATCTTGAAGCACTGAAACAGGAACTGCTGACAGAAATCGGTTTTTGGCAGCATGAAAGACTGATTCATCTGTTAGTGACGATTTTGTTTGCCCTGCTGACAATGGCAGTTTTTATGGTACTGCTGTTTTATCGGGAACTTTCCATGCTGATTCTGTTGACAGCACTGCTTGCTTTAATGATACCGTATATCCGGCATTACTATATTTTGGAAAATGGTGTGCAAACGCTTTACACCTTTTACGAGGAGCTGACACGACGGGAAAATAAAATTCCTCCGTCCTGTGTTCCTGCTTTGCAAGGTGTTTCCGTCAAGCCTGTTTCAAAGCGTGAATAGAATATTCTCCTGTCTTTTGGGAGAAATGAAAAAATCGCCTGTCATCATACAGGCGATTTTGTTTTTTTCAGCAAAGGAAGTCTTCCACCACGTCTTTCAGATGGACAGGGTATAATTCCATTTCTTCGAGCAGTGCCCTGAACTGTTCGATTTCACGATAAACAGGGGATATGCCGTCTATCCGACAGGATTCGCCTTTCTTGCGGGCGAGCTTTTGATTGGCATTGGAAATTTGTATGCCGTAAACCTCTGTCATTCCGACTTCTTCCACATATTCCTGTGTTTTAGTAATCTCATAAGTATAAGTGCTCACACAAAAAACTCCTTGTCATTTATCATTTCATAAAGAATGATACACTTATTCTGAGAAAAAATCAATACCACTTTGGTTTACTTGCAATTTGTCAAAATTTGTCAATTTATTTGTTAAGGTGACGAAAAAGTTTTTATTTAGGTAGCCTGAGCAAGCACTTCCTTGACTTTGGCGGCGGCATCTTCACGATTCATAGAATATTCTGTTACCAGATTATTCACCATCATTTCCATGGTTGCTCCCACATTTTTCAGCATAATGATTGCTTTGGCAATGCCTTTTGCTTCACCTTCGGCTCTGCCTTTTGCTTCACCTTCGGCTCTTGCTCTTTCCAGAAGGAGCATGGCATTCTGCTGCTCTTTGACATAAGCAGAATACAGTTTTCCGTCATGCTGTGCATCCTGAATTTTATTTTGAATATCCTGTGTCAGTTCGTCATTTGGCAGATTGTCTTTGAGATAGGTCATAAGATTTTGCAGCTCCTTTCGTGGTGTCTGACCTGCGGTATTGAGAAAAATTTTATAAGCCTGATCATCAAGTCTGAGATTTTCCTCTATGCAGTAGTTTTCAAATCGGTAAACAGCATTACCTTTTTCAAACAAATCAAATTCACAGATGAATATGATATAGGTGGCAGGCAATGCTTTGTACATCTGTCCTCTGGATAAAAAATCCATGTCGGATGCCGACTGATAATAGCGGCTTCTTTTAGGGAGAAAGTCATTGTTAACGGTCTGCATTTCAATATCATATACTTTTGTGCCGTCAGAGGTTCTGATATATACATCATAGCGTACACCATGACTGATTGTGTCATTCTGTACGGTTCTTTGCAGTTCGCAGTTTTCAATATCGGGAATTTCCTCAGCCAGAATCACACTCAGAACACGCTTGGCGATACTCATATCGCTCATGACAACGCCAAACATGAAATCGTCTTTGAATTGCAGACTTTCATATTGTTTGCGGTAATCCATATGGTCACTTCCTTATTCTTTATTATATAACACAATGTGTTTTTTTGCAAGAAAAAGACTGTCATATTGTTATGACAGTCTTGTAAAATTACAGTTTACCAATGATATTTTCAAGTTTATCAGCGGCTTTTTCTGCATCGGGATTCAGAATACTTTCTGCCTTGCCCTCATCACAGGCTTTGGCATTGGATGGATCTATCGGAAGTCTTCCAAGAATAGCAAGACCATATTCTTCCGCAATGCTTTCCAATTTGCTCTCACCGAACGGATAGTGTTTTTTGCCGCAGTCTGGGCATACAAAGTAACTCATATTTTCCACGATACCGAGAATCGGGACATTCATCATCTGAGCCATTTTGACAGCCTTTTCCACAATCATGGATACCAAGTCTTGCGGAGAGGTGACAATAATAATGCCGTCAAGCGGCAGTGACTGGAACACTGTCAAAGGAACATCACCTGTTCCGGGCGGCATATCCACAAACATATAATCCACATCGCCCCAGACAACCTCTGTCCAGAACTGCTTCACGGTGCCTGCAAGAATAGGACCTCTCCAGATAACAGGATCGGTGTCATTCTCTAAGAGCAGATTGACGGACATTACTTTAATGCCCGAGGATGTCACAGCAGGCAAAATGCCCTTTTCGGAGCCGTAGGCTTTTTCTGTAATGCCGAAGGCTTTCGGAATGGACGGACCTGTAATATCGGCATCGAGGATTGCGGTATCATAGCCCTTTCTGTTGAACATCACAGACAGCAATGAGGTGACGATGGATTTTCCGACACCGCCTTTGCCGCTGACAATACCGATCACTTTTTTTACAGAGCTGTACTGATTGAGTTTTTCTGTCATATCGGCAGAAGACGCACTCTCTCTGGAAGAACAGCTTTCACCGCAGGAACTGCAGTCATGAGTACATTCTGACATGATAATTATTCTCCTTTGTCTGATAAATCATTGTTTTCCACACTGTCAGTATGGTCTGAAACCATCTCCGCTAATTCATCAAAAGCATCTTTTTCTGTTTCGGCAGGAGCGGTTTTTTGAGGCTGAGGTTTTCCCGAACGGGAGCGGTCAAGCTCATATCCGCTGAGGAACGTATATGGGATACCGTATCCGAAAGCAACAGCCGCAATACTGACGATTTCCGAATGAGCATGAATCTGTTCGGAAAAAGGAAGGTTGGGGGAAATGCCTGCCATGATAATATAAAAGGCAGGGATCACCATTATCAAAAGAGTGGAAAGCGAAAAACGTCTGACCTGTTTTCCGTCACCGACTCTTGTTGCATAGAAAAGCACTAATCCGAATACCGCATATACCAGTGCCGTAAAAAACAGTTTGCCTGTATCGTTCAGAGTGGAGGAATCCTGTATGAGAATCGAGAAAAAATACGAACATATGATAAATGCCGTCACCAAAAATGCCGAAAAAATTAGATTGGAAGTATCTTTATTGAATTTCATGCTAAGCCTCCCGATTATTTCCGCATTGCCACAAGGCAAAGCCAGTTCTTTTCTTCATACTGTTCTACGACTTGCAGTGTATCGGGCAGGGCGGTCAGAACATCATCTGCTCTGGAATCAATAATGCCGCTCATAATATAAATCGTCTTATTGTTCATGTGTTTTTCAATATCGGCAGAAAGCATGATAATGGCATCTGCTACGATATTGGCAGTAATCACATCAAAACAGCCCTCTACTTTATCGGCAAGATTGCCTCTGATACCTGTATATCTGTCCTTTACGTTGTTGAGTCCGGCATTTTCAACAGAGGCCTTTACGGCAAGTTCATCTATATCAATACCAATGGCGGATTCTGCTCCCAACAGCAAAGCCGCAACGGATAAAATACCGCTTCCGCAGCCTACGTCAAGCATTTTACAGCCTTTGGTAACATATTTTTCCAACGCCTGCAAACAAAGTCTTGTTGTTTCGTGTGTGCCTGTGCCAAACGCAAGACCGGGTTCCAGATTTATCACAATTCTTCCGTTGGGCTCGTAATCGTCACGCCATATCGGGCGAATCAATAATTTTTCTCCGATATTCATGGGCTTGAAATACTTTTTCCAGTTTTCAAGACAGGCCTCCACGTCACAGTCATCCGAATAAATCTGATAATCAATCTTTTCAGCGGCAAATCTCTCTTTCAGAAAAGATACCGCCTCGCTTGGATTATCTTCGGGGCTGATATAGATATGGATTTTGCCTTTGGTTCTGTCCTGTTTGAGCAGTTCCTCATCAATCAGGTCGATATTGGCAATTTCCAGAACCTCCTGTTCGAGATTGGAATAATCTTCGATATAGATACCATAGGGCACCGTCATCTGAGCGATATTTCCTGCTGTATCAATGTCCTTGGCATTTACCTCTGCAATGATTTCTGTCCAGTTCATAGAAAAATCCTTTCTTTCCGTAAAAGTAACACTTCTATTATAATCCACCCTGCACAAAAAAACAACCATCAAATTGCAATATTTTTTTACAAAACGAATTCCCTGCCTTTGCAGACAGGGAGATTTGTTTTACAGTTCCTTTTTCTCAAACATCCGCACCGACAACCGCCACGACAACGCATACAATACAACGGCAGTCAAAAATACGGATGCCGGCAGGGACAGATTGCTTCGTACCGGCATATCCAAATAATAGCTCCAACGCAGTACGCCGGTTGTGAAACCGAACAGGATTCCGATTCCTATCAGAATTGTCCGGCTGTGGAACTGTCTGAATTTCAGCATGAGCGGAAATGCAATGGCAGGTATTATCAGTCCCATACCGGAAGATGCTGTCAGTATAGTGATAATGATATTCCTGTGATACAATAATATTTGTCCCGACGAATCGGAGAACATGGTTATCAATGCCATCAGGATAAATATCCCCGTTACTCCCGACAGTGTTGTCAGATATTTTGCGGAAATATACTGTTTTCTTGTAACGGGCATTGTGTTGATATAATGCAGCCATTTGTCATTTTCATCGATATGGAAGATTCCAACGGTCATAACGGATGTAATCAGTATGGTATAGATGGAGATTCTTATCATATCCGTTTCGGTAAAAATAACGTCCAGGCCATGAGATGCATACCTTCCCATACTCAAAATACCATACAGCAGTACAATGACAGCCATTATCAGATAATATGTTTTCATAAAATACAGGTCTTTCAAAAACAGTCCTTTCATGTGATGCACGCTCCCTCAAAAATCTTTCTTTGAGAAAATCCAAACCGATACTACCCATGAAAGAGCATATAACAGCATGGTTCCCAGAAGAATTGCCGATGTGATGTGCCAGTCTATACCGGTTAGTTCCCATTCCTGCCCGGATGGGGAAGAATACTGATATACTTTGTCATAGTCTGCTAAAATATATACAATCATCTGAAAAAATACCAGCAGCGGAACAAAGGCCAACAGCTTTCGGTTTTCGTGGAGTGCCAGTATCATGGGAATAAAAACAGTTACTACAAATTTATAAAAACCTATGTA